>NZ_BAAARV010000005.1:307035-394964 GCF_039532525.1 Dactylosporangium salmoneum
CCACTTCCCCGTCGAGTCAGCAGCGGGTCACGCCGGGGGCAGGCCGCCGTCGCCGTCGACGACCTCGTCCGGGGTGCCGTCCTGGTCGAGGTCGCTCATCGTGATGTCGACCTTGCCGTCGCCGTTGGTGTCGAACTGGAACAGGTCAGCCTTGCCGTCCCCGTCGGTGTCGACCGCCCAGAGGTCGGGCTTGCCGTCGTTGTTCGTGTCGCCGACGAGAAGCTCCACGCGCTCATCACCGCGGGTCTCGACGGTCTCGTTCTCGCTCATCCGGTGGTCCTCTCACCTGACTCGGGGGCAATCGGCTTCACCGTAGGCCCTGGACCCGCCGTGCGCGAGCCCAGAAACCGACAGAATGATCAGGCCTTGACGCCCCCGGCGACCAGCGACTTGATGGCCAGCGCGGACTCGTCGAAGCCGACGACCAGGATGCCCGTGGCCCCGAAGTTCTTGATCTCGGTGGTGACCGGGTTGAACATCTTCGGGCCGTCGTCCTTCTCGTACTTGTCCTTGGCCTCGTACTCCTTGACCAGGATGTTCTCCGGCTTGATGCCGGCGGAGACCAGGTCGGCCTTGACCCCGTCGGCGAGGCCCTTGCCGTAGTTGTCGCCGCGCGCGATGATCGCGACCTTCGTGTGCCCGTCGCGCATGATGATGTCGGCGACCGCCTTGGCCTGCAGTACGTCCGGCGGCGAGGTGCGGAAGAAGAAGCCCTTGTCGTCGATCGTCGTGAGCGCGTCCGAGGTCGCCGAGGGCGAGATCATCACGCGTCCGGCCTGCACGACCTGCGGGATGACCGCCGCGCTGACGCCGGAGGCGCCGGCCCCGATGATGACCGCGACGCCGTGGGAGATGAACTGCTGGGCAGTCGACTTGGCCACGTCGGGGTTGGTGCCGTCGTCGCCCTCCTCGACCTGGACCGGCTGGCCGAGCACGCCGCCGGCCTCGTTGATCTCCTTGATGGCGAGCTTGGCCGCGGCGAACATCGGCGGGCCCTGGAACGCCAGCGCGCCGGTCTTGGGCAGCAGCAGGCCGTACTTCAGCGGCGGCTTCTGCGGCTTGCCGCCGGAGGTCGCGCTGCCCGAGACGGCCGGCGGGGGAGTCTTGTCCTCGGTCTTCGCGTCGCCGGCGCCGACGAACTCGGTCTTGGCGTCGTCGATGAGGTTGTTGTTGCCGAAGTTCAGCACGCCGTACGACGCGGCCGAAGGCTCTCCGACGCTCGTGAAGCCACTGCTGCGCAGCGAGACGCCGCGATATTTGAAGTCCTTGCCCGACTTGGCGGCGGTGAGGCAGGCGGCCACGGTGTCGCACGGGTTGTCGCCGGTGGTCACGCCGATCATCTGCTTGGCGATCGAGGCGGGGTCGCTCGACTTGCCGGCCTCGGCGGCCAGCGCGGCGATGACGACGGCGTCGTAGGACTCGCCGGCATAGTTGAAGTCGGTCAGCGACGAGTCGATGGTCTTCACGCGCCGCTTGAAGTCCTCGCTGAGCGGGGTCAGCGGGGTGGTGCCCTTCATGCCGGTGAGCACGGCCGGGGAGTCCTTGAGCGCGTCACCGAACGAGTTGGCCATGTTGCCGTCGGTGCCGTAGAGGCGCACCTCCGGGGCCGACGCGGCGTTCTTGTTACTCTGCGTATCGGACGTGCAGCCGGATGCGGCGAGCAGCACTCCTATCGCCGTGATCGCTCCCACGATGGCGGTGGCCGACCGTGCGCGCATGGGCGTTCTCCTCCCCAATGGCCTCCCCAGAGGTGCCGTGCGCACCTTAGCGCGGACGGCGCCGCGACTTAAGTCGGGGCGCGGGTACGCTTCCGGCATGGCGGATGCGGACACGGAGTCGGAAGTCACGGACGGTAAGGTCCTGCCAGGGGTCATGTCGCTGCAGGACACCCTGCCCGAGCGCATGGGCATCGTCCTGCTGGAGGCATCGCCCGAGCGGGTCGTCGCGACCATGCCGGTAGCCGGGAACATCCAGCCGTACGGACTGCTGCACGGCGGCGCCTCGGTCGTGCTCGCCGAGACGCTCGGCTCCATCGGCGCGGCCATGCACGCGGCCCGGCTGTTCAACGGCATCGCGGTGGGCATCGAGGTCAACGCGACGCATCACAAGTCGGCCCGCACGGGCCTGGTGACGGGCGTGGCCACCCCGCTGCGGCTGGGCGGCATGATCGCGACCTACGAGATCGCCATCACCGACGAGGCCGGCGAGCGCGTGTGCACCGCGCGGCTGACCTGCGCGCTGCGGCGCGCCTGAGGACGTCCGGCTTTTCCGCGGTACCGCACAAAAAACCCAAAAGCGACGAGCGCCTCTTGACCGCGCGACATACGGTTGCGGCGTGGATGACCCGGGAGACGAGACGCATCTGGACGCCGCCCAGGTGCTGCAGTCGGCGCTCGCGGGCGACGAGGACGCCGTGGTCAAGACCTTCGACTCGGTCGTCGACCGGCGCGGCATGAGTGCCGCGTACGACGTCGCGTGGCGGCTGGCCGGCGAGATGGTGGGCGAGAACCTGGCCCGCGGGCCGTGGCGGCTGGACTTCCCGGACATCGACGACGCCAACTACGACAAGCGCTGGGTGGCGCGGTTCGTCAGCGCGTACGCCAACGAGGACGCCCCGAGCGCCACGGCGCTGTTCACCGTGGCGCTGGTCGACGGCAAGCTGCCCGAGTGCCTGCTCACGCTGGCGGGCTCGGCGGTGGCCACCCTCAAGCGGCGCGGGGCGGCCTAGCCACTGCTAGAGGGTGGTGAGCTCCGCCGTCAGCACGTTGGAGAGCACCGCGCCGTCGAAGCGGACCTGCCTGAGGTACCACCGCTGCAGCGGCGTGCGGGTCTGGGAGAACTGCCAGCCGCCGCGCGGGCTGTCGATCTGACCGAGGCGCCCGATCGCCGCGTTGAGCGAGAACGAGTCCAGGCTCTTGGTGGCGTCGGTGATCGCCTTGTCGAGCACCACGGCGGCGTCGTAGGAGGCCATCGCGTACGTCGAGGGCACGGTCCCGAACGCCTTCTGGTAGTCGGCGATGAAGCGCCGGTTGGCGGCGTTGTCGAGGTCGGGCGAGTAGTTCAGCGCCGTGTAGATGTCCTTGGCCGTGTCGCCCTGCTGCTTCAGGACGTACCCCTCGGTCAGGCTGCCCGGCGCGTAGAGCTTGAACGTCGGCGGGAAGTGGGCCGCGCGGTACTGCTTCACGAACTCGACCGCCGTGGCGCCGCTGTAGATCGCGTACATGGCGGCCGCCCCGGAGTTCTTGACCTGCTGGAACAGGTTGCCGAAGTCTTTGCTGCCGAAGGGCGTGGTCCGCTGCGCGCCGGCCACCGTGCCGCCGGCGCTCCTGAGGCTCTCGGCGAAGGCCCGCACCTCGTCGTCGTCGCCGCCCGGGCCGGCCTGCCCGACGACCGCGACCGGCCCGCCGGCGTTGGCCGCGGCGTAGTGCGCGAGCGCGCTGCCCGGCTCGGTCGACACGAAGGAGGTGCGCCAGATGTACTTCGGCCCCATCAGCTGCAGCTGCGCGGGCGACGCGTTGGAGCCGATCAGCGGGATCTGGGCCGCCTCGATGGTGTCCTTCATGGCGAGGATCGACTGCGGGTTGACCACGCCCGTGACGGCGAGGACCTTCTGCTCCTTGACGAGCTTCTCCGCGGCCGCCTTGCCGGACTCGGCGGTCTCGCCCTCGTCGACCTTGATCAGGTTGACCTGCCGACCGCCGAGCTTCTGGTCGTGCAGCTGCAGGTAGAGGCTGAAGCCGTTGTCGAGCTCGTTGCCCAGGTCCTTGAACATGCCGGTCTGCGGCACGATCATGCCGATCTTGATCGGCGGGCCGCTGGGCGCGGCGGTGTCGGTCGTCGTGCTGGAGCCGCTGGTGCACGCGGAAAGGATCGGCGCGGTCATGCCGGCCATGCCCGCGGCCGCGAACAGCCGGAGCGCCTGGCGGCGGTTCAGGTGGGACACGTGCTATTCCTCCCCGGGACCCCGAACAGCGCCGGGAGTCGACACACAGCGTGGCCCTTGCACTGAGACGCAGGCGCGCCTGAGCCTACAGCCCACGGTGCGTTCTACCGCCTTCGCGCCGGAGAGTCAATCGTCGGCGAGGCCCCCGGTCCTGGTCACCCCACCCGCTCGCCCCTGGTCACCGTGCCGAAGGCGGCCAGCACGGCGGGCCAGGCGCCCGACAGGGGATCGATCACGGCGAAGTGCCCGGCGCCCGCCAGTTCCACCAGCGTGGTGTCGTCGCCGGCCCGGCGGGCCGACCGACAGTAGTCGCGCGACAGCGAGACGGGCACGATGTCGTCGTCCTCGCCGTGGACGATCACGGTCTGCACCCCCGAGGGCAGGTTGACCATCGGGTCGGCCGAGGCGTACGCGGTCGGCACCGCGTCGGGCGCCCCGCCGAGCAGATCGGCAACGGCGCCCTCGTCGAGGTCGAGCTCGTACGCGCGCCTCAGGTCGGCCACCGGGGCCAGCGCGACCACCCCGCCGACGGCGTCGGGGGCCACCGCGGCGTACCACAGCGCGAGGTGCCCGCCGGCCGAGTGCCCGGCGAGGATCGGCCGGTCGACCTTGACGGACCGCAGCCCGCGGTGCGCCACCTCCTTGGCCAGCAGGTCCGGCACCGCCACCGCCGCCGCGGCCACGTCGGAGAACGTCCCGGGCCACCCGCCCCCGGTCTGCCCGGTCCGGCGGAACTCGATCGTCGCGACGGCGTACCCACGGGCCGCGAGGTCGGCCGACAGCGGCCCCGCATGGGCGCGGTCCCACTCCTGCCGCCAGAACCCTCCATGCACGAAAAGGACGAGAGGCGCATCCTGTACCTCAGGCAGCCGCACATCGGCAACGTGATCGGGATGCTCGCCGTAGCGCAGCGTGAAGTCCGGCGGCGGGGCCGGACGGTGCAGCACGTCACGTTGATCGCTCGTCACCGGCAGACGTTACCGCGTCACGAAGGGTGGCAACAGAGGGCCGGTTCGGCACCCCCTTGGTGGTCGGGTCCGGGAGCTTAGGCAAAACTAGGAACCATGGCAGAAGAGGCGCAGGACGAGTCGCGCACCGTGCTGGTCGTCGGCCCCGACGGTCGGCCGCTGGGCACGATGTCCACGGGCGAGGACGAGAACGCCGAAGACCCGAGCAAGCTGATCGAGCAGCCCGCCAAGGTCATGCGCATCGGCAGCATGATCAAGCAACTCCTCGAGGAGGTCCGCGCCGCCCCACTCGACGAGGCCGGCCGCCAGCGCCTGAAGGAGATCCACCGCCGCTCGATCACCGAGCTGGAGGACGGGCTGGCCCCGGAGCTGCGCGAGGAGCTGGAGCGGCTGTCCCTGCCCTTCGACGACGACACCACCCCGAGCGAGGCCGAGCTGCGCATCGCCCAGGCCCAGCTGGTCGGCTGGCTGGAGGGCCTCTTCCACGGCATCCAGGCCGCGCTGGTCGCCCAGCAGATGGCGGCCCGCGTCCAGCTCGAGCAGATGCGCGGGCGGCCGGCCCTGACCGGCGGGCCGGGCGGCAACCTGCCGGGCCAGCCCGCGCACGCTCCCTCGGGCACGGGCCAGTACCTGTAAGTCTGGTTCCGGGCGGACCCCCGGCGCTCCCTTCTCGGGTCGCCGGCGGGTCCGCTCGTCCTCATCCGTCGCAGCCGGACGACGAGCCGTGGCGAACAGCCCGCCCGGTCGAGCGCCGCGCCGGACGCGCGCCGGCGCGGGAGCACCCCGACGGTTCGGCCAGCGCGTTCACGATGCGGGCGCACCGCGGCGCCGGAACGCCCCGACAGCTCGGCCAACGCGTTCACGATGCGGGCGCACCGCGGCGCCGGAGCGCCCCGACGGCTCGGCCAACGCGTTCACGGAGGCGCCAGAGGCGCACGGAGGGCGCCGGAGGCGCCGGAGGCGCCGGCCACGCGTGGAGCTTTGCCCGCTTCCCCGCGTGGTGCCGGTTTCCGCATGTCGCCCAGCACGAGAAATAAGGTATAAGTCGGATAAATCCGGACGCGCCAGCGTCTGGATTTATCCGACTTATAGGACAAGCGGTCAGTAGTTGTAGAACCGCTCGAGGTACGCCGCCACGCCCTCGTCCTCGTTGGTGCTCGAAGTGATGTCGGCCGCGGCCGCCCGAACGGCCGGATGAGCGTTCGCCATCGCCACCCCCCGCCCGGCCCAGGTCAGCATGGGCAGGTCGTTGGGCATGTCGCCGAAGGCGATCACGTCGGCCGGAGTCAACGCGTGCGAGCGGGCCACCCGGTCCAGCGCCGACGCCTTCGTCACGCCGGCCGCCGAGACCTCGACCATCCCGCTCGACGAGGAGTTCGTGGCCTCGGCCAGGCCTTGCAGGCAGGCGCCCACGCGGGCGGTGAACTCGTCCGGGAGCTGCGCGCCGGCCCGGACCAGCAGCTTGGAGGCCGGGCGGGTGAGCATCTCCGCGTACGTGCACGGGCCGACCGACTGGTGATCGGCCTCCCACGGGCCGACCGGGAACTCGGGCTCGTGGCGCATCTGGCGGCCGCCGTCGCGTTCGACCGCGAAGACGACGCCGGGGACCGTGGCGCGCAGGCGGGCGCAGACCTCGGCGAGGACCTCGGCCTCGATAGGGGTGCTGTGGACGATGGTGTCGGTGGACGGGTCGTAGGTGGCGGCGCCGTTGGCGCAGATGGCCAGGGCACGGACGCCCAGCTGTTCGTACACCGGGAAGATCCACCGGATCGGGCGGCCCGTCACCAGGACGATGACCACGCCGGCGCGCTCCAGGCGGCGGAAGACCTCGACGGTGCGCGGGCCGACCGTGCGGTCGTTGCGGACCAGCGTGCCGTCCAGATCCGTGGCGACCAGCTTCACAGCCTCAACATAGCTTCCAGGTACGTGGCCACGCCGTCCTCGTCATTGGTGAGCGTCGTCTCGTCGGCCAGGGCGCGCAGGTGGGGGTGGGCGTTGGCGACGGCGACCCGGGCGAAGCCGGCCCAGCGGAACATCGGGATGTCGTTGGGCATGTCGCCGAAGACCAGCACGTCGCCCGGGTCGATGCCGAGGGCGGTGGCGACGACCATCAGGCCGGTGGCCTTGTCGACGCCGGGCGGGCAGATCTCGATGTAGCCGAGGCCGGCCTGGGTGACCGTGGCGATTTCGGGCGGGATGATGCGCTGGGCGATGGCCAGCAGGTCGTCGACGTGGCAGGCGGGGTGGCGGGCGAAGCCCTTGATGACCGGGCCGGTCAGGCACTCGGCGCGGACGCGGGCCTCGACGGCGTCGTAGCGCCAGTTCGGGTCGGTGTCGCCCCACAGCGGGGCCTCGTGGTGGTCGCCGGCCTCGATGAGCACCGACAGGGTGCCCAGCTCGCGCTCCAGGCGGGCCAGCACGTCGGCCAGGACCGCGCCGTCGAGGCGCTCGTCGCGCAGGACGAGGGGGTGCTCGGGGTCGCGCACGTCCAACACCCGGCTGCCGCCGCCCATGACCAGGAAGTCGGCGGCCGGGATGTCCCGGCGGACGAGCTCGGTGAGGCGGGGGCCGCGGCCGGTGGCGCCGACAACGTGAATGCCGGCGGCACGGACGCGTTCAAGGACCCCGCGGGTGTACTCCGACACGCTCTCGTCACTACGCACGAGCGTGCCGTCGAGGTCCGTCGCGATCAGCTTCGGTAGGCCAGAACCGCGCATGTGTGCTGCTCCTTCCGCATCAGCGGGGCAGCAACCGTACCTCCGTCACCCCCACCGGTGACAGGCTGCGAGTAAAACTCGACCGAACGTTCACTGGAACGTCTTACAGGCGCGCCTACTGGTACTGCGCAGGAACCACAGGCGTAACGGTGAGCTCCAGCGGCTCGTCACCCTCGATCTCCTGGGCCTGGCGGCGGAAGCCTCGGGCCGGGAACCGCACCGTCGCGAGCACGAGGGCGGCGGCGAACACCAGGATGGCGGCGTAGGCGAGGTAGTACCCCGGGCCGGTCTTCACGTTCTCGCTGTCCACCATCAGCGCGGCGTAGGTGGTGCTGCCGAGGTGGAGGATGACCGGGCGCAGGCCGAGCAGGATGAGGACGTTCACGCCCAGGAGGCCGGCCGCCGCGCCGGTGGCGATGCGGCGGGCCGGGCCGGTCACCGAGAGCACCACGGCGACCGCGGCCACGGCCAGGGCGAGCGTGAAGAGGTACACCGTCACGTGTGAGCTGGTGAGGTACGCCATCGGCACTCCCACGGTGCGGCCCGCCGACGACACGCCGCCGGACTCCGGGTCGACCTCGAAGGTCGAGCGCATCCCAGTGCTGCCCAACGCCAGATTGGCCCAGGGCAGGTATTGCGCCGCCCCGGCCAGCACGAGCCCGACCACCCCGGCGACGAGCGCGAAGACGTTGGGGCGGGTCCGCTCCTGCGGTACCGGATCCGGCGTTTCGGCACTTGGCTCCTCCACCGGTGCGGGGGGAACGATGTCCGGCATGGCGAAGGGCTGCTCAGGCATAGCCGCATGCTAGAGGCCGGAGCGCTCAGGCGTATGCCCCCCGAGGCGCCCTTCCGATGGTGATCGGTCCGCAGGCGAAGCCGGGCAGCGGCAGCGACGCCGGCCCGGGCCGGCCGCCGGCCGTGACGCGTGCCACGCCGACGCGGGCGGGCCCTCCCTTACCGATCCGGTTTGCCGTGGTCAGCACCAGTTTGCCGGGCATCAACTTCCCCCCTTCCGAATGCCGAGCTCGTCCCACCCGGGACACGGAATGGGCTAGCGTCTGGTTCATGCCAACTCGCGTTTCTTCCGCCCGCTGGGAGGGCGATCTCCGCTCCGGCTCCGGCACCGTCGCCACCGGCTCGGGCACGTTCCAGGGCAACTACTCCTTCCCGTCCCGTTTCGAGAGCGGCGAAGGCACCAACCCCGAGGAGCTGGTGGCCGCGGCCCACGCCGCCTGCTACTCGATGGCACTCTCCAACGGCCTGGCCAAGGCCGGGCACACCCCGACGTCGGTCGAGACGTCCGCGGCGGTGCAGTTCGGGGCGGTCGAGGGCGGCTTCGCCATCACCCGCATCGACCTGACCACGCGCGGCGACGTGCCCGGGCTCGAGGCGGCCGAGTTCGAGAAGTTCGCGCAGGAGGCCAAGGCCGGCTGCCCGATCTCCAAGGCGCTGGCGGCGGTCGAGATCACGCTCGACGCCCAGCTCGTCTGACGTTCGCCGGAACGTTGTTGAGAGGGTTCCCGTTTTCGGGGACCCTCTTTCGCATGCCGGTAAGCATGAGCAAGGAGCGGTTCGAGGAACTGGTGGGCGAGGCGCTCGACGAGGTGCCCCCGGAGCTGCTCGATCTCATGGACAACGTGGTCATCCTGGTCGTCGACGACGCACCGCCGGACGATCCGGACCTGCTGGGCCTCTACGAGGGGCACGCGCTGACCGAGCGCGGGTGGGACTACGCGGGCGTGCTGCCCGACCGGATCTCGATTTACCGCAAGCCGATCCTCGGCATCTGTGACGATGAGGACGACGTCGTCGAGGAGGTCGCGATCACCGTGGTGCACGAGATCGCCCACCACTTCGGCATTTCCGACGAGCGGCTCCACGAGCTGGGCTGGGACTAGCCGGGGGCCCCGCTGGGAGGGGCCACCCGCCATGCGCAGCGCGCTGTTCTCCACCGAGAACCTGGAGAAGGAGTCGCAACGGCCCGGCCTTCGGCTGCAGAACCACCGCGCGGACCAGGCCGGCCCGGGCACGCTGCTGGGCCGCGGCACGGGCGAGGCGTTCACGATGAGCCTCGCCGGGCAGGGCTTCGTGGTCGTGCAGCCGTCGCAGGAGCGCCCGCACGGCCTGCTCGACTGAGCACCATAACTGGTCGCGGGAAGGTAACGGGCCTACACGCGCTGGTCACGGGCCCCTTGCCGTTCGCTACGCTGCGGATCGTGCGAGGTGACATCTTCAAGGCCGAGAATATGGCCCAGCCCCCCACCCAGGTCGGCATGACCCTGCAACACTCCAGGTGCGTCAAG
Organism: Dactylosporangium salmoneum; assembly: GCF_039532525.1. Taxonomy (NCBI): domain Bacteria; kingdom Bacillati; phylum Actinomycetota; class Actinomycetes; order Micromonosporales; family Micromonosporaceae; genus Dactylosporangium; species Dactylosporangium salmoneum. The sequence continues at coordinate 316,967 of NZ_BAAARV010000005.1, forward strand.
TACGTCGTCAACGGCGAGGCCCTGGCCCGTCAGGGCGCCATGGTCGCCTTCCGCGGCAGCCTCGGCTTCGAGGTGAAGAGCCAGGGCGTCGGCAACTTCCTCAAGCGCGCGGTCACCGGCGAGGGCGTGTCCCTGATGAGCGTGCGCGGTCAGGGCGAGGTGTGGTTCGCCTCCGGCGCGGCCGAGTGCTTCATCCTGGACCTCGAGGCGAACGACGCGCTGTCCATCAACGGGCGCAACGTGCTCTGCTTCGATCCGACGCTGCGGTACGACATCCAGATGGTCCGCGGCGCCGGCATGTTCGGCGGCGGCCTCTTCAACTGCGTCTTCACCGGCCAGGGCCGGCTCGCCATCGTCTCCGAGGGCGCGCCGATCGTGATCCCGGTGACCCCGCAGGCCCCGGTCTGCGTCGACACCGACGCGGTCGTCGGCTGGTCGAGCAGCCTGCAGACCACCATCCAGAAGAACCAGAGCCTCAAGTCGATCCTGCGCGGCGGCTCGGGCGAGCTGTTCCAGCTGGCGCTGCAGGGCCAGGGCTTCGTGATCGTGCAGCCGAGCGAGGGCAAGCCGTCCCCCGCTCAGCAGAGCAGCGGCGGCGGACTCTTCAACGGCGTCCTGAGCGGCTGACCCTTACGACGTTTCGCCGGCGCGGAGCCTGGCCAGCCAGGCTGCCGCGTCGGCGAAGTCCCCGTCGGCCAGGCCCGGCGCCGGGCGCGGGGGCGGGTCGCCGTTCACGGCCCGCGGGTAGGAGCCGAGGAACCGCACGTCGGCGCAGATGCGCCGCAGCCCCTGCAGCGCCTCGCCCATGGCCAGGTCGGCGACGTGCCCGCCGCAGTCGAGGAAGAAGACGTACCGCCCCAGGCGCTCGCCGGTCGGCCGGGACTCGATGCGGGACAGGTTCACCCCGCGCACCGACAGCTCGGTGAGCACCGCCAGCAGCGCGCCGACCCGGTCGTGCGCGATGTAGACGGCCAGCGTCGTGAGGTCGTCGCCGGTCGGCGGGGGCAGCGGCCCCGGGCGGCCGACCAGGGCGAAGCGGGTCATCGCGTTCGGGTTGTCGGCGATGTCCTTGGCCAGGACGTGCAGGCGGTACCGCGCGGCGCCGATCTGCGCGCACACCGCCGCGTCGAACTCGCCCTCGGCGGCGCCGATGGCCGCGGCCGCGTTGGACAGCACGTCGACCACCGTCGCGCCGGGCGCGTGCTCGCGCAGCCAACGGCGGCACTGCGCGCCGGCCTGCGGGTGGGCGGCGACGGACCGTACCGAATCCAGTGGCCTCTCCTCGCGGGCGGCGAGGACGAACTGCACCGGGAGCACCACCTCGCGGGTGATCATGAGCGGGTCGCCGCCGGCCAGCTCGTCCAGCGTCACGCCGACCTGGCCGCCGATCGAGTTCTCCAACGGCACGAGCGCCGCGTCGGCGTCGCCGCTGCGCAGCGCGTCCAGGGCCTCGGGCACGCTGCGCGCGGGGGTCAGGACGCCGCGCTCGGCGGCCGGAATGGTCTTGAGCGCCTGCTCGGAGAAGGTGCCCTCCGGACCCAGGTACACGAACCGCGTCGGCGGCACACCAGGCATAGCACCCAGCGTAGTCAGCAGCCGACGGCATCCACGAACGCGGGGGGTGCCGTGGCGCGCACCTCGACCGTGCACGGGTCGGTGCCCACCGTGACGACGCTCAGCGCCGAGGGTTCACCCTTGGTGATCACCTGCAGCGGTTCGCTGCCGGTCACGGTGAGCACGGTGTACTGCCACATCCCCGCACACTCCGGCTGCTGCTGCACGCTCACCCCGCTGCCGGTGGGCAGGTTGGGCCGGGCCCGCCGGACCACGGCGATGACCTGTTCCCCGCTCGGGCGGCCGTTGCAGTAGCTGATGTACCCCTCCGGGAACCCGCTCGGGCTGGGCGAGGCGCTGCGGCTCGGCGACGCGCTGGGCGACGACGGCAGGGACGACGTCGAGAACGTGGTGCTCGGCGTGCCGGGCTCCCCGAAGAGCGGGGCGGGGCTGATGAGCGACGGTCCGGGGGACGGCGCGGTGCGGGTCGGCGCGTCGGCCGGGTGCCGGCAGGCACCGAGCAGACATCCAAGACCGACGATTGCCAGCATGGTGGCCGCCCTTCGCATCCGCCCATCGTAAGAGCGGCGGATGACGGGAGGAAGTCAGGTGCTGACCCGGTGTCCGGCATCGCCCAGGGCGGCCAGGGCCTCGCTCAGCCGCACCGCCGGGACCAGCAGATAGTCGGTGTCGAAGGTGGAGAAGGCGAAGATGTTCACCCGCGCTTCAGCCAACGGAGAGACGATGGACGCAAGGATGCCGGTCAATGCGAGCTGGACCGGGCCGGCGACCCGCAGGCACCGCCACGGGGCCTCGACGGTCGCGCCCTCGGGGGGCAGCAGCCCGACGGCGGCGGCGGGGCAGAGGATGGAGACCTCCTCCGGCGTCCAGGTCACCGAGATGACCTCCGCGCCGGACATGGTGGCCTCGGCGAGCCCGGCGGGCATCGGCGATCGGGCCGGGAGCCGGCAGATCGCGTAGTCGCCCGGCAGGAGCGTGAGGTCCAACATGCTAGGAGCGTAAGGCCCCAACGCGCACCGTGGCGACGTGCGTGATCTCTGTAACTCCGTATTGACGAACTTCTGCCCTATTGGATTAACGAGAAGAAGGTCAGCGAGCCGACGACCTTGCCGTCGTCCTTGAGCGGAGTGGCGATCGCGTCGAAGGTGCACGGCGCGTCGGCGCACTTGATGCGCACGAGGCCGCGGGCCAGCCGCCCCGACGTCAGCGCGAGCAGCGTGGGCATCCGGGCCACCTCGATCTGCTCCAGCGCCTTGCCGTCGCCGAAGTCGAGCAGCTGCAGCACCCCGTCGCCGTCGAGCAGCGGGCGGTTGAGCGGCGAGCCGTCCAGGCCCAGCATCTCCTCGAACGAGGCCGACATCGCCACCACGACCACGTCGGAGTCGATCACCAGGCAGGGCTCGGCCGCCGCGTCGACGGTCGCGCCCCAGCGGTCCAGGGACGACTCGGCCGGATCCTGGGAGCGGTCGTGCGCGCGCGATTGGTGCGGGTCGGAGATGGAGAACTCGACGTGCTGCGGCACAGCGCCTCCTCAGGCACCGCTCGTGCGAATGCGAACACCCGGCGTTTCGGCCCGATCGACGATCGCATCGCTTCCGGCCACCTCGAAGAGGCTACTCCGCGTGACCCCGCTTGTCAGTGCCCACCTGCTCGCCCTCGCGGTACCAGCGGTAGTCCTCGGCGAGGTCGCCGTAGTCCGGCTGGAACCAGGTGCCGGGGTGCATGGCCAGGGCGAACACCTTGTCCACGGTCTCCGCGGCGAGCCGCTGGCCGCGGGCGTTGAGCACCCGGGGCAACTCGTGGTACGCGGTGACCAGGCAGCCCTTGGGCACCCCGTAGAAGCTGATCCGCCCGGTGCCGGCGAAGGCGAGGACGGGCATGACGGGGATCGACACGCCCGCGCTGCGCGACAGCGCCTCCGAGGCGGCCTTGGCCTCGCGGCGGGCCTCCTCGACGTACCGCGGGCGCTTCCCGTCGATCTGCACGACATCGCCGGCGAAGGAGACCCGGCTGCGCCCGTGGTCCTTGACCGTCACGGCGAAGACGCCGCCCGGCCCGACCGCGAGGAACCCGATGCGCTCGACCCCGCCGAGCTCGCGGAGGTCCAGCACGTGCCATTCGTCGCCCAGGTGGCCGATCAGCGTGCCGATACGGCGGTAGAGGCGGCTGTGCGCCGCTTCCTCCCGGCGCGTCTCGCGCTCCGCCCGACGGGTGCGAACCCAGTCGATGGGGGTCGTTCGACCCGCGTCAACGATGACGCGCTGGTCGAACCTTTCGGGCTGCGAATCTTGACCGCGGTACAGGACGTCGGTCATCTCTCGCACACCTCCGATGTCGCCGCTTCGGTTGCGTGTGTCCAAACACCGTACGTGAGCGAGCGTGCACTACGCATGACTGAAAGTCGGAGTGACATGGAATGACTGGGATGAATGCCACATTCACGACGGGTAATGAATTTCACATGGTGACAACCGGGGACCGTTCGGACCCCCGTTAGGCTGGCCCCATGAGTGTCGACAACGAGGTCGGACGCCTGGCCACGGTCCTGTTGCACCGCCCCGGGCCGGAGCTCGCCCGGCTGACCCCGCGCAACAACGACTCTCTGCTCTTCGACGGCATCCCGTGGGTCGGGCGCGCCCAGGAGGAGCACGACGCCTTCGCCGCGGCGCTGCGGTCCCACGGCGTGGAGGTGCTGTACCTCGCCTCGCTCCTGGCCGAGACGCTCACCGTCGAGGCGGCCCGCGCCGAGGTCTGCGCCGCCGTGCTGGCCGACGTCCGGCTCGGCGACGCGCTGCGCGAGCACGTGGCGGAGCACCTGACCGGCCTGACCGCGGCGGAGCTGGCCACCACGCTCATCGCCGGCCTGTCCCGGGCCGAGCTGGGCCGGGGCGGCGGCCTGGTGCATGCGCTCATGGCCCCGGGCGACTTCGTGATCGACCCGCTGCCCAACCTGCTCTTCACCCGCGACTCGTCGGTGTGGATCGGCGCCCAGGTGGCGGTGACGAGCCTCGCCATGCCGGCGCGGCGCCGGGAGACGACCCTCACGCACGCCATCTATCGGCATCATCCACGATTCAGCGGTACCACGATGCTCTACGACCCCGCGCTGGAGCACCTCGAGGGCGGCGACGTGCTGCTGCTCGCCCCGGGCGTGCTCGCGGTCGGCGTCGGCGAGCGGACCCGCCCGTCGGGCGCGGAACGACTGGCCCGCCGCTGCTTCGCCACCGGTCTCGCCCACACGGTGCTCGTGGTGCCGATCGCCCAGGAGCGGGCCACCATGCACCTCGACACCGTCTGCACCATGGTGGACGTCGACGCGGTCGTGATGTACCCCAACGTCGCCAGCTCCCTGCAGGCCTGGACGCTGACGGCCGAGACGTGCACCGGCCCGGCCCCGTTCCTCACCGCCGCGGCCGCCGCGATGGGCATCGACACCCTGCGGGTCATCGACACCGGCCTCGACCCGGTGACCGCCGAGCGCGAACAGTGGGACGACGGCAACAACACCCTCGCGATCGCGCCGCGCCTGTGTGTGGCCTACGAGCGCAACGTGGAGACCAACGCGCAGCTGGAGCGGCAAGGCATCGAGGTCATCCGGATCTCGGGCTCGGAGCTGGGCTCGGGCCGGGGCGGACCGCGCTGCATGTCCGCCCCGATCGCACGCCTGCTCTCGTAGCCTCGTTTTTGTCCGATAAGTCGGGCGCTGGCGCGCCACGACTTATCGGATTTATACCCCGACGGGCGTCATGCCCGATTTACCGTCCTTGCCGGGGCGTTCCGGGCCTAACGCAGCGGCTGCTGGCGGCCGATCAGGCCCTGCTTGCTGCGGCGCTCGGTGGCGGTCAGCGGGTCGGTGACGGCCAAGGCCTCGGCGTACCGCTTGGCGAAGTCCGCCACCGGGGCCTCCCAGTGCTCGGCCTCGATCTCCAGCGGCAGGTCCCAGACCGGGGCCAGCAGGCCGTGGGCCCGGAACATGCCGGCGAACTTGGTGTTGTCCCCGAGCAGCAGGGCACCGCCGGCCGCGAGCCGCGACAGGGCGTCCAGCGCGCGGTCCTCGTCGTCGGGAAGCACCAGCCGCACGTGGGAGCGGTCGGTGACCCGGCACCAGTACGTCGCCGGCGCCGCGGCCAGCTTCACCGTCGGGAAGATGCTCGCGTTGGCCCGCTCCAGCGACGCCCGCACGTTGGGGTCGTCGGTGGCGTTCTCGTCGAGCCAGAACTCGAAGCCGGTGTGCACCGTGATGTCGAGCGGGGCGTTCTCGATGACATCCTGGAGGCGGTCGCCCAGCCCGGGCAGCGCGGGGATGTCGACGGTCTGGCCGGGCGGGGTCTCCAGCGCACACTGGAGCGCGACGGCAAGGTCCCGCGACACGTCGCCGGACTGCACGTGGCGCTGCAGGCCGATCAGCACACGGCCGTCGGGCTTGGTCATGGCGGGCCAGGCCATCGGCAGCACGGTCGCGAGGGTCACGGGCCGGTCACCGTACTTCTCGGCGAACGCGGGCGCCAGCTTCAACGGCGCCGAGGCGGCCGGCACCAGTTCGCGGAGGGCGATCCACTCCGGCTCGTCGGCCAGGCCCTCGAACGGCCGGCCGACGTACACGTCCTTGATCTTCTCGCGCTTCTCGCCGCTGGCGCGGCCACGGGGGGTCTTAGCACGCTTGCTCACGGCGATCCAGCCTAGGCGTTCACGCACCGCCACGGGCGCACACCACCACTGCCGGGCGCGTCACTCACCCGCCACGGTCCCACACTTCGGACATTTCCGAAATGTCGCCCGCCCCTCTGCGGCCCAGCACAGGACACGTCCAGGCGAAGCGCCCGGGCGGCACACGGCGACTATGCGCGGGCAGCGCGGACCGCCAGCGCAACCCGGGGAGGGCGCCGGGTCGCCCGAAGCGAACCGGCGCCAGGACCGATGCGCAGACCGGAAGCTTCGCCCGAGAGCCGAGTCGATGGCTCACGTTCCACGGAAACTCCGGCATTCCGGACCTACCGGGCGCGGCGCCGGAAAGGAGATATCTGACTTAAGCCCGGTCAGGGTATAAGTCCGATAAGTCGTGGCGCGCCAGCGCCCGACTTATCGAAAGATCAACCGCAACCGACAGAAGACGGCGCACTCAGAGCGTGGCCCAGACGCACTGGCCCAGCCCGTCGCGCTCCACACCCCACCCGGTGGACAGCGCCGCAACGATCGTCAGCCCCCGCCCATCCAGCGAATCAGGCCCGGCGACCCGCAACTGCGGACCAACCGACGACCCGCCGTCAGTCACGCGGATCTCCAGCGTGTCGTCCGGCAGGAGGCGCCAAGCCACCCGGATCACGTCACCCGGAAGGGGCGCGGCGTGCCGTACCGCATTCCCGACGAGCTCCGCGGCAATGGCGATCGCGTCGTCGAGGCGGTCGGCCGAGATCAGGGAGTCGAGTTCGTCCGCAAGGCGGTGGCGGGCGACATGGGCGCCCCGCGCGTGGTGCGGAACGACGACGCACCAGGCGCGCGGTTCCGCGACGGTTGTGGACACGCTCTCAAGCCTCCCCGGGGCCGTCGGCGTCAGCTCGGGGCAGTCGCACCTCGGCGACGGTCCCTCCCCCTCGACGTGGTCGCAATGATACCCATCCATGTTGACGCTCGACGATTCTGCGCACCAGGTAGAGACCGAGGCCGACGCCGCTGCTCGTTCGCTGGTCGCCGGTTTCCAACTGCCAGAACCGGTCGAAGGCACGCTCTACGTGCTCCGGCCGGATGCCTATGCCCCGGTCGGAGACCCGGAACCACACGGTCTGCGCATCCGCGCCGGCCGTCAGCTCGATCTGTACCCAATTCGGGGAGTACTTACCAGCATTGGTGACCAATTCCGCCAGGACGGTGGCCAGGCTCGCCCGGTCCCCGCGGGTCTTCGGCAGGTTGGGCGGCAGCGTCACGGTGAGGGAGCGGCGCTGCTCGGCGTTGAGCTCGTCGACGGCCGCGCCCAGCGACTCGACCAGGTCGAACGGGAGGAGGGTGGTGGACTCCACCGTGGGGCCGTCGTCGCCGACGGCGTTGAGCAGGCGGTCGACCAGCCGGCTCAGCTCGCGGGCGCGCTGGCCGACGACGTTGATCGCCTCGCGGCGGGCGTCCTCGGCCAGGTTCTCCCAGTGGTCGACGAGCGTGTCGGCGTACCCCCGGATCACCGTGATCGGCGTGCGCAGCTCGTGGCCGGTGAGCGCGATGAACAGGTCGCGGCCGTCCGGCGGCTGCTCCGGGCGGGCCCGGAAGGACACGGCCAGGTCGTCGGAGGCGGGCACCCGGGCGGCGCGGATCTCGATCCACGTGCCGCAGGGCAGCTGGTGGTCGACGATCTCTTCGCCGGAGGGGAGCGGGAAGGGCCACGGCTCGCCGATGGCGGCCTCAGCCGGCCGGGAGGTCAGCCGGGCGGCCGACGGGTTCCACGAGCGAACCCGCCGCTCGGCGTCGAGCACGGCGAACGGCTCGGACGCCGGCTCGACGGCGGGGGCGTCGGCGTACACCGGCAGGCCCCGCCCCAGGCCGTACTGCAGCGCCACGAACGAGGCGAGGAAGCTCAGGGCGGCGCGCTGCTCCTCGTCGGCGGCCCCATCCGCGTCCCGGTAGCTGACCACGAGCACGCCCACGCCGGTGCCGTTGGCGGACACCTCGGACGCCATGACGCGGTGCAGGCCGCGGCTGTAGAGCTGCTGGCCGCCCGACGTGCCGATGAGGCTGCTCGGGAACTCGCGGACCCGGGAGCCGTACCGCAACAGACCCCGAACCGCCGGGTGGATGAGGTCGATCGGCCGCCCGAGCGACCAGTCGAGGTCCCCGGCGACGGCCACGACCCGGCCGTTCTCGTGCGCGTACTCGATGAACGCGGCGCCCGTCGCCCCCGTGGCCGCCGCGGCCACCTCCACGGAGCGTTGCAGGCCGGTGATGCCGCCGCCGCCGGAGTTGAGCTCCTCCGCGACTTCGGCAAGGCCGCCGAAAACCAGCGGACCAGCATCGACCATGGTGCGAGTTTGCCTCGCCAGGGCTCGCTTTGAAAGGTGGTCGACGAAAGTTGTTGAGCTTTGATTCAGTCGCACAGCGTGTCCGTGACGACGGATCCCATCGGCGCTAGACGCGGTGGCCCAACTCGCGGAGGCGATCGATCACGTACGCCGGGCGGTCGGAGATGATGCCGTCGACGCGCAGCTTGACCGCGAGGTCGACCTCGTCCGGCTCGTTCACCGTCCAGACGTACACCGGGTGCCCCCGCCGGTGCAGGCGCTCCACGATCTCCGGGGACGCGCGCAGCAGCTGCACGCCAGGTCCACCGATCGTGCTGCCGGGTGGCAGCCAGCCGATCCGGCTGGGCACCGACCACACGTCGATGAGCATGACGGTGGGCAGCTCCGGCGCCCGCAGCCGCACCCGGCGGACCGCCGTGGTCGAGAACGACATCACGGTGACCTGCAGGGCGCGGTCGGGGTCGGGGGTGTCCAGGCCGTACCGCCGCAGCAGCTTCAGCAGCGCGGACTCCACCGCGCCGCCGTAGCGCACCGGGTGCTTGGTCTCGATGAGCAGCCGCATCGGGCGGCCGGCGTCGGTGGCCACGCCGAGCAGCCGGTCCAGCGTCAGCACCTTGCTCCGCCAGCGGTCCTCGACATGGTTGCGGTCCACGATCAGCCTGTCGGGCGGGTCGGGCAGGTCGGAACGCCAGGAGGCGAAGTCGTAGCGGTCCAGCTCGGCCAGGGTCTGGGTGCTGACCCGGCCCCGGCCGTCGCTGGTGCGGTCGATGCGGGAGTCGTGCAGGCAGACCAGGTGCCCGTCGCGGGTGAGCCGGACGTCACACTCGAGCCCGTCGGCGCCCTCCTCGATGGCGAGCAGGTAGGCGTCGAGGGTGTGCTCGGCGTGCCGGCGCGACGATCCCCGGTGTGCGAAGACCAGCGGGCGCCAGTCCTCAGAGGACTCGGGGAGCACCGCCGTCCTCGCTCACCATCGGGCGGCCGGCGGCCGCCCAGCTCTGCATGCCGCCGTCGAGGTTGATCGTGCGGTCCCGCCCGTTCTGCTGCAGGAACGCGACGACCTGGGCGGAACGGCCGCCGACCCGGCAGACCACGACGACGTCGCGGTCCTCGGGGATGTCGTCGATGCGGGCCGGAACCTGCATCATCGGCACGTGGACAGCGCCGGGCGCGTGGCCCGCGGTCCACTCGTCGTCCTCGCGCACGTCGAGCAGGTACGCATCTTCCGCAACGTCGACCGCAGCGACGGCCGGGATGGAGGGTCGCCTGAACACGGCCTCAGGCTACATGTGGTTGACCCAGGTCGGGTTCTCGACCGACCACGAGTCGAGCAGATCCTCCCGGACCGCCTTGTAGAGCGCCTCGGACTCGGGCAGCGCGACGACGTAGGAGATCCCGCCGATGTCCTGCGGCTCCGAGGGCACCTGCAGGCCCATCAGGTTGTCGGGGCTGACGTTGCGCAGCGCGAACATCAGGTCGGCCAGCTGCATGCCGTTGAGGTCGACGGTGAGGGCCTGGCCGATGGCGCGGATGAACTTGTCCGCCGCGATCGGGTTGGTGGTCAGACCCTTCTCCTTGGCCCGGTTGAGCATGGCCCGGATGAACTTCTGCTGGTTCTTCTGGCGGTCGTAGTCGCCGTTGGGCAGGCTCTTGCGCTGCCGGACGAGGTCGAGCGCCTGCCAGGGCTCGAGGTGGTGGCAGCCGGGCTCGTAGACCTGCGGGTGGCCGCCGCGGTCGGGCGAGAGGTAGTTGCCCTTGTCGTCGAAGCCGACGTGGATCGAGGTGACCTTCTGGTCGATGCACATGTCGACCCCGCCGAGCAGGTCGACCGCGGCCTTGAAGCCGTCGAAGTTGACGATCGCGGCGCCGTCGAACTGGATGCCGAGCAGCTCGTGCAGGGTCTCCGAGAGCAGCTGGACGCCGCCTTCGCCGCCGCCGCCGTACTGGAACGCCCCGTTGATCTTCTCGTGCGACACGCCCCGGAAGCCGGTCGTGGCGAAGGCGGGGATCCTCACCCGCAGGTCGCGCGGGACGGACAGCAGGTAGGCCCGGTCCATCGTGGCGGGGATGTGCAGGATGATGATCGAGTCGGAGCGCTGGCCGTCCTGGGGGTCGAGCGCGCGCAGGTCGGAGCCCAGCAGCAGGAAGTTGAGCGGGCCCTTGATGTCGGTGTGCTGCGGCTCGTCGGCGTTGCCGGCCCCGGCCCGCGAGTTGTCCCCGAGCAGCGTGCTCTGGTGGATGTTCGCGGTGTAGCGGCGGCTGAGAATGCTGACCCCGGCGACCGCGGTGCCGGACACGAGGACGATCGCCAGCCCGAATACGATGATCGCCCGGGCCCAGATGGGATCATGTCCGGGAAGTTTCGGCTTTTTCGGACTTTTCGCGCCAACCCGGGTAATAGTGGAGGCTTCGGCGTCCCCGTCGAACTCCTGTTGCATCACTGCCCCCGAGCCGGCCCGCCGTGCATCGGCGTGGATTCATCCGAGTCTACGTTCGCGGTGCCGAGCCCGCTCGCCCGCGACCACCGCGCGACCACCCGGAACGCCTTCGAACAGGCGATTTTTACTCGCCTATCGGCCCACAGAGCAATGAGATCTATATGACAGCCCGGACATGCAACCCCGTCAAAGGGGCGACATGCCCGGGCTTGTCCGTTTCATTACTTTGATTTGGTACTGGCCTTCGCCGACGGAGCCGTGGACGGCTTCGGCCCGTTGGCCGCCATCCAGTCGGCCATCTTGTCGTTGCGCACGGCGTCGTAGAGGGCGGTCGCCTTCTCCTTGTCCGGCACCACGACGTCCTCGCCGCCGATCTTCTTGCTGCCGTCGTTCGGGCTGACCATGAAGGTGAGGTCGTCGCTTCGCAGGTTGCGGAACTGCAGCGCCATGTCGGCCAGCGAGAAGTCCTTGTCGACGGTCATCGCCTTGGTGATCGCCTTGAGGAAGGAGTTGAGCTTGCCCGGGTTGGACACGGTGCCGGAGCTGACCGCCTTGTCCAGGATGGCCTTCATCATCTCCTGCTGGTGGCGCATGCGGGCGAAGTCGCCGTCGGCGAACTGGTACCGCTGCCGCGCGTAGTCCAGCGCCTCGTCGCCGTTGAGGTGGTTCATGCCCTTCTTGAACTGCCGCTTCGGCGGGTGGATCGACGTGATGTCCTTCTCGATGTTCATGTCGATGCCGCCGAGCGCGTCGATCACCTGCTTGAACCCGCCGAAGTCGATGAGCAGCACGTGGTCCATGCGGACGTTGGTGTACTTCTCGATCGTCTCCACCGTCAGCGGCGTGCCGCCCCAGGAGAAGGACGCGTTGAGCTTGGCGTTCGTGTCGCCGTACTGCGTCGTCTTGCTCTTGGGGATGTACACGTAGAGGTCGCGCGGCATGGAGATCAGGTAGGCGTGCTTGTGGTCGGCGGGGATGTGCAGCAGGATCATCGTGTCGGTGCGCCACTCGCCCGCCTTGCCCCCGTTGTCGGGGTCGCGGGAGTCGCTGCCGAGCAGCAGCATGTTGATCGCGCCGTCCACCGTCTTCGCCGGCCGGCCGCCGGTGATCTGCGAGAACGGGTCGTCGCGGTTGAGGCCCGAGTCGACGTACTTGTAGTAGACGAAGCCACCCACGCCGGCGAGCAGGGCCAGCACGAGGATCGCGCCGCCGGCGACAAGGGCGATGCGGCCCCAGCGCGGGCGGATCTTCTTACGGCCCGAGTACTGGCCGCCGTTGCCCGGCGTGCGGCCGGGGCGGTTCGGCGGAGGCGAGGGCGGACGACCGTACACGCCGGGCGCGGCGGGGCTGGTCGGGGTGTTGGCTGCGGAGACGCGGGCGCGGGCGCCCGACGTCGCAGCGAGCGCGCCGGGCACCGAGGCCCGACCCGAGGACGAGCCGCGTGATGCAGGCGTGGTGGACATAGCACCACGATACGAAGCGCACGCCGTCGCGCCACGTAACCGAGGCGGGCGCGGCACGAACCCGGGAGAGTCAGCGCCCCCGGAAGTACGCGATGGTGCGGGCCAGGCCCTCCTCCGGCCCGACGACCGGCTCGTATCCGAGCAGCTCACGCGCCTTGGTCAGATCGGGGCGGCGACGCTCCGGGTCGTCGGCGGTGCGGGCCACCAGCGCCACCCGGGAGGTGCTGTCGGAAAGCCGCACGATCGACTCGGCGAGCTCCAGCATCGTCATTTCGTGTTCGGTACCGCAGTTCACCGGCCCGGTATCGGTGGAGTCGAGCAGCAGCAGGATCCCCCGCACCAGGTCGGATACGTAGGTGATCGAGCGGGTCTGGGTGCCCGTGCCGTGCACCGTGATCGGCTCGCCGCGCAGGGCCTGGGAGATGAAGGTCGGGATCGCGCGCCCGTCGTCGGGGCGCATCCGCTCACCGTACGTGTTGAAGATCCGCACGATGCCGACGTCGGCCCCGCGGCCGCGGTGGTAGCCCATGACCGCCGCCTCGGAGAACCGCTTGGCCTCGTCGTAGACGCTGCGGATGCCGATCGGGTTGACGTTGCCCCAGTACGTCTCCGGCTGCGGGTGGACCAGCGGGTCGCCGTACGCCTCGGACGTGGAGGCCTGGATGAACCGGGCGCCGTCGGCGACCGCCCGCTCGAGCAGCTGCAGCGTGGCCACCGAACCGACCCGCAGGATCTCCACCGGCAGCGAGGCGAAGTCGGTCGGGCTGGCCGGCGAGGCGAAGTGCATGATCGCGTCGAAACGGGCGGCGAGCGCCTCGTGCGCCGGCAGCGGCTCGGTGACGTCCGCCTCGATCAGCGTGAAGCGCGGGTGCTCCCGGAGGTGGGCGACGTTGTCCTTACTCCCGGTGAGGAAGTTGTCGATCACCACGACCCGGGCGCCCCGGGCGATCAGGGCATCGGCAAGGTGGGAACCGACAAACCCGGCACCACCGGTGAGCAGGATCCGGTGACCCTCGCCGTAACGCTCCGCAACGACCATGGGGCACAGCCTAGCGTGTCGGCGTACCGGGCCCGGAAGATCGACGGCTCCCCCGGGCCCGGTGCTCTCCTAGTGGGCTCCGGCTCCTGTGAGCGACCTGGCCTCGAGTTCGCTGTACTTGTCCGGGTCGCGTTCCTTGCTGCTCATCGCCCCGAGAGCGGCGAAGATGAACCCGATCGGGATCGAGATCAGGCCCGGGTTCTCCAGCGGGATCGGCGCCGCCGTGGTGCAGCTGAACAGCGCCGTGGCGTTGGACACCTCCTTGGAGTTCTGCGGCACGCCGCAGTCCTTGGCCTGGGCCGCGGTCAGCGTGGCCGGCGTGCGCGCGTCGCTCACGCCGCCCCAGGCGATCGGGCTGAGCAGCACCACGCCGACGGCCGAGATGAGGCCGGCGTAGATGCCCCAGGTCGCGCCGCGGGTGTTGAACCGCTTCCAGAAGAGGGAGAACAGGATCGCCGGCAGGTTGGCCGACGCGGCGATCGCGAACGCCAGCGCCACCAGGAAGGCGACGTTGAGGTTGCGGGCGAAGATGCCGAGCACGATCGCCACGGCGCCGATGACGAACGCCGAGTACCGCGCGACGACCACCTCCTGCCGCTCGTCCGTCTGGCCGCGCCGCAGGACGTTGGCGTAGAGGTCGTGCGCCAGCGAGGAGGACGAGGCCAGGGTGAGGCCGGCGACGACGGCCAGGATGGTGGCGAAGGCGACGGCGGCGATGATCGCCAGCAGCAGTGATCCGCCGAAGTCGCCGCCGAGGTAGCGCTTGCCGAGCTCCTGGGCTAGCTGGGGCGCCGCGGTGTTGCCCGCCGCGTCCTGCGCGACGATGGCGGAGCGGCCCACCAGCGCGGCCGCGCCGAAGCCCAGCGCCAGCGTCATCAGGTAGAAGACGCCGATGAGGCCGATGGCCCACACCACGCTCTTACGGGCGGCCTTGGCGTTCGGGACCGTGTAGAACCGGATCAGGATGTGGGGCAGGCCCGCGGTGCCGAGGACGAGCGCCAGGCCGAGCGAGATGAGGTCCAGCTTGCTGGCCAGCGTCGCGGTGGCGTTGCCGGCGAACTCCTTGCCGTAGCGCAGGCCCGGCTGCAGGAAGGACTCCGGCGGCGTCTTGCCCGACTTCGCCGCCGCCTCGCCGAGCAGGCTCGACAGGTTGAACTTGTAGTGCGCCAGGACGAGCAGGGTCAGCACCAGCGCGCCGATCATCAGCATGAACGCCTTGACGATCTGCACGTAGGTCGTGCCCTTCATGCCGCCGACCGTGACGTACACGATCATCAGCACGCCGATGAGCGCGATCGTCACGATCTTCGCGGTCTCGGCGCTCATGCCCAGGAACGTGTCGCCGCCCTTGATCCCCAGCAGCAGCGCGACCAGCGCGCCGGCGCCGACCATCTGGGCCAGCAGATAGAAGATCGAGACGATGATGGTCGAGATGCTGCCGGCGGTGCGCACCGGCGCCTGGCGCATGCGGAACGCCAGCACGTCGGCCATCGTGTACCGCCCGGAGTTGCGCATCAGTTCGGCCACCAGCAGCAGGGCGACCAGCCAGGCGACGAGGAAGCCGATGCTGTACAGGAAGCCGTCGTAGCCGTTGAGCGCGATGATGCCGGCGATGCCGAGGAAGCTCGCCGCCGACATGTAGTCGCCGCCGATCGCCATGCCGTTCTGGAAGCCGCTGAACGAGCGCCCACCGGCGTAGAAGTCAGCAGCACTGCGGGTCTGCCGGCTGGCCCACACGGTGATCGCCAGCGTGACGCCGACCAGGATGATGAACAGCGTCAGCGTGAGCGTGCGCTGTGTGCCGACGGAGGTGGCCGCGAGGACCACGGAGTCACTCATCGCCAGCCGCCCCTTCTTCGATCTTGGCGCGCAGGTCGTCGGCGAGTGGGTCCACCCGCCGGTCGGCGTAGCGCGCGTACAGCCACGCGATCAGGAACGTCGATACGAACTGCAGCAGCCCGAAAATCAGCGCGACATTGATGTGCCCGACGACCTTGGTGCTCATGAAGTCACGGGCGTACGCGGACATGAGGACGTACAGCGCGTACCAGAGGAGGAATGCGACGGAAACCGGGAACACGAAGCGGCGCAGCGAGCGGCGCAGCGCGTCGAACTCCGGCGAGCGGGCAACGACGACGTAGCGGTTCTCGCCGGTGTCCGCGGGCGCCGGTGTCTCGGTGCTCATCAAGAATCACCACCTGCGGTGTGGGGGTGCGGGTAACCGCGCACGCTAAGAACCCGGCAGGCATCAATAAAGATCTTTCCCCGACACCGGTACCGCACGTGCGCCGAACGGCACCGCCGGTGCGCCCGGTGACATGATTCACGCCGCTTACCGGCGCTCCCCTCGACTCGGGGCTGTCCAGTTCGGGCAATGTGTCCGCACTGCGCTATTCGATGCGTTTTCTACGGGTATCGTGGCAATTGATGGAGAATGCCGAAAGGACTGGCATTCGCGGATCTTCTGACTCAACGCCGAATTGCCTGACCAGTGACGCCGCGGTGACTGTGCGGATTTGAACGGATTGCCCTGTTATTTATGCGACCACGTTTGGACGTGCGGGCGGCGCGGCCGGTCCACTTGAGTGGGCGCCGGCGGCTGATCAGGCGACTCGACTAGCTGTTCGTTCGATCCCGAATGAATTCCCTTCTTGTAGCGTCCCCGTCGCGGGCGTTGCCGCAGCTAGCCCCCGGGCTGGCCCAGTGGGTTGGATGTCATTGGTGAGGACGTAGACAAACATCTGTTGAGATTCCACGGCCACTTCCGGTCCCGTTTCTGGCCGTAACAGAAAGCCGTTCTCAGGGCGTCGCCGCATGCAGTCGAGTCACCGGCAAGGCGCGGGTGGGCCGACGTCGACAGAAGTATTGCCGTACCCCTCCGGGCCAGGCCGTCAATCAGTTGGCGGTCTCCGCTCGGCTGCCCTTTCCCTGAAGGAGAATTCGTGCTTCAGCGCCTCCGTGCGGTCCGCGAGAACGAGAGCGGCTTCACGCTCGTCGAGCTCCTCATCGTCATCGTCATTCTCGGCATCCTGTCCGGCATCGTGGTCTTCGCCGTGGGCGCCTTCAACGACCGCGGTACGAAGGCCGCGTGCAAGACCGACCTGAAGAACGTCGAGGTCGCGGTGGAGGCGTACCGGGCCAAGACGGGCGACTACCCTCCCGCCGGCGACGCCGGCGGCTGGGACAAACTCACGGATCCCGCTGGCCAGTACATCAGGGAGAAGCCGTCCAGCCCTGATTACACGATCACCCTGGGCGCCGACGGCAAGGTAACCGCGACTGGGTGCTGACGACCGAGTGGAGAGGGTCACCCCTGGGTGGCCCTCTCCACCTGCGTTTCGGAAATCTGCGCGGTAATGGAGGTTGGTATGCACGATCGCCGCGATCATCTCGATGCGCTGCTCGATACGTTGTGGCGGGCGCGCGGCACCGACCTGCTCCTCACCGCGGGCATGCCCCCACAGATCCGCGTACACGGCGAGTTGAGCCCGGTGGCCGGGCACGAGGTGCTCACCAGACGCGACACCGACGCCCTCCTCACCGCGATGCTGACCGACGAGCAGATGCTGGCCTGGCACGCGTCCCGCGAGTACGACTTCTCCTTCAGCTGGCGCGACCTTGCCCGGATCCGGGGCAGCGCCTTCAGTCAGCGCGGACAGACCGCCGTGGCGCTGCGGATGATCTCGCAACGCGTCCCGACGATGGCCGAGCTCGAGCTTCCCCCCGTTCTGTGGCATTTCGTCCGCCAGCACCAGGGGCTGGTGCTGGTCACCGGGCCGACCGGGTCGGGCAAGTCGACCACCCTCGCCGCGATGATCAACCAGATCAACAGCGACCGGGCCTGCCACATCCTGACCATCGAAGATCCGATCGAGTACATCCACGAGCACAAGCGCGCCATGGTGAACCAGCGCGAGGTTGGCTCGGACACCGAGTCGTTCCCGGACGCCCTGCGCTCCGCGCTGCGCGGCGATCCGGACGTCCTGCTCGTGGGCGAGATGCGTGACCTGGACTCGATCCGGTTCGCCCTGACCATCGCCGAGACCGGCCACCTGGTCCTTGCCTCGTTGCACACCAACGACACGGCGCAGGCCCTCTCCCGCATCATCGACGTCTTCCCGGCGGAGCAGCAGGCCCAGGTCCGCACGCAGCTCGCGGCCGCGCTCACCGGAATCGTGTACCAGAGGTTGATCCCCCGGATCGGCGGAGGCCTGGTCGGCGCGCACGAGGTGCTCGTCGCGACGAGCGCGGTGCGCAACCTCATCAAGGAGGGCAAGACCCACCAGCTGCGCAACTCGCTGGTGACCGGCCACAAGGACGGCATGGTCACCTTCGAACAATCGCTCTCGGCGCTCGTCCAGGCCGGCACGATCACGGTCGACGACGCCGTCGCCCGCAGCCTCTACCCCAGGGACATCGAGATCCATCCTCGACCGCGGACGAGCGTGACGGTATGAAACTCAGGAACTGGGGACAGCCGGCCGAGTCCGCCGAGGCGACACCGACGACGCGGGTACAGCGGATCGAACCGGGCCGTCCCACCGACCTGAGTGTTCAACCGGGCGGCCGCCGCCTCGGCGAAGTTCTCGTCGAGGCCAACGTGGTCAGTCCCCAGCAGATCGTCGCGGCCCTGGCGGAGCTGCAGCAGGGGCCGGCGAAGTTCCTGGGGGAACACCTGGTCGAGCTCGGCGTGCTCAGCGAGCGCGACCTCGCGTGGGCGGTCGGTGCGCAGTACTCCGTGGACGCCATCGACCTCCGCGAGGTCATGCCGGAGCCCGCGGCAACCGAGTTGCTGGACCCGGCGATCGCCCGCGAACTGGTCGCCATCCCGCTGGCGCTGCGCGGGGAGGCCGTGCTCATCGCGATGGCCTTCCCCGCCGCCGCGCAGGCGCTGCAACAGGCCATCGGGCGGCCGCTGATGGTCAAGGTCGCGTCGCGTTCGGACATCACGCGCGTGATCGCGAACAGCTATCGCGCGCTTTCCGCGGTCAGCTCCCAGGTCAGGGTCTTCGAGGCGCAACAGTCATTGCGCAAGGAGGTGGCCCGGCTCGACCCCGCCGTCGCCAACGACGACGCGCCGGTGGTGCAGATCGTCCACCTCATGATCACGCAGGCATTGCGGGACCGCGCGTCCGACATCCACATCGAACCGCACCCCGAGCGGGTCCGCGTGCGCTACCGCATCGACGGTGCGTTGCACGACGTTCTCGACCTCCCCGCGGCCATGGGGCCCGTCGTCGCGAGCCGGATCAAGATCCTCGGCGGGATGAACATCGTCGAGCGTCGCCGCCCGCAGGACGGGCAGATCAGCATGGACATCGAGGGGCGAGGCGTCGATATCCGGGTGTCCACCACCGCCGTCATCGACGGCGAAAAGGTGGTCATGCGGCTGCTGGACAAGAGCCGGCCGCTGTACCGGCTGGAGCAGTTGGGCATGCCCAACGACATGGCCGCTCGATACTCGGCGTTGCTGCGCTCGCCGTACGGGATGGTGATCTGCGCCGGCCCGACGGGCAGCGGCAAGACGACCACGTTGTACGGCTCGCTGGGCGAGATCAACACGCCCGAGCGCAACGTCACGACGATCGAGGATCCGGTCGAGTATCGCATTTCGTCGATCAATCAGATTCAGATCAACGAGCAGGCGGGCATCAGTTTCGCGGGTGGCCTCCGGTCGATCCTGCGGCAGGACCCGGACGTGATCCTGGTCGGTGAGATCCGCGATGTCGAAACCGCCCGCATCGCCGTCCAGTCGGCACTCACCGGACACTTCGTGCTCTCGTCCCTGCACGCCACCGATGCCCCATCGGCCCTGCTTCGGCTGCTCGACATGGGTATCGAGGGCTTCCTGGTCGCGTCGTCGGTCACCGCCGTGCTGTCGCAGCGCCTCGTGCGGCGCATCTGCAACTATTGCCGCGAGCCGTACCACCCCTCCGCCGAGGAACTGGCCCTGCTGCACGCGATCCAGGGCCTGCCGCCGAGCGGTGGCTTCGTGCGCGGCCACGGCTGCAACTTCTGCGCGCACACGGGTTACCTCGAGCGGACCGGCGTCTACGAGATGCTGACGGTGTCGGGGCGGATTCGCGAAATGATCCTCGAACGCGCGACGCACGACGAGATCCGCAAGGTCGCCCGGGCCGAGGGGATGCGCACGCTCCAGGAGGAGGCCGCTCGCCTGGTCGAGGCGGGCGTGACCACCCTGGCCGAAATTTTGCGTTCAATCTATGTGGTGGGGGCCTGAGGTGACCGAGCACGGCTACACCGCGTTCCGTCCGGACGGACAGCGCGCCGCTGGTGGGGGGCAGCCCTACACCACGATTTATCCCCACGGACTGCACGGCGCCGACATGGAGCAGACGCAGCACCTGTGGGTTCCCGCGCAGGCGCCGCACGAGCAGGCGCCGTATGAGCAGATACCGCACGCGCAGGCGCCGCACCAGCAGGCGCCGCCCGCGCGGCAGTCGCGGGACAGCAGGGCCCGCGAGAAGAAGAGCTTTCTGCAGATGGAGCTCTCCGCGCCCCGCGTCAAGCGGGAAGAGGTCATGCACCTGTCTCGCCAGCTCGGGGCGTTCGTCCGCGCCGGACTGCCGCTCATCGACGCGGTTCGCGCGATCGGCGAGGAGGCGACGAACTCCAGCGTGCGGCGCATGATGATCGAGGTCGAGGAAGGGCTGCGCGCCGGGGAGAGGTTGTCGGACTGCTTCGACCGGCATCCGAAGATCTTTCCGGCGTTCTATCGGGGGATCCTGCGCTCGGCCGAGCTCACCGGTCAGCTCGACACGGTCCTGGAGCAGCTCGCAAAATACCTGGAGCGGGACCTCGAGGCGAGGCGCAAAATCAAGGCAGCCTCGATCTATCCATCGATGATCGCGCTCATGTCGTTGGTCACCGTGGTGGTGTTGTCCTGGTTCGTGCTGCCCCGGTTCAAGGTCTTCTTCGCCGGCCTGCACGCCAAGCTACCGCTGCCCACGCGCATCCTCCTGGCGATCACCGACTTCTTCACGCACTGGTGGTGGGCCGTGCTGGCCGGCGTGGCCGTCGTCACGCTGAGCATCTTCCTCACGCTGCGTACCGAGGGCGGCCGATACGCACGGGACCGCATCCTGCTGGGCATTCCCGTGATCGGCCCGGCGGTCCGGTTCGCACTCGTCGAGCGCTTCTGCCGCATCCTCTCGTCCATGGCCGGCGCCGGCGTCGCTCTGCCGGAGGCGCTGCGGGTGGCCACGGAGTCGCTGCGCAACCTGGTATTCATGCGTGCGCTCGCGCAGGTCGGCGACGCGATGCTCGAAGGTCAGGGCCTCGCCGATCCGCTGTCCACCACCGGGCTCTTCCCCGCGACCGCCGCCCGGATGATCCGCGTCGGTGAGGAGACGGGCACGCTCGACGTTCAGCTGGAGGTCACCGCCCGCTACTACGAGGGCGAGCTCGACTACAAGCTCAAGAAGGTGACCGCCCTGTTCGAGCCGGCCGTCATCATCGCCATGGGGCTGATCGTCGGATTCGTGGCCATCGCGCTGGTGTCGGCGATGTACGGCATCTTCAACCAGGTGACCGTCTAGATGAAGGCGGACCCGAACGATCGGGGCGAGACCCTGATTGAGCTGCTGGTCACGGTGATCATCGTGGGGGTCGCGGTGGTGGCCCTCGTCGGCGGCATCGCGACCAGCATCCGGATGTCCGACATCCACCGCAAGCAGGCCCAGGCCGGCGCCTATGTCCGCGCCTTCGGCGAGGCGATCGTGAATTCCGTGCGCACGGGTGTCCCCACCACTTACACGGCGTGCGCGGGCATGCTCACGTATTGGACCGCCTACCCCGCCCACCCCGACGGCGGCACCGCCTACATTCCCGCGATCACAGGCGTCAAGTACTGGAACCCGACCAGCAAAGCCTTCGAGGCCTCGTGCATCACCGACAGTGGGGTACAGAAGGTGTCGCTGAAGGTCAGCACCTCCGACAACAAGGTCGCCGAGACCCTCGACGTCATCATCCGCAAGCCGTGTTCGGAGGCCTCGCCGTGCGCGTGAGACGCGACGAACGCGGTCTGACCCTCGTCGAGGTGCTGGTCGCGATCGTCATCCTGGGCATCATCATCGTTCCCCTCGGCAACGCACTGATCGGTTTCATCCGGAATACCGACGACACCACCAGACGCCTGAGCGAGTCGCACGACGCACAGATCATGGTGGCCTACTTCGCCCAGGACGTGCAGAGCGTCGGGGTGCGGGACTGGACCGCGGACGGGTTCCCGCTCAAACAATCGATCTTCCCTGATGTCGCCTACAACGGTTCCCCGTATCCATGCGGCGCCGCGGACACTCCGAAGGCGGTCGTCCGTTTCGCTTGGGACGACCTGGGGACGGCCTATGTCAATCGAGTGTCCTATGTGGTCCGGACCGTGGGTGCGGAGCGTCAGCTGCACCGCATCATGTGCACGAAATCGTCGACCTCGGACACTGTGCTCGCTCACAACGTCGACGGGGATCCCGTCCTGAGCTGCTCCGGACCGACCGGCGACTGTTCTACGGCGCCCGCCGTGCCGCAGCGCGTGACCCTGAAGGTCACCATCAAGGCCAGCGGCGGTCAGCAGCCTCTCACCGTGACCCTCGACGGACAGCGGAGACAGACATGACATCGAGGATCAAGCACACCGACGACAGCGGCGCGGCCCTGGTTCTCGCGCTCGTCTTCGTCACGGTGGTTGCCGTGGTCATCGCTACGGTGCTGTCGTTCGCGGCCACGAGCATCCGTGCCACGCTGAACCTCCGCGATCAGGCGGCGGAGGCCGCCACCGCCGACGGCGCGGCGCAGATCGCGATCAACACCTTGCGACAGGGGACGTTCGACGGCACCGCCGGGAAGTGCTTCGGCGCTACGCAGCCCAGCCTGACGCTGAAGGGTTTTTACCAGGCGTCATCCGGTTCGACCTACTCCGCCTACGTCACCTGCAATCTGGACTCGGCCAAGAGTGCCGCTTCCCCGGTGGCGATCAGCGCGGCGAACAAGCCCGGCAGCGCGGTCCTGACGCTGGGAACGGCGGCCGCCGAGGATGGCATCAACCTCAAGGTCAGCGGCGGTGGGACACTGAAAGTCCACGGCAGCATCGTCTCGAACTCCAATATCAACGTCTCCCAGGGCACCCTCGCGACCAACGCGAGCGTGACCGCGCGCACCGGCTGCACCGGCTCGATCACCAGCGTCCCGGCCAAGGTCTGCAACACCGCGACGACGACCGCTGACCCCGACTATCCCGCACCGACGACGACCCCGACGCTTCAGCCGGTCCCGAAGTGCAGCGGCAAGGGCAAGGTCGTGGAGTTCTCGGCGGGGCGGTACACCGACCTCGCGTCGCTCAACGGCCTGACGGACAACTCCGGTTGCAAGGGCAGCATCTTCTGGTTCCACCCGGGCACCTACTACTTCGACTTCGGCGGCGAGTGGTTGATCGACACGGGATACCTGATCGGTGGGACCCCGACCACCCAGCCTGTCGACGGCGCGACGCCGACCATCCCCGGGTCGTGCCTGACCCCGATTCCTCCCGATCCGCTCCCGGCCGGTGGCTGGACCCAGCCGGGCCCCAACGCCGGCGTCCAGTTCGTGTTCGGCGGCGCGAGCCGGATCCGGGTCAAGGCGGCGCAGGTCGAGATCTGTGGCACCTACTCCAAGACCAGCCCACCCATTGCGGTGTACGGGTTGAAGGCGGCGGTCGGCAGTGTGCCCGCGCAGAGCGGTTGCGTCACCACCGTCCCCTACTCATCGGGCTGCGCGGTGATCAAGACGGAGAACTCGCCCAACAGCAGGCTCTACATCCAGGGCACGACGTACGTGCCGAAGGCGGCCCTGGATGTACAGCTCAACAACTTGACGGGGCAGGTCTTCCGGTACGGCGTGATATCGCGCAGCCTCTTCATGACGCCGACGGGCAGTGCGGACCTGACGGGCCCCGTGATCGAGGTGCCGGACGACTCGCCCGGCTACGGGCTGCGTACCGTCGTCAACCTCACCGTGTACATCTGCGCAGGAACCGCCGTATGTGCCGCCGATAAGGTCAAGCTGCAGGCAACCGTGGGCCTGGTGGATCGATCGGGCGCGCCGTCCCCGGGCAAGCGGGAGGTCACGATCTATAACTGGAGCTCGCAGCGGTAGGTTCAGACCGCGGTGACGTCCATGTAGAACTGTGCGATCGGCGCGGCCGCGAAGAGGGCCACCAGGAACCCGGCGATCATGAACGGGCCGAACGGGATGGCCGTCTTGCGGCCGCCCTTGCCGCCGGCCATGAGGCCGACACCTACCACGGCACCCAGCAGGAAGCCGGCGAACGCGCCGATTCCCAGCGCGGACCAGGACAGATAGCCGAGTACGCCGCCGAGGATTCCGGCCAGCTTGACGTCTCCGAACCCCATGCCGGCCGGGTAGGCGAACGCCAGCGCGAAGAAGAAGGCGAACAGCGCCGCCGCACCGATCCCGGCGCGCGCCAATGCCCACCAGTCATGCTCCCAGGCCGCCGAGAGCGTCAGCAGGATCGCCACGATCGGGTATGACGGCAGCACGATCGCGTTCGGCAGCCGGCGCAGGTCAAGGTCGATCACGGCCAGCGCTATGCCCGCCGCGGCGACGTAGAGGTACGCGGGCAATGCGCTGAGCAGGTGCAGTTGGTGCATGCGCAGCGCAACCGCGACGAAGAGCACGGCCGTCGTCAGCTCGACGAGCGGGTAGCGCACGGCAATCCGCGCACCACAGTCGGCGCACCGGCCACGAAGGACGAGCCACCCGAGCACCGGGATGTTGTGCCGATGCCGGATGCCGTTACCGCAGTCGGGGCAGCGCGACGAGGGTGTCACCAGCGACTCGCCCCGGGGCACGCGGTGGATCACGACGTTGAGGAACGAGCCCACCGCCAGACCCAGCAACAGCGTCACCGGAAGCAGAAGTGCGAGCTGGGAGAGATGCACGGCCCTATCATGACGGCTGGCCACGGCCGGTTGCGACGGGCGTCAGCTGCGGCGATACCGGCCGCGCTCGTGGATCAGCGGCGCGGCGGGATCGGCGGCGAGCTCGACCCGCTCGATGACCGCCTCCACCAACAGCGACCAGCCCTTCTCGGTGGCGCCCACCAGGCGGCAGCCCGCCCAGCTGCGCCCGCGCGGCACCGGCCCCCACTCCGTGCGCTCCCACTCTCCCGTGGCGAACGGGCCGCCGGGCGCCGGCATCAGCCCGCCGAACTTGTCCGCGAGCTGGCGGTCCTCCTCCTCGAGCAGGCTGACCGCGAACCGGCCGGCCGACTCGGCGGCCTCCCACAGGTCGCTCTCCTCGTCGACCAGCCCGAGCACGCGGCCCGGATCGCCGTCGACGACCAGCATGGACGAGACGGTCAGGCCCTTGTCGCCCTGTCGCTCGCCGGCCGCCGTCCACAACGTGACGGCGGCGGGCAGCCGCCCTCGCAGCCGCCGGACGGGCGACTTCAGCTCATCCGGTGTGGCGAACGGGTCGGAGGCGTGGATGCTCACCGCCTCATTGTCGCCGCCGGCGGCCGGGCGCGGCGGCGCGGTCCCGCATGCCGCCCGGTCAGGCCCGCCTCGGGCTGACGGCCGCCAGGACCTCCGGCGCACGGCGCTGCAGCAGGTTGCCGGCCAGCCGGGTGCCCACCCAGGCGAGCGCGAGGCCCCAGGCCAGGCCGACCGGCAGGAGTACCCAGGTCATGGCCTCCGGCAGCAGGGCGGCCGCGATCGTCACGGGCGCGGTCAGCACCCAGGTTGCGAGCATGCTCACGAACGAGAGGAGGCTTCGCAGACCGCCCCGCCCGGCGTTCGTGGCGAACGGGTTGTTGCTGTCGGGCACCGGGTACGCGGCGACGACCGAGGTGATGCCGGCCGCGCCGACCGAGATGCCGTACGTGCACAGCCCCACCCCCAGCGCGGCCGGCAACTGGGCGCCCTCGCCGCCGATGATCGCCACCGCCACCGTCGCCGCGGTGAGCACCGGAAACGTCAGCGTGCCCACGGCCAGCGCGCGGGCGGCGAGCTCCACCTGGCCGGGCACGCCGGCGAGGATGTGCAGCGCGTACGCGGTGCCGTCGTTGCCGAACTGGTTGACCAGCACCAGGCCCAGGAACGCGCCCGCGATGGTCAGCGAGTACACGAGCGCGCCGTGACCGCTCGGATGGGCCTGGGCCGCGCCCCGGCCGCCGCCCAACCCGAGGGTGAACGCGAACGGGATCACCACGGACATGGCCAGCAGCGAGATCAGGGTGGCCCGCCGGCGGGGGTCGCGCATCCAGTACCGCATCTCCCGGGCGACCAGGGCGGTGAACCGGTTCGGCCGCAGGAACCGCACGACGCGCGGGAAGAACGCGCGCACGGGGCTCCCGCCGGTCGCGGACCGGCGACTGGAGCCGGGGCCCGCGGCGCTGCCGATCATCGCCGACTCGATGGTCTGCAGCCACCACCACAGCAGCACCGCGACGCCCGCCACGCCGACCAGCAGGCGGGCGGCGACGAGCGGCCAGCGGCCGTCGATGGCGTCGACGTACGCCACGTACGGCGCCGCGAGCGGCGTCCAGGACAGCACGCGGGCGATCGCGGTGGCCTGGGGCGACTCGCCGCGACCGACGAGCGCGATGATCAGCTGGATGACCGGGTTGCACGAGATGCCCATGAGCGCGATGAGCAGCGCGGCGAGGTCACGCACCCGGCGCGAGCGCAGCATCCGGGCGAACGCGCTGGTCACCGCGCGGCTCGCGGCAACGCAGACGCAGAGGCCGACCGCCGCGCCGAGCACCGCGACGACCGCGGCGGCGAGCCCGCCGTCGGTCGCGGCGCCGATCACGGAGCCGAGGGTGGCCAGCAGCGTGACCACGGGCGGCACGCCGAGGAACGCGGCGGCGAGCATGCCCAGCGCCAGGGTGCGCCGCGGCACCGGCAGCAGCGCGAAGCGGGCCGGGTCGAGGGTCTCGTCGACGCCGAAGAACAGCAGCGGCACGAAGACCCAGGCGAGCACGATCGCGGTGCCGGCGAACGCGGCGACCGTCGGGCGGAGATGGGGTCCGGCCACGCTGCTGCCCGCGAAGGCGGCGAAGCCGACGAACGCCGCCCACAGCCCGAACAGCGCGCCGAGCAGGAACAGGATGATCCGCGAGTGCCGGCCGAGCCAGCGCGACCGGCCGCCGCTCGGTCGCCGGCCCGGCCGCAGCGTGTTGCGCAGGATGCGCAGCTTGAGCCGCACGAAGTAGGCGACTCGCGGCCGGCCCACCGGCTGCGCCTGCGGCTCGGGCAGCGATGGCTCGGCGGCCGGCCGCTGCTGCGGGAGCCGCGCCTGCGGGTCAGTCGGCGCCTCGGGCGCCGGTCCCTGCGGGGGCGTCACAGCCACGAGAGCTCCGCGCCCGTCGCCACCCGGCCGCCGACGACGTCGACGAAGACGTCCTCGAGCTCCCGGCCACCGCGGACCTCCTCGGTGGTACCGACGACCTTGATCTGCCCGTCGGCCAGGATCGCGATGTGCGTGCACAGCCGCTCGACCACGGCCATGACGTGGCTGGAGAAGATCACCGTGCCGCCGTTGCGCACGTAGCGGACGAGGATGTCGCGGATCAGCGCGCCGGAGACCGGGTCGACGGCCTCGAAGGGCTCGTCGAGCACGAGCAGCCGGGGCGCGTGCAGCATCGCGCAGGCCAGGCCGATCTTCTTCTTCATGCCGGCGGAGTAGTCGACGACCAGCGTGCCGCCGGCGTCGGCCAGGCCGAGCACGTCGAGGAGCTCGGCCGCCCGCGCGTCGACCACGTCCGCGGGCAGGCCGCGCAGCAGGCCGGTGTAGACGAGCAGCTCGCTGCCGGAGAGCCGGTCGAACATGCGGGCCGAGTCGGGCAGGGCGCCGAGGCGGCGCTTGGCCTCGACCGGGTCGGACCACACGTCGTGGCCGAGCACGTAGGCGTGGCCCGCGTCCGGGCGCAGCAGCCCGACCGCCATGGACAGGGAGGTGGTCTTGCCGGCCCCGTTCGGCCCCAGCAGGCCGAAGAAGGAGCCGACCGGCACGTCGAGGTCGACCCCGGCGACCGCGACCTTGTCGTCGAAGCGTTTGGTGAGCCCCCGCAACGCAAGGGCGGAATCCGGCCCGCGATCCGTCACATTTCCGACCGTAGGCCACGCCGTCCACTCGCGGCTATACCGCTCCGGCTACATCCGCAGCGCGTCGGGCGCGTGCAGCCGAAGCATGATCGCCCCGACGCCGGAGGGCAATCGGTGCCTTGTCAGCAGCGAGACCAGGATCATCACCACAAAGGCCAGAGGTACGGACCAGGCCGCGGGCTGCGTCGTCAGCACCCCGGCCCAGCCGTCCAGCGGCCCGCCGAGCACGGTGAGCAGCACGGCGGACGCGGCCGCGCCCCCGCCGGCGACGATCCCGGCCGCCGCGCCGACCGCCGTGAGCCCGCGCCACCAGATGCCGAGCACGAGCAGCGGGCAGAAGCTCGACGCGGCGACGGCGAAGGCCAGCCCGACCACCTGCGACACGTCGAGGCTCGCCACGAGGAGCGCGAGCAGCAGCGGCACCACCCCGGCGACCAGGGCCGAGCGGCGGAAGTCGCGCACCGAGCCGTGGCCGAGCACGTCGGTCGACAGCACCCCGGCCACGCTGGTGAGCAGCCCGGAGGAGGCGGACAGGAACGCGGCGAACGCGCCGGCCGCGACCAGCGCGCTGAGCAGGCTCCCGGCCAGGCCGCCGCCGAGGGCGGCCGACGGCAGCAGCAGCACGACGGCGTCGGTGTTGCCGGTCATGAGCAGCTGCGGGGTGTAGATCCGGCCGAGCACGCCGTAGAGGGTCGGGGTCAGGTAGAAGATCCCGACCAGGCCCAGCACGACGAGTGTGGTGCGCCGCGCGGCCGCCCCGTCGGGGTTGGTGTAGAAGCGCACGAGCACGTGCGGCAGGCCCATGGTGCCCAGGAACGTGGCCAGGATCAGCGAGTACGTCGCGAACAGGTCCTGCGACGTGCCGCCCGGCAGCAGCCACTCGGCGGGGGTGTCGCTGGAGACGGCCGACACCCGCGGCACCGCCGAGTCCTGCGGGAAGTCGAGGACCGTCTCCTCGGCGACGGCGTGCTCACCGAGAGTGAGCAGCAGGGCGCCGGCCAGCGGGACGTCGTCGACCGCACCGTGCGCGACGACCCGGGTCGGCTCCGTCACCGTCAGGCGGGTCGGGTGCTCGACGGTGACGGTCGTCGCGGCGGCGAAGCGGGGCCCGTCGGGGGCGGTCAGGGCGGGCCGGCCGTCGTGCTGCCACGCCATGAGCAGGAACACGAAGGGCACGGCGAGGGCGGTGAGCTTGAGCCAGTACTGGAACGCCTGCACGAACGTGATCGAGCGCATCCCGCCGAGGGCCACGTTCAGGGTCACCACGACCCCGACGAGCAGCGCCCCGAGCGCGTAGGGTGCGCCGGTCACGGTCTGCAGCGTGAGCCCTGCGCCCTGTAGCTGCGGCACCAGGTACAGCCAGCCGATGAACATCACGAACGCGGTGGCCAGCTTGCGCAGCCGCTTGGAGCGCAGCCGCACCTCGCAGAAGTCGGGCAGCGTGAACGCCCCCGAGCGCCGTAGCGGCGCGGCCACGAAGAGCAACAGCGCCAGGTAGCCGGCGGCGAACCCGACCGGGTACCACAGCAGGTCGACCCCGTGCTTGAGCACCAGCCCGGCCACGCCGAGGAAGCTCGCCGCCGACAGGTACTCCCCGCCGATCGCCGCCGCGTTCCAGCTCGGGCTCACCATCCGCGAGGCGACCAGGAAGTCGGAGGTGGTGCGGGCGAAGCGCAGCCCGTAGAGCCCGATCGCGACCGTGGCCAGCGTGACCAGCAGGACCGCGGCGACCGAGTAGGAGGTCATGCCTGCGGGTGCTGGCCGCGGTCCTCGACCAGGGCCAGGAACTCCTGCTCGTTGCGCTCGGCCAGGTGCACGTAGACGGCGCCGATGAGGTACAGGAACGGGTAGGCGAGCACGCCGAGCAGCAGCCAGGGCAGCGAGACGCCGAACAGCCGGGCGTGCGCGACCGCGGGCAGCGCCGAGAAGAGCAGCGGGAGCCCGCCGAGCCCGACCGCGACCACGGCGGCGAGCCGCACCGCCACCGACAGCTGCGCCCGCACCAGCCCGCGGGCCAGCGCCGCCCCGACCGGGCTCTGCTCCTCCAGCTCGACCCGGGCGGGGGCCGGCCTGATCCGGGCGCGGGAGACGTCCCCGAGCACGACCCGGACGCGCGGAGTTGGCGGCTCCATGAACGGCAGTCTCGCAACGCCCGCGAAACAAAAGCAAGAGCCAGCGTCCCCCGTCGGTACGCCGGCTCTTTTCTTTCGATGCTTTTTATGGACTCAGGTTCGCGTCACTTGCGACCGTTGCTCCCGTCAGGAATCCCGGCCTCCGCGGTGCCAAGGACATTCAGTACCTCCGATAGCAGGGAAAATCTCCGACGCGGACCGGATCGGGGAGCATCTGGCGCGCCCGGGAGCGGCTCAGGTTCCAGCCCCGCCAGTCGTCGGGGCGCTGGCGAAGGTCGCTGTCGATGTCGGACAGCGCGCACTCGCGGGCGCCGGTGGGCAGGCGGTCGAGCTCGGGCGCCGCGTCGGCCGAGAGCGAGCGCAGGTACCAGATGTCGGAGTTGCTGGCGTTGGCCCGGTCGACGTTGTGCGCCGCGATGAACCGGTCCGGGTTGAGCACGGCCAGCCCGAGCAGCGTGACCACCCACAGGCCGGCCGCGGCCCGCCCGAGCCAGGCGGCCCGCCGTCGCGCCCCGGCCAGGCCGGCCAGCAGGACGAGCCCGAACAGCCCGCCCAGCCACAGCTCGAAGGCGCTGACGAAGACCCGCAGCCGGGTGAACCCATACGCCTGCTCGTACACGTTCATCCGCCACAACGCCGAGCCCACGACCACGAGCGAGCACAGCGCCAGCAGCCCGAGCACGAGCCGCAGCAGGGACCGGTCGGCCCGGCTCGCCCGCGGCGCCTTGCGCGCGGTCACGCCCATGACCAGCAGCGTGAGCAGCGTGATGACGAGCAGCTGCCAGAAGCCCTTGCGCGCGTACTGCGCGAACGTCAGCCCGACGGTCCGCATGACGTAGTCGCGGTCGCCGAACAGCACCGCGAGCTGGACGGCGACGAACAGTACGAACAGGGCCAGCACGGCCCCGACCGGCACCAGCCACTCGATCCGGCGCACCGGCCGCCCCGAGCGCGGCGAGCCGTCGCCGACCGAGGACGGGTTGGCCACGAGGAACGCCGCGCCCAGCGACGCCCCGGCCGCGGCCAGCCCGACGAACACCCATCGCGAGACGGTCCCGGCGTCCAGCTGCGGCACGATCGCCCCGACCACCCGCCCGAAGGCCGCGTCCGCGCTGGCGAACAGCGCCCCGAACACGACGAGCAGCAGCACCCCGATGCCGATCGACACCAGCATCCGCACGCCGCGGTCGCCGTGCGGCTGCTCGTCCTCGTCCTCGTCCTGCGCCGGGGCGTCGTCGGCCGCCCCCTCGACGGTCGACGGCCTGACGGCGGTCAGTCCGGCGCCGGCCCACGGCACCGCCCGGAACACGGCCATGAGCAGGGCGAACGGCGCGTGCAACACCCCCGGCACGCGCCGCGGTCGCCCGACCGCCATCGCCACGCACCCGAACGCGGTCAGCGCGCACAGCGCGAACAGCCACCCGGCGGCACGGAAGAAGCCGACCGACAGCAGCCCGGCCGCCCCGGCGCACCACAGCAGCGCCTCGGCCCTGCGCCGCCGCACCTGGAGCACGGCCAGCGGCGCGACCAGCCCGATGCCGGCGATCGGCCACCCGATCCCCGGCCGGTCGACCGGCACGGCGGCCGCCGCCACGATCGCCGCGACGAGGGCCCCGACCAGCGCGGCCCGCCCCGCCGTGGCCTCTTGCAGGATCCAGGCCCGCTGCCACAGCGTCGGCTCGGGCGGCCCGAGCCGGACCGGGCTGCGCAGGGCCGGGTTCGGCATCGGCGCCGCCGGCCCCGACCCGAGGGTCGGCCAGACGGGCGGCCCCGGCGGCGGGCCGGGTCTCGCGGGGTGTGTGCCCGCACCGGCCATCGCCGGGGCCCGCGCCGCGGGCTCTTCGGAGGGTTTGGGCGGTTGGGCGGGGCTCTCGTTCATGACGCAACTCCTGCATGAGGGCGTGCGGATCCGCGCGACCGGCCGGGGGAGACGAAGGGCGGGTCGCGGGAGGGAGGAAAGGGAGGAAGGGGCTAGGCCGGCAGGGTCACGCGGATGCGGCAGCCCGGCAGGTTGTCGGGCTGCTCGACGACCGCGATCGAGCCGTCGTGCAGCTGGGTCAGCCACTGGGCGATGGCCAGGCCGAGGCCGGTGCCGCCGCCGGAGGCCCGGGCGCCCCGGGTGAAGCGCTCGAAGACGCGCTCGCGCTCGGCGTGCGGGATGCCGGGCCCCTCGTCGGCGACCTCGATCATCACCCGGTCGCCATCGCGACGGCCGAGGATGGTGACCGTGCCGCCGTCCGGGCTGTGCCGGGTGGCGTTGTCGACGAGGTTGGTCAGGACGTGGTGCAGGCGCGCGCGATCGGCTCTGACCAGGGCGCTCTCGGGGAAAGAGCAGGAGAGGTACTCGACCTTGTGGCCGGCCGCCGACGCCTTGACCTCGGCCTCGGCGACGACCTCGTGGAGCAGGTCCTCGACGTGGAAGAGCTCGCGGTCCAGCGGCACGACGCCGGCGTCGAGGCGGGAGATGTCGAGCAGCTCGGTCACCAGCCGGCCGAGCCGCTCGGTCTGGGCCAGCGCGGTGCGCAGCGTGTCGGGGTCGGGCTCGGCGACGCCGTCGACGATGTTCTCCAGCACCGCCTGCAGCGCCGAGATCGGCGTGCGCAGCTCGTGCGAGACGTTGGCGATGAGCTCGCGCCGCTGCTGGTCGGCCGCGGCCAGCTCGCCCACCATCTGGTTGAACGCGACCGCCAGCTGCCCGACCTCGTCGCGCGAGGTGGCGCGGACCCGGGTCGAGTAGTCGCCGCGGGCCATCGCGCGGGCCGC
The DNA here is from genome assembly GCF_039532525.1 of Dactylosporangium salmoneum. NCBI lineage: Bacteria > Bacillati > Actinomycetota > Actinomycetes > Micromonosporales > Micromonosporaceae > Dactylosporangium > Dactylosporangium salmoneum. The sequence goes on from NZ_BAAARV010000005.1 coordinate 349,498, forward strand.
CGCCGTCATCTCGCGCAGCGGCCGGGTCACCCCGTGCGCCAGCACCTGCGAGGTGAGCAGGCCGGCGGTGAGCGCGATGTACGTGGTGTTCGGCGGGATCCACCCGATCCCGATCCAGAACACGCCGAGCCCCGCGCACGCCGAGGCGAGCAGCAGCACCGCCAGCTTGAGCTTGATCGACCGCAGCGGGTCGAGCGGCCGCGGCAGCAGGTCGGCGAACTCCTTCCAGCCCTGGATCATGCCGACTCCAATGCGTACCCGACCCCGTGCACGGTGCGGATCAGGTCCGCCCCTAGCTTGCGGCGCAGCGCCTTGATGTGGCTGTCCACGGTGCGGGTCCCCGACGCGTCCGCCCATCCCCAAACCTCGGCCAGCAGCCGCTCGCGGGGCAGCACGGTCCGCGGCCGGCTGGCCAGGTTGACGAGCAGGTCGAACTCGGTCGGCGTGAGGTGCGCCTCCACCCCGGCCCGCGTGACCCGCCGCTGCGCCCGGTTGATCTCGAGGTCCCCGAGCACGATCGGCGTCTGGTTGGGGTCCGGCTGCACCTGCGCGAGCCTTTCGAGCCGCCGCAGCAGCACGTGCACCCGGGCCGCCAGCTCCCGCATCGAGAACGGCTTGGTGAGGTAGTCGTCGGCCCCGACCGCGAGCCCGACGAGCAGGTCGGTCTCGTCGTCCCGGGCGGTGAGCATGAGCACCGCGACGGGCCGCTCGGCCTGGATCCGCCGGCACACCTCGAGCCCGTCGAAGCCGGGCAGCATGACGTCGAGCACCACGAGATCGGGCCGCATGAGCCGGGCCGCGGCTACGGCGGCCGGCCCGTCGTGCGCGGTGTCGACCGAGAACCCCTCGGCCCGGAGCCGGACCGCGATGGACTCCGCGATCATCCGCTCGTCGTCCACCACCAGGACCCGCCGGCGCTCACCCGCTGCGTTCATGTCATGCAGCGTATGCGCACGTCGTGCAGGCGCTCAGTCGGCGATGTGGAGGGATTGTGGAGACCCGGGCCGCGGTTGTGCGCGCCCGCCGTCAGGACCACGACTTGGCCGCGCGCACCAGGCGGTCCTTGAGCTCGCGGGTGTGGCGGCGCGAGACGGGCAGCTCGTGCTCGTCGATGAGCACCACGTAGCCGCTGTTCGTCATGCGCAGCTCGGTGATGAGCTTGAGCTGCACGAGGTACGACCGGTGGATTCGCACGAACCCGGCGTCGGCCCACCGCTCGGCCAGGGTGGCCAGCGAGACCCGGACCAGGTGCGAGGCGTCCGCGGTGTGCAGGCGGGCGTAGTCACCCTGGGCCTCGACCCAGCGCACCGACGAGCGGGGCAGCATCCGGGTGGTGCCGGCCAGTTCGACCGGGATCGTCGGGTCGTCCTGGCGGTCGCGGCGGGCGGCCACCGCCGGGTGGGTCGGCACGAGCCGGGCGGCCAGCACGCGGCGCAGCGACTCGGCGATCCGGTCGGGCCGGACGGGCTTGCGCACGTAGTCGGCGACCCCGAGGTCGAACGCCTCGGCGGCGCGGTCGTCGTACGCCGTGACGAACACGATCGCCGGGGGCTTGGCGAACCGGCCGAGCACCCGGGCCAGCTCCATGCCGTCCAGCCCGGGCATGCGGATGTCGAGGAAGACGGCGTCGACGTCGGCGTCGCGCAGCACCCGCAGCGCCTCGGTGGCGTCGCCCGCGGTGTGCAGGCGGCCGACCCGGGGATCGGCCCGCAGCAGGTACGCCAGCTCGTCCAGCGCCGGCACCTCGTCGTCGACGGCGAGCACCCGCAGGAACCCGTGCTCGCTCATGAGCCGCTCCTCACTCCCGGGTGGAACTTCGGCACCCGCATGCTCACCTTCGTGCCGGCGTCCAGCGCGGTCTCCACCACGAGACCGAACTCGTCGCCGAAGACCGAACGTAGCCGATCGTCGACGTTGCGCAAGCCCACGTGCTGCCCGCTGTCGACGCCGTCGTCGGCGTCGAGCAGGGCCGCCGGGTCCATGCCCACGCCGTCGTCCTCGACCATGATGTGACACTCGGCCCCGGCGTCGCGGGCCACGATGCTGACCGTGCCCATGCCGGGCTTGCGGGACAGCCCGTGCCGTACCGCGTTCTCGATCAACGGCTGCAGGCAGAGAAACGGCAGGGTCACCGGCAGCACCTCGGGCGCGATCTGCAGCCGGACCTGCAGCCGCTCGCCGAAGCGGGCGCGCTCGATGGTGAGGTACCGGTCGATGGATCGCAGCTCCTCGGCCAGCGTCGTGAACTCGCCGTGTGCGCGGAAGGAGTACCGCGTGAACTCGGCGAACTCCAGGATCAGCTCCCGCGCCCGCTCGGGGTCGGTGCGCACGAAGCTCGCGATGGCGGTCAGCGCGTTGTAGATGAAGTGCGGGCTGATCTGCGCCCGCAGCGCCCGGACCTCGGCCTGGGCCAGCCGGGCCCGCGAGGTGTCGAGCTCGGCCAGCGCCAGCTGGGTGCCGACCCAGCGGGCGGTCTCGGCGGTGGCCTGCACCAGCCCGGGCGCCGGCGGCCCGTCCGACAGCGCGACCAGCGCACCCTCGCGCTGGGCCAGCGGCACCACCACCGCGCCGCGGATCGGGCAGTCGACGAGGTCGCACGGCAGCTCCCGGCCGCCGAGCACAGTGGGCCGGCCGGCCGCCACCGCCTTGGCCGCGGCCGCCGCGGCGTGCTCGCGGTGGTGCTCCCCGATCCCGTCGAAGGCGAGCACCCGCACGGCGTCGGTGACCGCGATGCCGGCCGCCCCGGTGAGCGAGCGCAGGTGCCGGATCGCCTTGCCGGCCGCGGCCTCGGTGAGCCCGGTGCGCAGCGGCTCGGCGGCGAGCTCGGCGATGTGCAGCACGTCGTACGTCGCCCGCTGCGCCGCCGTCGCGATCGCCCGGCGGCCGCGCAGGCGGATGACCGCGTACACGGCGCCGCCGAGCGCGACGGCCAGCGCGAACACGATCAGCCCGGCGGCGAGGTTGGCACCCACGCGCACATCCTGCGGCCGGCACCCGCCGGCGCGGAAGGGCCCGCGCCTCGCTAGTAGGCGCCCTTGCGGAAGACGACCACGCCGATCGTGCGCCACAGCGTGTGCAGGTCGAGGACCAGCGACCAGTTGTCGACGTAGTAGAGGTCCAGGCGGACGGCGTCGTCCCAGCTCAGGTCGCTGCGTCCGGACACCTGCCACAGGCCCGTGATGCCCGGGCGGACCAGCAGCCGCCGCCGCACGTCGCCGAGGAAGTCGCCGTCCTCGGCCGGCAGCGGGCGGGGCCCGACCAGGGACATCTCGCCCATGAGGACGTTGAGCATCTGGGGCAGCTCGTCGATCGACGTCGCCCGCAGCCACTTGCCGACCTTGAAGATGCGCGGGTCGTTCTTCATCTTGAAGAGCAGGCCGTCGCTCTCGTTCTCGTCCTTGAGCGTGGCCAGGCGTTCCTCGGCGTCGACGTACATCGTGCGCAGCTTCCAGACCCGGAAGGTCTTGCCCTCGCGGCCGATGCGCGGCTGGCGGAAGAAGATCGGGCCGGGGTCGGACAGCTTGATCGCCAGGGCCACCAGCGGGAAGATCGGCAGGCAGATCAGCAGGGCGATCAGGGCCAGCACCCGGTCGATGAGGTTCTTGACGAGCCAGCCCACGCCGGAGAGCTTGGGCTCCTCGACGTAGAGCAGCGGAATGCCCTCGATCGGGCGGATGTGCACGCGCGGGCCGGCGATGTCGGTGAGCTGGGGCGCCACCGCGAGGTCGATGCCGGTGCCCTCGAGCTGCCAGGCCAGGCGGCGCAGCTCGACCGGCTCGGCGCTGGCCGAGCCGCAGACCGCGATCGTGTCGGCGTTGAGCTCGCGGACCAGGGAAAGGATGTCGCGGCCGGCGTGCACGGGGACGGGGGTCACGGTGCTCGGGTGCGGCGCGTAGCCCTCGGTCAGGTGGATGCCGACCGGCACGAGGCCCGAGGCGGGGTCGCGGGCGATCGCCGCGTGCACCTCCAGGGCCTCCTGCAGGGTGCCGATGAGCAGCATCCGGTGGGTCGCGAGGTTGAACCTCGTGCGGGCCAGCGCGAGGCCCTTGCGGGCGAAGTACCGCAGAATCAGCACGTAGACGAGGCCGCCGACGAGCGCGGCGCCGACCGAGAACCGGGACACGTCGACCTTGAACGCGAAGGCCGCGAAGGCGACGATCGCCACGACCGTCCAGGAGGCGCGCACCACGCGCTTGAACTCGTCCGTGCCCGTGCCGAGATAGCGCCGGTCGTACGCCCCGTGCCCCCACAGCACCAGCAGCCACACGGCCGGTAGGAGCCAGAAGGCGACGAGGTTGAACAGGGCCGGCTGGTTCTGGAAGCCGGAGTTGGCCTGATCGAGCCCGGCGGCCGCGGTCAGCGAGGCCAGGGCCGCGGCGCCCGCGTCGAGCAGCACCAGGATGGCCGCGTACGGCCGGTGCCACCGCGCGGCCCGCTTGGTCCGCTGCCAGGCCGAGCGGGGGACGCCATTCGGGCCGAGGGGATCCATCATGTGGTGATCAGGAAGGATCTCGAAGCTGTCGAGTTCACCCAAGGTCGATCTCCGGCTCGGCGAAGTGGCCGGACGTTGGAGACTAGCGGTCACCTGAGTGCGTCCTCTCGTACCCCGATGCGTGCACCGTGGCGCAGCTCTGCTCAGCCGGCCCTATCAGGAATACACGGACACCGGAACGCACGTCCAAAGTGTCCCATGAGGGCCGATGCCACCGATGACGACCGGCCGACACTAGTTGCTCAACGTGTTCGCTGTCGAGAGCACTGGCGTAGGGCGGACAGAACTCCGTGTGACAATCACCCCGAGTAGCCCGGCCCCCACAAGCGCGCAGGCGAGCGGGACGACCGCGCCGAGTGGCGGCGTCCACGCCCCGCCGAACGGGTTGAGACCCGCGGCGATGCCGCGCTGGAAGCGGGTCATGACCCTGGCCAGGGCATAGAGCTGCATCGGTACGGCCAGCCCGGCGCACAGCAGCACCAGCCGGCCCAGCCACCCGCGATCCGACAACCACCCTGCGTAACGGTCCGCGAAGGGGGTAAGGAGCACCACGCCGACGCCGAGCGGCATCACGTAGCGACCGTGGGCGAAGTGACCGACCTTCGGCGCGAAGTACAGCTCCAGGGCCACCAGCAGGGCCGCGCTGCCGGCGAAGGCGGCGCCGAGCCCGAGCCGCAGCCGGCGGTCGCCGAACCACAGGGCGGGCAGGACCAGGGCGGCGACGAGGAGGTACCACAGCCCGACGACGGCGATCGAGATCGTCGTCTCGCCGTAGTTGAACTGACCGACGATCTGGCGGGCCCAGAACTCGGCGCGGTTGTGCGCGATGTCGGTCAGGATCGCCCCGGCGCTGGTCGCCGGCGGGCGCGGCGCCTGGTCGACGTCGCTGCCGCGCGAGGCGACGGCGGCCCAGAGCACGGCGAAGGCGGCGCCGAGCGCGGCGGGCACCAGGAACGGGCGGCGCAGCAGCTCGCGCGGGTGGGTGCGGGACACGAACAGCGCCAGCGCGAGGTCGGCGAGCACGAAGAACGGGCCGAGGTCGCGGACGGTGAACAGCAGCAGCGCGCCGATCCCGGCGGCGAGCCACCGCCGGCGCAGTGCGGCGACGAAGAGCAGGACCGCCGCGCTGATCTCCAGGCCGTTGGGGTTGATCGACCCGGCCAGGTCGGCCAGCATCGGGGTGGCGACGAGCACCATCGCGACGCCGAAGAGCCGGCGGCCGGAGCCCAGGGCGAGCGCGGCGGCCCAGGCCAGCAGCGCGGCGGACAGGGCGGCGGACAGCAGCCGGGCCCAGATCAGGCCGGTGCCGTCGGGGCTGATCCGCAGCGGCAGGCCGACCAGCGCGTAGTAGACGGGGCTGTAGCGGGCGGCGGCGCTGGGCACCAGCACCTCGGTCCGGTCGCCGGTGGTCACGAGGCAGGACGCCGGGTGGTAGGCGGGCTTGTCGATCCAGGTGCAGTCGGCGTTCTCCGGCAGCAGGCTGCGCGGGCCGGTGAACGCGTTGGTCTCGATGCCGCTCGCGTCCTTCGCGCGCTCGTGCGGCAGCCACTGGCCGGTCCACACCGCGTAGGCGCGCACGAGGTGCTGCTTCTCGTCGTAGGTGCCGTTCGCGGGCAGGGCCAGGGCCCACGCGGTACCGAGGAGGAAAAACGCGACAAAGGCCACTATGAACGCACGGCGCACGGGCCTCAGCGTACGAGCTTCGAGAGGCGGCGGTCCGCCAAGGGCTTGCCGTTCGTCTGGCAGGTCGGGCAGTACTGCAGCGAAGTGTCCGCGAACGAGACCTCGCGCACGGTGTCTCCGCAGACCGGGCAGGGCAGGCCGGTGCGGGCGTGCACGGCGAGGCCCGAGCGCTTCTCGGACTTCAGCGTGGCGGCCTTCTGCCCGACCGAGCGCGCGACCGCGTCCGTGAGCACCGTGCGCATGGCCGCGTGCAGGCGGGCCATGGCCTCGTCGGTGATCTTGTTGGTCAGCGTGAACGGGGACATCTTGGCGGCGTGCAGGATCTCGTCGGAGTACGCGTTGCCGACCCCGGCCAGGATCGTCTGGTCGGTGAGCACGCCCTTGATCTGGCCGCGGCGGGAGCGCATCGCGGCGGCGAAGTCCTCCTCGCTGACCGCCAGGGCATCTGGGCCGAGCCGGGACACGCCGGGCACCAGGCGCGGGTCGGTGACGAAGTAGGCGGCGAGGCTCTTCTTGGTGCCGGCCTCGGTCAGGTCGAAGCCCGACTCGTCGTCCAGGCGCACCCGCAGCGCGATCGGGCCGGAGCCGGGCTTGAGCGGGGTCTTGGCGTTGAACTCGTCGCGGTAGTGCAGCCAGCCCGCGCGGGCCAGGTGCACGACGAGGTGCAGGTCGGAGCCGACGTGGATGTCGAGGAACTTGCCGTGCCGGGAGGCGCCGGTGAGGGCCTGGCCGGTGGCGGCCGTGATCGGGGGGTCGAAGGTCTTCAGCGCGCTGATCGCGGAGACCTCGATGCGGTCGATGGTGTGGCCGGCGGCGCGCTCCCGCAGAAACGCGGCGAGCGCCTCGACCTCGGGAAGCTCGGGCACCCGTACAGTCTGCCCCAACGAGCGGTCCGTAGGCTTTCCGCATCATGAAGGTCGTCGTCGCGCACAACCGCTACGCCTCCGGGCAGCCTTCGGGCGAGAACGTGATCGTCGATGCCGAGATCGCCCAGCTCGGCGCGGCCGGCATCGACGTGCTGCCGTTCCTGCGCAGCTCGGACGAGATCGGCACATTCTCGGCGGCGCAGAAGGTGCTGCTGCCGCTCTCACCGATCCGCAACGGCGAGTCCCAGCGCGCCCTGACCGCGCTGATCCGGGCCGAAAAGCCGGATTTGGTGCATCTGCACAACCCATATCCGCTCATTTCGCCCGCGATCGTGAAGACCGCCCACGCCAACGGCCTGCCGGTCGTGCACACGGTGCACAACTACCGCCAGGTCTGCGCGCCGGGCCTGTACTTCCGCGACGGCCACATCTGCACGGAGTGCCGGGGCAGGGCGTTCCCGCTGCCGGCCATCACGCACACGTGCTACCGCGGCTCCAAGGCGCAGTCGGCGGTGATGGCGGCCACGCTGGCGTACCACCGCGGCACCTGGAAGCAGGTCGACCACTACATCGCGCTGACCGACCGGATCGCCGAGCACCTGGCCGACTTCGGCATCCCGGCCGGGCGCATCACGGTGAAGCCCAACGGCATCCCCGACGCGGGCGCGGCGCCCGGCCCGGGCACCGGCTTCCTCTACGCCGGCCGGCTGACCCCGGAGAAGGGCCTCGAGCTGGTGCTGGACGCCTGGTCGCGGCACCCGGACGGCGAGCTCGGCACGCTGCGCATCGTCGGCGACGGGCCGCTGCGCCCCGCCGCCGAGCGGGCCGCGGCCGAGCGGCGCGACGTGACCTACGTGGGGCCCCTGGACAACGCCGCGGTGCGCGCCGAGATCGCCGGCGCGGCCTGCGTGATCGCCGCCTCGACCTGGCACGACGTGCTGCCGACGATCATCCTGGAGGCGCTGTCGGGCGGGCGGCCGGTGCTGGTCACCGACCGCGGCGGGATGCCGTATCTCGCCGGCGAAGCCGGCTGGGTGGTCGAGCCCGAGGCCGCCGCGCTGGCCGAGGGGCTGCGCAAGGCGCACGCGGGCGCGGCCGCCCTGGCCACGGTGGCCAGGGCCCGCTACGAGACCGAGTTCGCCCCGGACGTGCTCACCGAGCGCCTCATCGGGGTATACCGAGCGGTGCTGAAGGGGTCGGGCTGACCTCCTCGGCGGGGGCCGGCTGGGGCGGCGGGCCGACCCAGCGCAGCGCGTAGACGTAGAGCACCACCATGCAGATCAGGCCGGCGCTCGAGCCGGTCAGCAGGCCCCAGGCCGCGCCGTGCAGGCCGCCCCAGTCCGCGCCCAGGGTCAGGCCGCTGAGCGACACGACGGCGAAGACGACGTACTGCACGAAGAGCATCCGCGCCCGGTGCATGCCACGCATCGCCGCCGTGAACGGCACCTGCAGCAGGTAGACCGCGCCCTGCAGGGCGATCGGCAGGGCCAGCGGGGCGGCCTCGGCGAACTTGTGGGTGTGCACGAGGACGAAGGAGACGACCGGCCAGACGATCAGCACCATGAGCGCGCCCAGCACGGCGAACGCGGTGGCGAGCTGCCGGGTCTGGCGGCGCAGGGCCAGGGCCGCTTGCGCGCCCTCCGGGCCGGGCTTGGCCGCCTCGGCCGCGTTGCGGGAGGCCCGCGGGACGAGCAGGCTGGTGATCGCGGTGATCAGGTTCTGCACCGGCTGGAGCTGGACCGTCTGCACGAAGCGCAGGTTGCCCAGGTCGACCTTGGAAAGCCGGCCGGCGACCACGAAGCTGATCGCCAGCACCTGGATCTGGGCCACCACCGCGGTGATGGTGAACCAGCTCGACAGGTGCCGGGTCTCGGACAGCCAGGCGGCCGGATTGCCCTGCCACGGCAGGCGGCGCTCACGGAAGAGATACGTTGTGATGCCCGCGGTCGCCCCGAGGCCCCAGACCGCGAGCAGCCCGCCGGCGCTGGAGGTGTGCGTGAGGATCATGACCACGACCATGACCGCCTGGGTGCCGGCCCAGACCAGGTCGATGCCGAGCGCCTTGTCGGGGCGCCGGTCGGCCAGGTAGTCGCAGCGTGCCGTGTCGTGCAGCATGATCGGGATCATGAACGGCGCCACCCAGATCAACTCGCGCAGGTCGATCTCGCCGCGGCTGGGCCACAGGGCCCACAGCGCCACGAAGACGACGGTGGCGACCACGCCCGAGCACAGCGCGGTGGCCAGGCCGTTGCGGGCCAGCCGGACCCTGGGCTCGCCGTCGTAGCGCGAGGCCAGGGCGAGCAGCACGTCGCCGACGACGGCCCGGTTGAGATACATGGCGAAGTACCCGACGGCCAGGGCCAGGGCGAGCGCGCCGAACTTCTCCTTGGGCAGCAGGATGCCGCCCAGGAGCGTGTTGGCCGAGTTGGCGGCGGCGATGACCACCTGGTCGAGCAGGCCGGCGCCGACGAACCGGGAAGCGCCGCGCAACCCCTGCAGGCGGCGCGCAAGTGGCCGTGTGGTCACGTGCCGGAAGGGTCGCGAGCGAGGTTCACGACACGCACCTTACGTGACATTCGTGTGACGAGACCATCCGACCTTCGAGGCAATCACCAGCTCACGTCGAGTGGTTTTCCCTCGGCGTATCCGGCCGCGCTCTGCACCCCCACGACGGCCCGTTCCGCGAACTCGGTGAGGTCGGCGGCGCCCGCATAGGTGCAGGCACTACGCACGCCGGCCACGATCTCGTCGAGGATGTCCTCCACGCCGGGGCGGCGCGGGTCGAGGTACATCCGCGACGAGGAGATCCCCTCCTCGAACAGCGCCTTGCGGGCCCGCTCGTAGACGCTGTCGTCGGCCGTGCGGCGGCTCACCGCGCGGGCCGAGGCCATGCCGAAGTTCTCCTTGTAGAGCCGGCCGTCGGGGTCGCGGCGCGGGTCGCCGGGCGACTCGTGGGTGCCGGCCAGCCAGGAGCCGATCATCACGTTGGACGCGCCGGCGGCCAGGGCCAGGGCGACGTCGCGCGGGTGGCGGACCCCGCCGTCGGCCCAGACGTGCCCGCCGTGGCGGCGGGCCTCGGCGGCGCACTCGAGGACGGCGGAGAACTGGGGCCGGCCGACGCCGGTCATCATCCGGGTGGTGCACATCGCGCCCGGCCCGACGCCGACCTTGACGATGTCAGCGCCGGCGGCCAGCAGGTCCGCGGTGCCCTCGCGGGTGACCACGTTGCCGGCGACCACCGGGATGGACGGGTTGAGCGCCCGGACCGCCCGCAGCGTGTTGATCATGCGCTCCTGGTGCCCGTGCGCGGTGTCGACCACCAGCACGTCGACGCCGGCCGCGATGAGCTTGTCGGCCCGGCCGGCGGCGTCGCCGGTGATGCCGATCGCGGCGCCGACCCGCAGGCGGCGCTCGGCGTCGACCGCCGGCTGGTAGAGCGTGGCCCGCAGGGCGGCGTTGCGGGTCAGGATGCCGACCAGCCGCCCGGCGTTGTCGATCACCGGCGCCAGGCGGTGGTGGCCGGCGGCCAGGCGGTTGAAGGCGTCCTCGGGGGTGGCGTCGTCGGGCAGCGTGAGCAGGTTGCGCGACATGACGCCGCCGAGCTGGCTGAAACGGTCCACGTCCGTGCAGTCACCCTCGGTCACCACGCCGACCGGGCGGCCGTCCTCGACCACGATCACCGCGCCGTGCGCCCGCTTCGGCAGCAGGTCCAGCGCCAGGGAGACGGTCTCGGTCGGGCCGAGCGTGATCGGGGTGTCGAAGACCAGGTGCCGCCGCTTGACCCAGCTGACCGCCTCGGCCACCACGTCCATCGGGATGTCCTGCGGGATGATCGCGAGGCTGCCGCGCCGGGCCACGGTCTCGGCCATCCGCCGGCCGGCGACGGCGGTCATGTTGGACACGACGATCGGGATCGTGGTGCCGCTGCCGTCGCGCGTGGTCAGGTCCACCTGCATCCGCGACTCCACGGCCGAGCGGCTCGGCACCATGAAGACATCGTCGTAGGTGAGTTCGTGCCCGGGGGTCTGGTCGTTGAGAAACCGCACGTTGGGCAACTGTATCTCGGACGAACCCGCGGGTGAGCAGGACTTGAGAGTTCCGCCCCGGGCAGGGACCATAGTCCGTACCGTGCCTTGCAAGGAAGCAAGGAGTTGATGTGCCATGCAGGTTCACGAGGCCATGTCAACGGCCGTGGTCCAGTTGGGCCCGGACCATACCCTCCGCCAGGCGGCCGCGCTCATGGCGCGGCGGAAGGTCGGCTCGGCGATCGTCGCCGATCCCGACGGCGCCGGCATCGGAATCATCACCGAGCGGGACATCCTCAACGCGATCGGGACCGACCTCGATCCCGACGCCGAGCGGACCGCCGACCACATCACGTGGGAGGTCGTCTACGCCAGCCCGACGTGGACGATCGAGGAGGCCGCGGCCGCCATGGTCCGCGGCGGGTTCCGCCACCTTGTCGTCCTCGACGGCGACGACGTGCTCGGGGTCATCTCTGTGCGCGATATCATTCGGGTCTGGGTTTCCACGACAATCCTGGCGTGATTCCCGTTCCCCGGCGGGAATTCGCCAACGCACGGCCGTGCCGACCGCAAAAACGCCGGGAACTGCGCCCATCCCCCCAGGTGGAGGGCGGGGAACTCGGCTGAACGGCGGCCGGGCGCCTGCGTAGGCTGCCACCATGCAGCTGATTTCATTTGCCCGTGGCGCGCCCAGTCTCGACATCATCGACGTCGAGGGCCTCAAGGCCGCCGCGGCCCGCGCTTTCGACGCCGACCCGGCCGGCATCACCGCCTACGGCACCTCCGTGGGTTACCTCCCGCTGCGCTCGTGGATCGCCGCGAAGCACGGGGTGGACGCCGAGCAGGTCATCGTCACCAACGGCTCGCTGCAGGCCGACGCGCTGCTCTTCGAGCACCTGGTCAAGCCGGGCGACGCCGTCGTGGTGGAGAAGCCGACCTACGACCGGACCCTGCTCAACCTGCGCAACCTGGGCGCCGAGGTGTACCCGGTCACGCTGCAGGCCGACGGGCTCGACATCGACGAGCTGCGCGCCCTGCTCGAGAGCGGCGTGCGCCCGAAGCTCGCGCACATCATCCCGAACTTCCAGAACCCGGCCGGCGTCACGCTCTCCGCCGAGAAGCGCCAGGCGCTGGTGGCCCTCGCCACCGAGTACGGGTTCACGATCTTCGAGGACGACCCGTACGCGGACATCCGCTGGCGGGGCGAGAAGCTGCCGTCGATGCTGTCCCAGGACACCGCCGGCGTCGTGGTGCACGCGAGCTCGTTCACCAAGACCATCGCGCCCGGCCTGCGGGTCGGCTATCTGATCGGCCCGCAGCCGACGATCGCCGCCATCGCGAAGCGGGCCACCAACCTCTACATCTCCCCGAGCATGGTGGCCGAGGCGATCACCCACCAGTTCTGCGTCAGCGGCGACATCGGCCGCTCGATCGCGAAGGTGTCGGCGACGCTGGGCGAGCGGGCCCGCCTGCTGGCCGAGGGGCTGCGCAAGCACGTCCCGGACGCCACGTTCGTCGAGCCCGACGGCGGCTACTTCCTGTGGGTCGAGCTGCCCGACGACATCGACACCACCGAGCTGGAGAAGGTGGCCGCCCGGGACTTCGGCGTGGCCGTGGTCAAGGGCAGCGACTTCCTGCTCGAGGGCGGCCGGCACGCGGTGCGGCTGGCCTTCTCGGCGGTGCTCACGGACCAGGTGGACGAGGGCATCCAGCGCCTGGCCGCCGCGATCGAGGCGGTCCGGAAGGCGTCCCACTAGCCCTCCGAGCAAGCTGACACCAAACCGTGATGGTGGGGGTGGTTCCGCAGGCGGTACCGGATGGATCAAAATCCTGCCCGGCGCGCTTTGCGAATCGCGCTGCAGGCATCACCCCCCGCCCCCCAACGGCACCGGGTGGGCCGACCGCGCCCCCACCCCCCACCTGCGGTCGGTCCACCCGGTGCCAATTTTTGCGCCTTTTCGTGGGGACCCCAGGGAGGTCGAGATGGCCGACGAACAGCAGCCCCATGCCCGTCCACTGCAGCGCGCGCTGTCCCGACCCGTCCGGGCCATGTCCCGGATGCTCAACAACACCGCGTCGCTGGCCAAGTCGACCATCGAGCCGGACGTCTCGAGCGCGATCGTGGACTGCGCCCTGTACATCGACGGGGTGCGCCAGCCCGACCCGCGCCACTACGCCGAGGCGCTGTACGCCGCGCGCCGGCACCACGGCTTCGTGTGGATCGGGCTGAAGGAGCCCCGGGCGGCGGAGATGTCGGCCATCGCGGAGACGTTCCAGCTGCACGAGCTGGCGGTCGAGGACGCGGTGCTGTCGCGGCAGCGGCCCAAGGTCGAGCGCTACGGCGAGATGACGTTCCTGACCATGCGCACGGCGCGGTACGTCGAGCACGACGAGCTGACCGACACCAGCGAGGTGGTCGAGACCGGCGACGTGCTGATGTTCATCGGCGAGCACTTCATCATCACCGTCCGCCACGGCGACGCGAGCCGGCTGGCCCCGGTCCGCTCCGGGCTGGAGCGCCGGCCCGAGGTGCTGGCCCGCGGCCCATGGGCGGTGGCCTACGCGGTCGCCGACAGCGTGGTCGACACGCTGGTCGAGGTGGCCACCGGGATCGAGGAGGACGTCGCCGCGGTCGAGGACCAGGTCTTCGCGCCGCAGCGGGGCAAGCGGCGCAGCGCCGACCGGATCCAGCGCATCTACCAGCTCAAGCGCGAGCTGATGGAGTTCAAGCGGGCCGTGCTGCCGCTGCAGCGGCCGATGGCGGGGCTGGTCAGCGGGCAGCTGGCCGAGGTTCCGGAGGAGATCCGGCGGTACTTCCGCGACATCGGCGACAACCTCGCGCGCGCGGTGGAGCAGGTGCTGTACCTCGACGATGTCATCAACTCGGTGCTCGCCGCGCGGCTGGCCCAGGTGAGCGTCGACCAGAACAACGACATGCGCAAGATCGCCGCGTGGGCCGCCATCGCCGCCCTCGTGACCTCGATCGCGGGGATCTACGGCATGAACTTCGACTACATGCCGGAGATCCACTGGGTCTTCGGCTATCCCGGCGTGATGACGCTGATGGTGGGCGGCTCGGCCGCACTCTTCTGGGGCTTCCGCAAGAGCGGCTGGCTCTGAGGCCGGACATAGGTGGGCCGTCCCCCGTGGCCGGGGACGGCCCGCCTACGTTGATCGGACGCTAAGAGCGGCCGTTCTTCGACGCGGTGTGCGGCATCGGGCTCTTCTCGTACTCCCCGCCGCCGGCCGGGCCGTCGTTCGTGCTCTTGTGGCCGATCAGGTCGGAGGCGCGGTCCTTGGCCGCCTCCCCCATCGTCCGGGCCTTGTCGATGCTCGAGTCCATCGTGGACTTCGCCGCACCCAGCATGGAGCCGGTGTCCGACGTGGTGCGGGTCGAGTCGTACTCGTCCCACGCCTGCTGGTCGCGGCGGCGGCGCAGCATCGAGCCCGCGATACCGACCGCGGCCCCGGCCACGAGCAGCCCGCCGATCGCCATGGGTAGCCGCCGCGACGAGCGCGACTCCTTGCCCGTCAGCTTGGCCTTGCCCTTGCGCCCCATCTTCTCGGCCTTGCGGCCGGCGCGACGCGAGCGATCCTGAGCGATGATCATCACCGTGTCCATGCTGCCCTTGGCGCGGTTCATCCCGCTCTCCACCCGGGGCTTCATGGCCTTGCGCGCGGCGTCGACCCGCGGCACCAGGACGCCCGAGGCGCCATCGGCGGCGTGCGCCGCGGCCATCCGCAGGTGATCGAGGCTCTCTCCGAGCTCGTCCCGCATGAGCCGGCCGTGCGACTGCACCTGACGACGTCCAAACACTTGCTCCACCTCCCGAGGCGCGTAAACCCGTCCATCCCCGGTTACCCCGATACGACCAGGGAGAACCTCAGGAGCAGGTCCGCTTCGGCCATCGTGCACTGATCCCGTGGCCCGTACACCCGGATCCGGCAGAATCCGCGTCCGATACCGTGATGACGGAATGTCACCAAGGAAAGGGAGAACTGGTGGCCGAGCAACTGTTCGCGACGCTGCACACCAACTTCGGGCCGATCCGGCTCGAGCTGTTCCCCAACCACGCGCCCAAGACGGTGCGCAACTTCGTGGAGCTCGCCGAGGGCACCAGGGACTACACCGACCCGCGCACCGGTGAGGCCGGCAAGGGCCCGTACTACGACGGCGTCATCTTCCACCGAGTGATCTCGGGCTTCATGATCCAGGGCGGCGACCCGACCGGCACCGGCACGGGCGGCCCGGGCTACAACTTCAACGACGAGATTCACCCGGAGCTGTCGTTCAACCGGCCGTACCTGCTGGCCATGGCCAACGCCGGCGTCCGCTTCGGCCAGGGCACCAACGGGTCGCAGTTCTTCATCACCGTGGGCCCGACCCCGCACCTCAACGGCAAGCACACGATCTTCGGCGAGGTGGCCGACGCCGAGTCGAGGCAGGTCGTCGACCAGATCGCCACCACCCAGACCGGCGCCATGGACCGGCCGGCCAAGGACGTCGTGATCGAGCGCGTCGACGTCGAGCGGACCGCGTAGCACCGCACGCGTTGGGGGCCGCGGCGCCCGGGTGAGTGCTGGCTAACCTTGTCAGCATGACTCAGCCGCCCGCGGTCCCCGTCTGCTACAGGCACCCCGATCGCGAGACGTATGTCCGGTGCACCCGCTGTAACCGGCCGATCTGCCCGAGCTGCATGAACGAGGCGTCGGTCGGCTTCCAGTGCCCGGAGTGCGTCCGCGAGGGGGCCCGCACGCAGCGGCCGGCCCGGACCGCGTTCGGCGGCGGCAGCTCGGGCACCCAGGGCACGGTGACGATCACGCTGATCGTCATCAACGTGCTGGTCTTCGTCTTCTCGCTGATCAGCGCGGGCCGTGACGCCGCGCACAGCGTCGCCGGCGGCGGGCTGGGCGGGCTGCTCGGCGGCTCCAACCCGCTCACCGAGTGGGGCGCGGTCGTGTCCTACGCCACCGCCCAGGGCACCGACATCCGGCTCGCCTCCGACACGATCGCCGACGGCAACTGGTATCGGCTCTTCACGGCCATGTTCCTGCACTACGGCCTGCTGCACCTGGGGCTGAACATGTGGGCGCTGTGGGTGCTCGGCCGCCCGCTCGAGGCGGCCCTGGGCCGCATGCGATTCCTCGCCCTCTACCTGTTGTGCGGGCTCGGCGGCAATGTGCTGGCATTCGTGCTCAGCGGCCCCAACGTGGCCAGCGCCGGCGCCTCCACCGCGGTCTACGGGCTTTTCGCCGCACTGATCGTGGTCATGCGCCGGATGCGGGCCAGCGTTGCCGGCATCCTGCCCGTGCTCGTCTTCAACCTGGTCCTGTCGTTCAGCATCAGCGGCGTGTCCTGGCAGGGGCACGTCGGTGGGCTGATCACCGGCGCGCTGGTGGCCCTCGGCTTCGCCTACGCCCCACGCGAGCGCCGAAATACCATCCAGATCGCCACGATTGTCGGCGCGGTGGTCCTCATCGGCGTGGGATTTGCCGTCGGCCTCGCGTCGATCCCGGCGGTCGGCTACTCCGCCTGAGCCCGCCAGACCCGCCCCTGCAGGAGGGCGTCGGCGCCGACCCACACGAAGTTCATCATCCGGGTGGCGGTGTGCTCGGGGTCCTCCTCCTCGTGGTCGGCCAGCCAGTCGGCGAGCGACTCGGCCGCGCCCACGTAGGCGTAGGCCATCGCGAGGAAGTCGTCGGGGCGGGCCGGCTTGGCCGCCTCGGCCTGCGCGCAGGCGCCTTCGAGCAGGCTGGCGACGACCTCGACGATCCGGGCGCGCATGCCGGCGAGTTCCCCGGCGAAGTGCGGCTCGCTGCGGGCCTGCCGGTACAGCACCCGCCAGCCGTCGCGGTGCGCGCCGACGAAGGCGAAGAACGCGCGCAGGCCGTTCCACAGCTGCTCGTCGGGGCGGGACGCCGGGCGCACGCCGGCCGCCACCGCCTCCATCAGCCGGGTGGCCTCCCGCCGCAGGCAGGTCAGGAACAGCTCCTCCTTGGTGCCGAGGTAGGCGTACACCATCGGCTTGGAGATCCCGGCCACCTCCGCGATCTCGTCCATCGAGGCCGCGTGGAAGCCGCGCCTGGAGAAGACCTGCACCGCAGCGTCGAGCATCTGCTGCTCGCGCACCACGCGCGGAAGCCGTTTCAGCATCTTGCCACCCTACCTACTCGTGCGTAAGGTTACGCACGAGTAGCTTAAATCCAACGGAGGGCACAGCCATGTCCGACATCGACGCCCTGGGCGACTTCAACAACATCGACCCGAAGCAGTTCGCGGGCCTCGTGAAGAGCGCGCCGGACTCGCAGCTGGCCGAAATCATGAACAGCCCGCAGCGCAAGAAGATCCTGGACACGATCCTGTCCCGGTTCCCCGAGCTGTTCCGGCCCGACCGCGCCGGCGCGACCAACGCGGTCATCCACTGGAACATCACCGGCGCACCGGACGGCGGCGTCGACTCGTACGAGCTGGTCATCGCCAACGGCACCTGCGTGTTGTCGCCGAGCCCCGACCAGGACCCGAAGCTCTCCATCACCGTCGGCCCCGTCGACTTCCTCAAGGTCGTCTCCGGTGTCGGCAACCCCATGATGATGTTCATGACCGGCAAGCTCAAGGCCAAGGGCGACCTGGGCCTGGCCGCCAGCATCGCGAACCTCTTCGACATCCCCAAGGCCTGACCCATGCCCGAGTTCTCGCTCGACCTGAACGAGGAACAGCGGGACCTCCGCGACTGGGTGCACGGCTTCGCCGCCGAGGTCGTGCGCCCGGCCGCCGCGGAGTGGGACGCCCGCGAGGAGACGCCCTGGCCGGTCATCCAGGAAGCGGCGAAGATCGGGCTGTACGGCTTCGAGTTCCTCGCCAACGCCTGGGCCGACCCGACCGGGCTCGCGCTGTGCCTCGCCAACGAGGAGCTGTTCTGGGGCGACGCCGGCATCGGCATGGCCATCTTCGGCACCAGCCTGGCCGTCGCCGCCATCTACGGCAGCGGCACCCCCGACCAGATGGTGGAGTGGGTCCCGCAGTGCTTCGGCGACGCCGCCGACCCCAAGGCGGCCGCGTTCTGCACCACCGAGCCTGAGGCCGGCTCCGACGTGGCCTCGATGCGCACCCGGGCCCGCTACGACGAGGCCGCCGACGAGTGGGTGATCAGCGGGCAGAAGGCCTACGCCACCAACGGCGGGATCGCCAACGTCCACGTGGTGACGGCCAGCATCGAGCCGGAGCTCGGCTCCCGCGGCCAGGCCGCGTTCGTCGTGCCGCCCGGCACCTCCGGGCTCAACGGCGCCAAGAAGCTCAAGAAGCTGGGCCTGCGCGCCTCGCACACCGCCGACGTGTTCCTCGACGACGTGCGGGTGCCCGGCGCATGCCTGCTCGGCGGCAAGGAGGCGCTCGACGAGCGGCTCGCCCGGGCCAGGGAGGGGCGCAAGGCCCAGGGTCAGGCGGCGATGCGCACGTTCGAGCTGTCCCGCCCGGCCGTCGGCGCCCAGGCGCTCGGCGTGGCGCGGGCGGCGTACGAGTACGCGCTGGAGTACGCCAAGGGCCGGGTGCAGTTCGGCCGGCCGATCATCGAGAACCAGGCGATCGCGTTCGCCCTGGCCGACATGCGCATGGAGATCGACGCCGCCCGCCTGCTGGTCTGGCGGGCCGCCTGGATGGGGCGCAACAACCGCCCGTTCGAGGCCGGCGAGGGCTCGATGAGCAAGCTCAAGGCCGGCGAGGTGGCCGTGGCGGTCACCGAGAAGGCGGTGCAGATCCTCGGCGGCGCGGGATTCCTGCGCGAACACCCCGTCGAGCGATGGTTCCGCGACGCCAAGATCTACACGATTTTCGAGGGCACCAGCGAGATCCAGCGCCTGGTGGTCTCCCGCGCGATCTCCGGCACCTACATCCGCTGAGGTTTCCGAGGCCGGCGCTGTGTTCCACGGGAAACAGCGCCGGCCTTTGCATTTCCAGCCGAGAAGGAGTCCCCCGCCATGGACGCCGTTTTCGTACTGCGCACCCTTGCCCGCCGCAAGGTCCTCAACCCCGCCGGCCCCGGCCGGGTCGTTCGCCAGCTCAACGCCCTGCGGCGGTGGGGCTTCGGGCTCTACGGCGAGATGCGCTCGACCGCCGCCCGCAACCCGGGCCGGGTCGCCATCATCGACGAGCGGCGCACCGTCACCTACGGCGACCTCGACCACCGGGTGCGCCGGCTGGCCAACGCGCTCAGGGCCGGCCACGGCGTCGTCCCCGGCGCCCGGGTCGGGCTGCTCTGCGAGAACTCCGCCGCGATGATCGAGTCGCTGATGGCGGTCGTGGCCGTCGGCGCCCAGGCGGTGCTGATCAACACCGGCCTCGGCAACGCCCAGATCGAGGCGGTCGCCCACGACCAGGCCCTGTCGCTGCTGCTGCACGACGAGGCGTTCCTGGGCATGCTGGCCGCCGTGCCGCCGCACCTGCCCCGGCTGTCCACCGACCGGATCGACGGGCTGATCCTGCGCGCCCCGTCCGCCGACCTCGAGCCGCCGGCCGAGCCGGGCTCGATCGTGGTCCTCACCAGCGGCACGACGGGGGCGCCGAAGGGGGCCCGGCGGCGCAACCCGGCCGGGCTCGGGCCGCTCGCCTCGGTCGTGTCGCGCATCCCGCTCAACGCCGGCGAGCGCATGTTCGTCGCCGCGCCGCTGTTCCACACCTGGGGGCTGGCCGCGCTGCAGCTGTGCCTGGCGCTGCGCGGCACGATCGTCCTCACCCGCAGGTTCGCCCCGGCCACCACCCTCGGCGCCGTGAACGAGCACGGGTGCACGTCGCTGTTCGCGGTACCGGTGATGCTGCAACGCCTGCTGGAGGCGCCCGGCGCCGTCGCCGCGCCGGCACTGCGGGTGGTCGCGGTCTCGGGCTCCGCGCTGACCGGGCCGCTGGCCACGCGCTTCATGGACGTGTACGGCGACGTGCTCTACAACCTGTACGGCTCCACGGAGGCGTCGTGGGCCTCGATCGCCGTGCCGAAGGAGCTGCGCTCGGCCCCGGGCACGGCCGGCCGGCCCCCGCACGGCACCCGCGTGGCGATCCTCGGCGCCGACGGGCGGGCGCTGCCGCCGGACACGGTCGGACGGATCTTCGTCGGCAACGACATGCTCTTCGAGGGCTACACCAACGGCACCGGCCGGGAGTTCCACGGCGACCTCATCGCCACCGGCGACCTCGGTCACCTGGACCGCGGCGGCCTGCTCTTCGTCGACGGCCGCGAGGACGACATGGTCATCTCCGGCGGCGAGAACGTCTACCCGGCCGCGGTCGAGGACGTCATCGCCGAACTGCCCCAGGTGCGCGAGGTGGCGGTGGCCGGCGTGCCGGACGAGGAGTTCGGCCAGCGCCTGGCCGCCTGGATCGCCCTGCACCCGGGCGAGCGCGTCGACGCGGACGCGATCCGCGAGTACGTCCGCCACAGACTGGCCAGGTTCTCCGTCCCGAGGGACGTGTACTTTGTGGCGGCTCTTCCCCGCAATGCGACGGGAAAGGTGGTCCGGCGCCAGCTTTTTCCCAGCTAACGGCGCTAGCGTGGTTCGTCCGATGGACACCGTCTGGTTCGAACTCGCGCTGGTCCTGTTCCTCACCCTCCTCAACGCGGCGTTCGCCGGCAGCGAGATGGCGCTCATCTCGCTGCGCGAGGGTCAGCTGCGCCGCCTCGAACGCGCCGGCGGCACCGGCCGCACGCTGGCCCGGCTCGCCCGCGACCCGAACCGGTACCTCGCCACCATCCAGATCGGCATCACCCTCGCCGGGTTCCTGGCCTCGGCCACGGCCGCGGTCTCCCTCGCCGAGCCGGTCGAGCCGCTGCTGGGCTTCCTCGGCGGTGCGGCCGCCCCGATGGCGATCGTGCTCGTCACCCTCGCCCTCACCTTCGTGACCCTGGTCGTCGGCGAGCTCGCCCCGAAGCGGATCGCCATGCAGCGGGCCGAGGGGTGGGCGACGGTCGCCGCCCGACCCATCGCCGTGCTCTCCACGCTGCTGCGCCCGGCCAACTGGGTGCTGTCCGTGGCCAGCAACGTCGTCGTGCGGGCGGCCGGGGCCGACCCCCACCGCCGGCAGGACGAGATCGGCCCGAACGAGCTGCGCGACCTGGTCGCCGCCCAGCCCGCCTTCACCCTCCAGCAGCGCGAGATCATCTCCGGCGCCGTCGACATCGCCGAGCGGACCGTGCGGGCTGCCCTGGTACCGCGGCCACGGGTTTTCGCCCTTCCGGCGACCCTGCCCGTGGCGGAGGCGGCCGCCGCGCTCGCCGCGACCGGCCACGCCCGGGCGCCGGTGCTCGACGGCGGCGACCTCGACACCGCCGTCGGCATCGTGCACTGGGCCGACCTGGTGACCGCCCGCGGCGCCACCGTCCGCGAGGTCATGCGCCCGGCCCTGCTGCTGCCCGAGTCGCTGCCGATGGCCGGCGCCCTGCAGCGGTTCAAGGCCGAGCGGCACGAGCTCGCCCTCGTGGTCGGCGAGCGCGGCGCCGTCGAGGGCATCGTCACCCTGGCCGACTTGGTGGAGGAGGTGTTCGGCTCGATGACCGGCCCGCCGGCCAAGCAGAACGCCGACGGCAGCGTGCTGCTGCCGGGCACCTTCCCCGTGCACGACCTGGAGGACGTCCGGGTCCGCCTCGACCTACCGGCCGACGCGCCCTTCACCACCGTGGCCGGCCTGGTGCTGGCCCGGCTCGGCCGCCTACCGTCCGGCCCCGGCGACACGGTCGCCGTGCAGGACTGGCGGTTCACCGTCGCGGAGGTGCGCGGCCGGGCCATCACCGCGGTCACGGTCTCTCAGGGGTAGAGCGTCAGCTCCGGCGCCGCCGCGATGCGGACCAGCTGATCGGCGGTGTACGGCGGGTCGTACCCGGCATCCGGGCACCGCCCGATGACGACGATCTGGGTGCCGTCCTGCCGGTAGACGTTGATCTGGAAGCCGCGGGCGTCCAGCATCGGCTCCCCGTGGACCTGCACGATCGAGCCGTCGATGACCTGCTGGCTGCAGTCCTTCGCGCCCGGGCGGCAGGGCAGCGCGGACGCGGCCACCTCCGGGCTGTCCGCGCCGGCCTGGATGATCACGGAGAGGACGGAGCGGCGGCCGTTCACGGGCTCGAAGTCGACCGCGTAGTTGTAGGCGGTCACCAGGTGCGGGTCGCGGACGAAGCGCGGCGGCGCGCTCTTGTCGACGCCCGCGTCGTGGCCCGTGAAGCCCGGCAGCTCGCGGGCGATCAGCGCGTCGACGGCGTTGGTGAGCCGCTCGATCGCCGCACCGCAGTCCTCGGTCACCTTGCGCCGCGGCTGCCCGCCGCCCACCACGACCTCGCCGGTGGCCACCGGGGTCGGGCAGGGCAGCGGCCCGTGCGAGGGCGGGCCATAGGAGCTGGCGGCGCCGACCACCGGCGGCGGGGCCTGGCTCTCGCCGAAGTACCGCGGCAGCGTCATGACGCCGGCCGCCAGCACCGCCACCGCGGCCACGCCGCCGAGCAGGCGCAGGCCGCGGGCGCGGCGGTGTTCGCCGGCGATGAGCCGGTCGACGTCGATCGTGGTGGGCGGCGGGGCGGCGCTCGCCTCGTACAGCTCGTCCCTCAGGTCCACAGCGCGTCTCCCTCGCTGACGTGGGCCCGCAGCGACTCGAGCGCCCGGGCCGCCTGGCTCTTCACGGTCCCCTCGCTGCACCCCAGCGCCTCGGCCGTCTCCTCGACGGAGAGGTCGCAGAAGTACCGCAGGACCAGCACGGCCCGGCGGCGCGGGGGCAGCGCGGCCAGCAGGGAGAGCACGGCGACGCGCCGGGCCGGGTCGCCGCCCGGGCCGGCGGCCACCTCGGGAAGCGCGGCGGTGGCCGTCTCCCGCCGCCAGGGACGGCGGCGCTCGTCGAGCCAGGCGCGCATCAGCATGCGGCGGACGTACGCGTCGAGGTTCTCGAAGCGCGCCGCCCGCCGCCAGTGCCGGAACAGCTTGACCAGCACCGTCGACGTGAGATCGTCGGCCGTGTGCCAGTCGCCGCACAACAGGAACGCGATGCGGCGCAGGCGTTCGAGGTTGCCCGCGACGTACTCGCGATAGTTCTGCTCCGGCGTCATCCGTGCCCCTCCCTGTGGCTACGTGGGGGAAACGGAGGCCGCGCCGGGCGGGGTTGCCTACGGGACCGAGATTTTTCCTTCGGCCGCCTTGAGGGCGATGTCGGTACGGTACTGAGCCCCGTCGAACCCGATGCCGCGCACGATCGCGTAGGCGGCCTCGCGGGCCTCCGGCAGCGAGTCGCCGAGCGCGGTGCAGGCGAGGACCCGCCCGCCCGCGGTGACCAGCGCGCCGTCCTCGCGCCGGGCGGTGCCGGCGTGCAGCACCCCGGGGACGCCGTCGGCGCCGGTGATCACGTCGTCCTTGCGGGCCGACTCCGGGTAGCCGGCGCTGGCCATGACCACGCACACGGCCGCGCCGGAGCGCCAGGCCAGCGGCGGGTCCTCGGACAGCCGGCCGACCGCGGCGGCGTGCAGCAGGCCGGCCAGCGGGGTGTCCAGCCGGGCCAGCACGGCCTCGGTCTCCGGGTCGCCGAAGCGGCAGTTGAACTCGATGACCTTCGGGCCCTCGGTGGTGAGGGCGAGGCCGACGTACAGCACACCGCTGAACGGCGCGTCGCGCTTGCGCATCTCGGCCAGGGTCGGCTGGACCACGCTCGCCATGACCTGCTCGACCAGGTCCGGCGGGGCCCAGGGCAGCGGCGAGTAGGCGCCCATGCCGCCGGTGTTGGGGCCCTCGTCGTCGTCGCCGATGCGCTTGAAGTCCTGGGCCGGCTGCAGGGGTACCGCGGCCGTCCCGTCGGTCACCACGAACAGCGACACCTCGGGGCCGGCCAGGTACTCCTCGACCACGACCCGCCCGCAGGCCGCCCCGTGGGCCAGCGCCGCGGCCAGGTCGCCGGTGACCACCACGCCCTTGCCGGCGGCCAGCCCGTCGTCCTTGACCACGTACGGCGGCCCGAACTCGTCCAGCGCCGCAGCCAGCTCGTCCGGCGTGGTGCACACGAACGACCGGGCGGTCGGCACCCCGGCGGCCCGCATGACGTCCTTGGCGAATGCCTTCGAGCCCTCCAGCTGGGCCGCCGCCTGCGACGGGCCGAAGCAGGCGATGCCCTTCGCGCGCACCGCGTCGGCCACCCCGGCCACCAGCGGGGCCTCGGGTCCCACGACCACCAGGTCGGCGGACCACTCGACGGCCAGCGCCGCGACGGCGCCGGGGTCGAGCGGGTCGACCGGCGCGAGCTCGCCCAGCCCGGCCATGCCCGGGTTACCGGGCGCGCAGAGCAGGGCGGTCACGGCCGGGTCGGCGGCCAGGGCGGCGGCGATCGCGTGCTCGCGGGCGCCGGTTCCGATGAGAAGTACGCGCACCGCGCAAGCCTAGATGAGAGGGTGCCGAACCACGTTTTCGTCCCGGCCCGGACCCACCCCCACGATCGACACGCGGGTGCCGGCGAGCTCCTCGATCCGCTCGATGTAGCGGCGCGCGTTGGCCGGCAGGTCCTCGAAGGTGCGGGCCTTGGAGATGTCCTCCCACCAGCCCGGCAGCTCCTCGTAGACCGGAGTGGCGTGGTGGAACTCGGTCTGCGTCATCGGCATGTCGTCGGTGCGCTTGCCGTCGACCTCGTAGGCCACGCAGATCGGCACCTTCTCCAGGCCGGAGAGCACGTCGAGCTTGGTCACCACCAGGTCGGTGATGCCGTTGAGGCGGGTGGAGTACCTGGCCACGACCGCGTCGTACCAGCCGGTGCGCCGCTCGCGGCCGGTGGTCGTGCCGTACTCCCGGCCGACCTTGCGCAGGTGCACGCCGTTGTCGTCGAAGAGCTCGGTCGGGAACGGGCCGGAGCCCACGCGCGTGGTGTAGGCCTTGGTCACGCCGATGACCTGGGTGATCGCGGTCGGCGGGATGCCCGAGCCGACGCAGGCGCCGCCCACGGTCGGGTTGGAGGACGTCACGAAGGGGTACGTCCCGTGGTCCATGTCGAGCATCGTGGCCTGGGCGCCCTCGAGCAGGACCGTGCGGCCCTCCTCCAGGCCCCGCCACAGCACCTGGCGGGTGTCGGTGATGTACGGCCGCATTCGCTCCGCGTAGGTGAGGTACTCCTCCACCACCGCGTCGACGTCGATCTCCTTGCGGTTGTACACCTTGAACAGCACCTGGTTGCGCTCGCGCAGCACGATCTCGAGCTTCTTGCGCAGGATGCCCGGGTCGAGCAGGTCCTGCACCCGGATGCCCATCCGGGAGACCTTGTCGCCGTAGGCCGGCCCGATGCCGCGGCCGGTGGTGCCGATGCGCGACGAGCCGAGGTAGCGCTCCACCACCCGGTCCAGGGCCCGGTGGTGCGGCATGATGAGATGTGCGTCACCCGAGATCATCAGGCGGGACACGTCGACGCCGCGCTCGGCCAGCCCGTCGATCTCGGTCAGCAACACCTTGGGGTCGATCACCACCCCGTTGCCGATCACGATTGCCGCGTTGGGCCACAACGCGCCCGACGGCATGAGGTGCAGGGCGAACTTCTGCCCGTCGGGCGTCACCACGGTGTGACCCGCGTTATTGCCGCCCGAGTAGCGCACGACGTAGTCGACGCTACCGCCAATCATGTCGGTAACCTTGCCCTTGCCCTCGTCGCCCCACTGTGCGCCGATGAGCACGATCGCTGGCATGTCTGCTCGCCCTCCAAGGTGGGCGACCCGCGTTCGCCCGGATGCCAGGCTAACAACCTTCGGAAAGGCAGGCTGACAACGGTGGTCGACATCGTGCTGCTGGCGCTCGGCGAAGAGTCGCAGTGCGGCTGCGACAACGGCGCTTGCGGCACCCGTACCCCCATTCTCGCCTGCCGCGACGCGTTGCGTGCGGCGGATGCCGAGGTGAGCACGGTCGTCGCGCACGACGACAAGGAGATCGACGCGGCCCTGCGGGGGCTGCCGGAGGCCCGGCTCGTCGTCGCCTCGGCCGCCGACGGCCAGCTGAGGGCCGTGATGCGCCGGCTGGTGCGGATGTACGCCCCGGCGCCCAGCAAACGGCCGGAGGGACTCCCCGCCGATCGCACCATCCCCGACCTGCCGCCGATCGGCATCCTGCCACTCGGCCCGGACGCGACCGACCTGGCCACCCGGCTCGGCCTGCCGCGCGACCCCGCCGAGGTGGCCGCCGCGGTCCTGGGCGGCAAGGCGCGCCGGCTCGACCTGCTGCGCAACGACGGCGGCTCGGTCACGCTCGACGGCGCCCTGCTGGGCGGGACCGACGCGAGCGGGACGGCCGGCACCTACCTGGCCCGGATCGAGGTCGACGACGCGGTGCTCGCCGACGGGACCGAGCCGGTGCTCGTGTCGGTGGTGGCCAACGCCGCCCGGTACGCCACGGTCGACGGCCTGCCGCTGGTCACCGCCCCGGTGATGGACGACGGCGTGCTCGACGTGGCGGTGGCCGTGCCGGTCGCGTCCCGGAGCCTCTTCCGCCGCCCCCGGATGGAGATCCAGGTGCGCCGGGCCCACGGCCGGGCGGTGGCGATCGCCCCTCGCGCCGACGTCCCGTTCATCGACGACGGGGTCGAGGGCACCCTCAGCCGCAAGCGGTCCTGGTGGATGGAACGCGCCGCCTGGGCCGTATACGTGCCATAAGGCCCGACGTTCGCACGTATGTCGGGGCGCGACCTCGTCGCATACCGTGGTAGGGCACCGCGGGGAGGGATGCGAGACGTGAACGACATGGTCTGGCCGCCGGACGAGAACATCGACGGACGGCGGGAGCGGCCCGGCGCGGGCGGCGAGCATGCCGGGTCGCCGTGGTCGCAGCCGCCCGGGAGCGTGGATCCGCTGGCCTGGCCGGTGCGCGAGGATCCCCCCGAGGAGGGGCTGCAGCACGGGCGGCCGGTGTCGCACGGCTCGGGCGCGGGCGATGCCGCGGCGCCGGGGTCGAACGCGATCCCGATCTCCGGGGGCGGCGGCATTCCGGTCGCCGGTGGGATTCCGGTCGGCGGGCCGTTCGGGGCGCCGCAGGAGGTGCCCGGACAGCGCGCGCCGGTCTCCGGACCACCCGGGCCGCCCAACCCGTTCGCCTCGGCACCCGGGCCCGTCTCCGGGCCGCCGAACCCTTTCGCCGGGCCCGTTTCCGGGCCGCCGGCCGTCGTGTCCGGACCGCCCGGGCCTCCGGCTGATCCGGGACCCGTTCCTGGGCCCATCTTCGGGGCGCCACCCGCTCCCGGGCCGGTGCCCGGACCTCCCGGACCCGGGCCGAACGCCGGGCCGCCGCCCGCGCCGATCTTCGGGCCGCCGCCGTCTCCCGCGCCCGGACCTCCCATGCCTCCCGGACCCGACGCCGGGCCGCCGGCCGCGCCCATCTTCGGGGCGCCACCCGCTCCCGGGCCGGTGCCCGGACCTCCCGGACCCGGGCCGAATGCCGGGCCGCCGCCCGCGCCGATCTTCGGGCCGCCGCCGTCTCCCGCGCCCGGACCTCCCATGCCTCCCGGGCCCGACGCCGGGCCTCCGCCCGCGCCCGTGTTCGGGCCGCCGCCCACGCCCGGGCCGGTCTCCGGACCGCCCGTTTCCGGGCCGCCCGTGTCGGCGCCGCCCGGGCCGCCCGAAGACGGTGGGACGCGGCCGCCGGTGATGCCGTTCGGGCCGCCGACCGGGCAACTTCCGCCGCAGGCGCCGCCCGCCGCGCCGCTTCCGGGCGGTCCGGCCGGTGGGCCGCCGTTCGGGGCTCCTGGCGTACCGGCGCAGCAGCCTCCGGCCGGGATGCCGGGCCTGCCGCCCCCGCCTCCGGGCGGGATGCCCTACGGTCCGCCTCAGCCTGCGATGCCACCGGGCGGGCAGCCGCCCTTCGCGGGACCGCCGCCGGGGTATCAGGCACCGCCGCCCGGATATCAGCCGCCGCCGGGCCAGCCGCCGTTCCCGGGGCCGGCCGGCGCGAACGGGCCGGCGACCGTGGTGCCGCCGCTGCCGCCCATGCCCCAGGACAACTGGCACGACGGCAGCACGCCGACGGCGGAGGAGTTCGCGCGGCGGCGGCAGGCCAAGCCGGCCGACCCGATCGCCTCGCGGGGCGTGCGCGGCGCGCTGTCCAAGGGGACGATGGGGCTCGTCGCGCTGTCGCCGGGGCGGCGGGAGATGGAGTACCGCCAGGAAGTCGAGATGGTCCGCCGGAACTTCGGCGGCCTGCGCCAGGTGACCGTCGTCAACCCCAAGGGCGGCGCCGGCAAGACCGTGGCCGTGCTGCTGCTCGCGATGACCTTCGGGCAGAAGCGCGGCGGGTACGTGCTGGCCTGGGACAACAACGAGACCCAGGGCACCCTCGGCATGCGCGCCCAGCAGGACTTCCACACCCGGACCGTGCGCGACCTGCTGCACGACCTGCAGAACTTCCAGGGCGCGCAGGGGCGCATCGGGGACCTGTCGCAGTACGTGCGGGCGCAGGGCGAGGGCATGTTCGACGTGCTCGCCTCCGACGAGTCGGCCACGGCCGGCGAGATGCTGACCGCCGACGCGTTCGGCGAGATCCGCGACGTGGTGAGCCGCTTCTACAAGCTCATCGTGGTCGACACCGGCAACAACGTGCGGGCCGAGAACTGGCAGGCCGCGATCGACGCGACCGACCAGCTCGTGGTCACGATGTCGGCCCGCAACGACTCTGCCGAGACCGCCTCGCGGATGCTCGACCACCTGGAGCAGCACGGCCGGCAGCGGCTCGTGCGCCAGGCGGTGACCGTCGTGTCGATGCCGCCGAGCCGCCGCCACGTCGACGTCCCGGCGATCACCCGGCACTTCGCGGCCCGCACCCGGACCGTGCTGATCGTGCCCTACGAGCGGTTCATCGACTCGGGGGAGCCGATCCAGTACCCGGGCCTGTCCGCGGCCAGCCGCGACGCCTGGCTCAAGGTCGCGGCGGCCGTGTCGGAAGGACTCTAGCCAAGAGCGGCGGTGGCGGCCGGGTCACTGTCGTTGAGGAAGGTGGCGCAGCGCTCGGCCTCCTCGGTCTCGCCGATCGCGCCGGCGGCCGTGCCGAGCGCGTGCAGCGCCCGCAGGAAGCCCTGGTTGGGCTCGTGCGCCCACGGGACCGGCCCGGCGCCGCGCCAGCCGCTGCGGCGCAGCTGGTCGAGGCCGCGGTGGTAGCCGGTGCGGGCGTAGGCGTACGCGGTTACCGGCTCGCCGGCGGCCAGGGCCAGCTCGGCGAGGCGGGCCCAGGCGGCGCTGTAGGACGGGTACGCCGCGGCGACGGCCTTGACCGCCCCCTCGGTGTCGGCGTTGGCCAGCTGGTCGGCGGCGGGCGGGTCGGCGGGCAGCAGCGTGGGCTCGGGGCCCGGCAGCAGGTTCTGCATGCGGCAATTACACCAGAGAAGACCTGACTGAACGGTTGAGCCCGCGTCCCGCGCGCGGATGGTGTGCGCTCCCACGGGCCGTACTACAAATGAAAGTCCGGAGCCTCCCCAGGACCCGGTTCGCAATGGCTCGATCTCCGGATCGGGCCATTGCCCTTTGTGGGGGTTTGCAAGTATTAGCCCGTGCCAACGCCGCCACCACCAGACGTAGTAGCCCTCCACGACCACTCGCCCGAAGAGATCGAGTCGCCCGAGGAGCTGCGCTTCCACCTGAGCCAGGGCACCCTCGCCGGCAAGACCGTGCAGGGGCTCGACCTGAGCGCCGTCGACCTGTCCACAGTGGACGTCGCCGACACGCTGTTCATCGGCTGCCACTTCGCCATCCTCGACCACGTCGTCGACCTGCTCCTGCGGCGCGCGGTCGTGGTGCCCGAGTTCGCCGGGATCCCCTACCCGACGCACCCCTCCCAGCTGTACAACCCGGAGGACCTCGCGGCCGGCTTCGCCTCCGGCGGCTTCGAGGGCATGTTCGACACCCTCGTCTACCGCCACTTCCGCGCCACCGGGGGCGCCACCCCGGAGATCCGCGAAGCCGTCGCCCAACGGATGCACGACTCCGGCATCGACAACGCGCTGGCCAACGTGACCGCCGGCTGGATCGGCGCGCGCGGGGCGGCCGCCGCGATCGGCATCATGGGCGGGCACGCCGCACCGCGCGGCGCGGCCGAGTACCGCAACGCCGCCGAGCTGGCCTGGCACCTGGCCCGGGCCGACCGGCTCGTGGTGACCGGCGGCGGCCCCGGCGTGATGGAGGCGGCCAACCTCGGCGCGTTCCTGGCCGAGCACTCCCTCGACACCGTGCGCGCGGCGATCGACACCCTCGCCGGCGCGCCCGACTTCCACGACCACGATCCCTACACGGCGGTGGCGCTGGAGGTACGGCAGAGCTTCGCCCGCCCGGTCCCGCCCACCCCGGACTCCGCCGAGCCCGCCGACCAGGCCGCCGTCGACCCGGTCGCCTGGGCCAGGCACGGCGGCCTGGCCATCCCGACGTGGCTCTACGGCCACGAGCCGGCCAACCTGTTCGCGGCCAAGATCGCGAAGTACTTCTCCAACGCCATCCGCGAGGACACGATCCTGCGGCTGTCCCGCGGCGGCATCGTCTTCGCCCCGGGCATGGCCGGCACGGTCCAGGAGGTCTTCCAGGCCGCGACCAAGACCTTCTACGCCACCGACGGCGCCAGCGGCCCGTTCGTCTTCCTCGACGTCAAGCACTGGACCGAGCGCCTGCCCGTCCGCACGCTGCTCGAGCCGCTGCTGGCCGGCTCCCCGGGGGGCGACCTGCGCTCCCTCATCCACCTCACCGACGACGTCGCCGAGGCCGCCGAGATTCTGGCCGGATAACTGAGGGCGATTGAGCAATACGTAGAGTAACTCGACTGTTACTTTGGGTCGTCAAAGCTTGCGACTGCGGTTCCACCGCCGCACCGCACCAGAGAGGACCCGACCCAGATGCAGCTCCACCGATTCTGGCGGAAGCGAGCCGTCGCGCTGAGCTTCAGCGCGACGGCCGCCACGGCCGCGATCGTCGCGGGCGTGCCGCACGTGGCCTACGGCGCCACGCTGACCGGCACCATCACGATCACCTCACCGACCACCGGCAAGCTCGCGGCGGCCACCGCGAAGCAGGTCATCCTGCTCACCGTCAGCGGGCAGACGCTGTCCGAGGCGCTCGTGACCGGCGTGAACCTCGGCACCGACGCGAACTGCCAGAACATCCCGACGTACATCGTCACCAGCGCGACCACCATCGCGGTGAAGACGCCCACCGGCGGCTGCGCGGCCACCACGGCCACCGGCGGCGACGGGATCGACATCCTCTTCGCCGGCGGCAACACACTGAGCAAGGCCAGCGGCCTGTTCTTCATCAACGCGCCGGCGATCGCCAGCGCCGACCCGGTGTTCACGGAGAACAGCGCGCTGCTGACCCCGCCGATCACGCGGTTCGTCTCCAACGGCGGCCAGATCGTGCGGGTGACGGCGGGCTCGGCCTTCGCGTTCGACCCGCGATCCTCGGCCGGCCTCGCCGTCTCCTTCGGCGGCAAGGCCGGCACCGAGGTCAAGGTCTACGACGGCACCACCAACGCGGTGATCCCGGCCTCGACCAGCAGCGCGCCGGCCGCCGGCAACTACCTCACGTTCAAGACCGCGACCGGCATGTCGACCGCCGACGCGAGCCTGACGATCACGCAGGGCGGGGTGAGCAAGGCGTTCACCAGCACCGACACCGGCGCCAGCATCGTGGCCTCGCCGACCGTCACGTCGCTGAGCGTAACCTCGGGCAAGACCAAGGCGTCGACCAGCACCGTCATCACCGGGACGGGCTTCTCCAAGACGCTGGCCGACTACGGTCAGTCGGGCACCTGGGCGGTCAACTTCTGCGGCACTGCCGGCGCGGTCACCGCGGTCAACAGCGCCGGCACCAACCTCACCGTGACCACGCCGGACGTCACCAACGACGCCAACGGCCTCGGCGTCGGCAACTTCTCCGGCTCCTGCCCGGTCACCGTCGTCGACAACACGGTGCAGGGCAGCCCGGTGACGAGCCCGGTCACCCCGGGCAGCTACTTTCAGTTCCTGAGCGAGTAGCGCCTTCAGGCACCCCGAACAGACCAAAACGGCCCGGCTGAGCAGCCGGGCCGTTTCGTTGTGCGCGGGGTGGTTACTTGCTGAGCGTGGTGCCGGTCGAGCGCAGGTGCTCGCAGGCCTCGACGACGCGGGCGGCCAGGCCGGCCTCGCCCGCCTTGCCCCAGGCGCGCGGGTCGTAGGCCTTCTTGTTGCCGACCTCGCCGTCGACCTTCAGCACGCCGTCGTAGTTGCTGAACATGTGGGCGGCGACCGGGCGGGTGAACGCGTACTGCGTGTCGGTGTCGATGTTCATCTTCACCACGCCGTAGTCCAGCGCCTCGCGGATCTCGGACAGCAGCGAGCCGGAGCCGCCGTGGAAGACCAGCGACAGCGGCTTCTCCTTGCCGAACTTGGCGCCGACCGCGTCCTGGATCGTCTTGAGGATCTCCGGGCGGAGCTTGACGTTGCCCGGCTTGTACACGCCGTGGACGTTGCCGAAGGTCAGGGCGGCCATGTAGCGGCCCTTCTCGCCGAGGCCGAGCTTCTCGACCATGGCCAGGCCGTCCTCGACGGTGGTGTACAGCTTCTCGTCGATCGCGCCGACGACGCCGTCCTCCTCGCCGCCCACGACGCCGACCTCGATCTCGAGGACCACCTTGGCCGCGGCCGTCTGGGCCAGCAGCTCCTCGGCGATGTCGAGGTTCTCGCCCAGCGGCACGGCCGAGCCGTCCCACATGTGCGACTGGAAGAGCGGCTCCTCGCCCTTGGCCACACGCTCGGTCGAGATCGCCAGCAGCGGACGGACGAACTTGTCCAGCTTGTCCTTCGGGCAGTGGTCGGTGTGCAGCGCGATGTTGACCGAGTACTTCTTCGCCACCTCGTGGGCGAACGCGGCCAGCGCGACCGAGCCGGTGATCATGTCCTTCACGGTCGGGCCGGAGACGTACTCCGCGCCACCGGTCGAGACCTGGATGATGCCGTCGCTCTCAGCCTCGGCGAAACCACGGATCGCCGCGTTGAGCGTCTGAGACGACGAGACGTTGATCGCCGGGTAGGCGAACGCGCCGGACTTGGCGCGGTCGAGCATCTCGGCGTAGACATCGGACGAGGCGATGGGCATGACGGCGCTCCTTGACTGTTTGGATCGTGCGGTTTTGGAGCCGACAGCACGGCTCCACGCGGACCGCGCTGTCCTGCCACGGATTATCTCGCAGCCGCGAGTGTCGCTCGACGCCGGGTGACCGGCGCGGGCGTTTCTCCGGCAAGCGCGGACGATTCCTCGCGGGCAGGAGGACGAGCCGGGGGAATTACCCGCCCCGGGGGCGAACCGCGCGGAACAGTCGTACGGTTGAGGGCGGCCCGCACGAGCGACCACGACAGCGAGAGCGACAAGGGAGCCACCGGCGATGACCCAGCCAGACGAGGACCTGCTGACCGTCGACGACCGACTCGACCCCGACGTCCGCGACCCCGAGGCCCCGCCCGAGGACGCCGCCGAGCAGGCCCAACCG
Source organism: Dactylosporangium salmoneum (assembly GCF_039532525.1). Classification (NCBI taxonomy): domain Bacteria; kingdom Bacillati; phylum Actinomycetota; class Actinomycetes; order Micromonosporales; family Micromonosporaceae; genus Dactylosporangium; species Dactylosporangium salmoneum. Next base: position 383,031 of record NZ_BAAARV010000005.1, read on the forward strand.
GCCAACCCGCTGGACCGGCCGCAGGCCCTTCACGCGCGGCCGTGGGAGGCCAACGAGTACGACGCCATCGAGCAGGACCGCGAGGTCGACCTCAACGACGAGTACTAGGACCCGTATGCCGGGTGGGCGGCGAGCCAGGGCCCGACCGCACCGGAGCGCAGGGCGTCGTAGAGCCCGTCGCCCCCGGGCACCGGCAGGCGCCCCGGCTGCTCGCCCTCCGCGGTGGCCACGGTCGGCAGCCGCACCCCGGCCACCGTGGCCGGGTCGACGCCGCGCATCATCCCGGCCACCCCGGCCAGCGAGCCGGTCCCGAGGTGCAGCTCCAGGCCGGAGCCGGCCGCGGCGAGCACGGCGGGCAGCCGCGACGGCTGGGCCGCGGCCTTGGCCAGCGCCACCAGGTAGTCGTGCAGGGCCCGGTCGTTCCCGCTTCCGACCGACTCGCGCAGGTAGTCGACCGCCTCGGGGGCGTCGAAGTGCCGGCACCCCGGCTGGTACACCATGGCCGGGCGCTCGTAGCCGGGCGGATTCTCCCCGTCGTCGGCGAGGTGGCGCGACTGCACTTGCCGGTCGACGCACAGGTCGACGCCGCCGGCCGCCGCGGTGATCTTCTCCATCGCGGCCACGTCGACGACCGCGCCGCCGTCCAGCGGCACGCCGGTCAGCCGGGTCATCGCGTCGGCCGCGAGTTGGTAGCCGCCGACGAGGTAGGCGCCCTCGGCCCGCTGGCGGCCGAGGCCGGGCAGGTCGAGCAGCAGGTCGTGCGGCACGACGACGGCGTAGGCGGCCCGCCGGGCAGGGTCGATGTGCAGCAGGACGATGGCGTCGGCCCGCACCTGGGCGGGCAGGTCGCGGCCGGTCCGGTCGATGCCGACGAGCAGCAGGTGGATCGGGTGCTTCGGGGCGGCAACGTCGGGCGAGGTGTGCCTGGGCAGCGCGAAGACGGGCCCGGTGAGCAGCGCGACGGCCACCGCAAGGGTGCTGAGCAGGCCGGTCCAGGCCCAGCGGCGGCGGGCGCGGCGGCGCCGGGCGCCGGAGAAGATGGCGGCCCGCAGCCCCGGGTGGGCGACCGGGACGAGCTCCTCATGGCGCGCGAAAGTGTCGCGCAGCAGCTGGTCCATCACGCCGCGTCACCGCCGCCGGTCAGGGCCGGGGCGACCTGGGTCCGCAGGGTGGCCAGCGCCCGGGAGATCCAGGAGCGCACGGTGCCCACCGGGCGGTCGAACACCTCGGCGATCTCGCCGTCGGTGAGGCCCTCGTAGTAGCGCAGCACCAGGGCGGCGCGCTGCTGGCGGGGCAGCCGCCCCAGCCACAGCCACATCTGGTCGCGCTCGACCACGCTGTCGGCGTGGTCGTTGACGTAGCCGCCCCCCGCGCGGGGCTCGACGGCCGCCTCGAGGTCGACCCCGCGCAGGGCGACCCGGCGCAGCCACGAGCCGCGGCGCAGGTCGACGTAGGCGTTGGTGATCATGCGCTTGACGTAGCGCTCGGGCAGGTCGGCGGCGGCGATCCGGCGCCACTGCAGCTGGGCCCGGATCATCGTCTCCTGGACGAGGTCCTGCGCGGTGTGCGGATCGCCGGTGAGCATCACGGCATAGCGCAGCAGCGCCTGCAGCCGCGCCTCGACGAACTCCTCGAACGTCAAACCGAACCCCTCCGCCGGGCCCGCAGGCTGTTCGCCGGGTCCCGCCCCATAGACGAAGTGGGACCCGCCGAACATTGCGTCGGCTACGCCGATCATGCCTCTAAGGAATCAACGGAGGGAAGCTCGGGTCGAGCAGGCCGCGCTCGCGCAACGCGACGTAGAGCGGCGTCGACTCCGGGTAGTGGCCCCAGTGGTGGTCGCCGTCGCCGACCCCGACGCCGCCGAGGAGCTGCTGCTGCACCTGGTTGAGCTTCGGCCACCACGGCTTCGACGGCAGGCCGGCCACCGCGTCGCGGATCTGGATCCAGCGGTACGTGTACCCCAGGAACACGCAGCGCCGGGTGACCTCCGAGTAGTTGAACGAGCGGGCGTGCCAGATGCGGCGGTCGAAGAAGACCACGTCGCCGGCGTCGACCTTGACCTGCGTGGCGCCGGCCGGGGCCGGCCACGGCACGTCGCGCTTCGGCGGGCCGGGCAGCCAGTTGGTCTTGTGGCTGCCCGGGATCAGGGTCAGGTTGCCCCGGCCCTCCTCCGACACGTCCGAGAGCCAGTACGCGAGCTTCACCGACAGCCGCGGCCGCGGGTCGGTCTCGATCTCCCGGTTCTGCCGGCCGCCGTCCTGGTGCCAGTGCCACCAGTCGGGCTTCGGGGCGCGGATCGTCGGGTGGACGTCGAGGTGCGAGTGGTAGATGTGCACGTTCCAGCCGAGCGTCGACCAGACCATCGGCAGCGTGGCCGGGTGGTCGATCAGGTCCGCCAGCTCCGGGCAGCTGGTGACCGCGCTGAGCAGGTGGAGCGAGCCGTCCGCGGCGCGCGGGTGGGTGGCGTGCGCGACGTCGAGCACCGACGCGTAGTGGCGCACCTCGTCCGGGCTCAGCACGCCCTTGAGCACAAGGTAACCGTCCGTGTCGAACTGCTCGCGCTGCTCGCTCGTCATCGGCACCCAACCGGCGCCGGTCGCCGCTCCGGCGGTCGTCGTCGCAGACATGCCCCGTCTCCAGTTCCGGCGCCGTCCGCCGGCGCCTCCAACCCGCTAGACGGTGTGGGGACGCCTCCCCGGCGGTCGTCTTTTCGGCCAGGGTCTTTTAACCGAAACGGGCGCAACGGAATAGACGGTCGTAACGTCGGTGTCGTGCTAACGACTACGGAGCGCTACGCGTGAAAGAAGCGGCCGCGTAGCCGACCACCCGGTCGGCGGGGCCGCCCTCATCGGCGGACGTCGCGGTGTGCAGCAGCCGCACCTGCGGCCCCAGGTCGCGCGCCCAGGCCAGCAGGCCGCGCAGCGCATGGCGCCCGCAGGCGTCGCGCTCGCCGATGCGATCGGGCTCCAGCCGTACGATGGCGGCGGTGGTGTCCTTGTCGACGCGCTCGGCGTCGGCCCGGGGCAGGTAGTGCGACAGGTCGGTGCTGCACAGCACCAGCGAGCCCGGCACGGCGACGACGGACAGCAGCGCGGCCACCGCCTCGGGCTGCGCCGGCCCGACACACACGGGCAGCACCCGGCCGAACCCCAGGACCTGCAGGAACGGCAGTTGCACCTCGAGCGAGTGCTCGGGCGCGTGCGGCCCGTCGTCGGCGGCGGCCAGGCCGCCCGCCACCAGGTCGCGCGCGCCGTCGACGTCGATCTCCACATCGCCCAGCGGGGTCGACCAGACGCGCTCGGCCGGCACGGCGGCCCCGCGCAGCGGCACCCGGTGGGACGGGCCGATCAGCACCACCCGGTCGAACTCGCGGCCGGCCAGCCGGGCGTAGACGTGCGCGGCCGTCGGCCCGGACCAGCGGTAGCCGGCGTGCGGCACCACGTACGCGAACGCGTCGTCGGGCTCCACCGGCACGGCCGCCAGCAGGCCGTCGACGGCGGCGCGCAGCTGCGCCGGGTCGCCCGGGTAGAAGCTCCCGGCCACCGCGGGCGGCCTCACGCCACGCTCACCGGCAGCCGCCGTCGGCCCCACGACCCGACCGGGCCCTCGTAAACGCCGGGCATCGCATATCCGCAGGCGGCGCAGTGCCCGTCGTCGGTCAGCCGGTAGGACACCATCTCGTACCAGTCGCGCTCGACCGCCGCGGCGCCGCAGCCCGGACAGCGGGTCGTCTGGCCCTGCGGGTCGTGGACGTTGCCGGTGTACACGAAGCGCAGCCCGGCATCGAGCGCGATCCGCCGGGCGCGGCGCAGCGTCTCCGGCGGGGTGGGTGGCACGTCGCGCATCTTGAAGTCGGGGTGGAACGCGGAGAAGTGCAGCGGCACGTCCGGGCCGAGGTGCTCCAGAAGCCAGTCACACTGCCGGCGCAACTCGTCGTCGCCGTCGTTGCGGTCCGGGATCAGCAGCGTGGTGACCTCGAACCAGACGTCGGTGCCGCGGAGGTACTCCAGGGTCTCCAGCACCGAGGCCAACCGCGCGAACGTGATCTTCTCGTAGAAGTGCTCGCTGAAGGCCTTGAGGTCGATGTTGGCCGCGTCGATGTGCCGGTAGAACTCCTCGCGCGGCGCGGGGTTCATGTAGCCGGCCGAGACGGCGACCGCCTTGATCCCGCGGGCCCGGCAGGCGTCGGCGACGTCCATGGCGTACTCCATGAAGATCACCGGATCGTTGTAGGTGAACGCGATCGAGCGGCAGCCCAGGCGCTCGGCCGCGGCGGCGAGCTCCTCCGGGCCGGCCGCCGAGCCCAGCGTGTCGATCTCCCGGCTCTTGGAGATGTCCCAGTTCTGGCAGAAGCGGCAGCCGAGGTTGCAGCCCGCCGTGCCGAAGGACAGCACCGGCGAGCCCGGCAGGAAGTGGTTGAGCGGCTTCTTCTCGATCGGGTCGATGCAGAAGCCGGACGAGCGGCCGTAGGTGGTCAGCACGATCTCGTCGTGCTCGCGCTGCCGGACGAAGCAGAAGCCCCGCTGCCCCTCGTGCAGCCGACAGTTGCGTGGGCACACGTCACACTGCACCCGGCCATCATCGAGCCGGTGCCAGTGTGCGGTCGACACCACCGCCATACCTCGAGGCTAGCGCGTGGAAAACGCCTCGGCAGAGCCATTTTCCGCCCCGCATGCTGGCGCCGTGCTGCTGACCGTGTCCACGACCCGCCGCCCGGCCACCGACCTCGGCTATCTGCTGGTCAAGCATCCCGACCGGATGCAGAGCTTCGAGCTGACCTACGGCCGCGCGCACATGTTCTACCCCGAGGCGACCGAGGAGCGCTGCACGGCCGCACTGCTGGTCGAGGTCGACGCCGCCCGGCTGCGGGGCCGCTCGGCGGACGAGACGTTCACGCTGCACCAGCACGTCAACGACCGGCCCTACGCCGCGTCCAGCCTGCTCGCCGTGGCCCTGGGCAAGGTGCTGCGCACCGCCATGCGCGGCGACTCCCGCGACCGCCCGGAGCTGGCCGCCACCCCGATCCCGCTGGAGCTGCGCATCCCGGCGCTGCGCGGGCGGGGCGGCGCCGAGGAGCTCTTCGCGCCGCTGGGCTGGGCGGTGGAGGCGACCCCGATCCCGCTGGACGCCGAGCATCCCGAGTGGGGCCCGAGCCGGTACGTCGACCTGCGCCTCACCGGCACCATGCGTCTCGCCGACGCGCTCAACCAGGTGTACGTCCTGCTGCCCGTCCTCGACGACGCCAAGCACTACTGGGTCTCCCCCGACGAGGTCGACAAGCTGCTGCGGGCCGGCACCGGCTGGCTCGCCGGCCACCCGGGCAAGGCGCTCATCGCCAAGCGGTACCTGGCCCACCGCGCGGCGCTGACCTCGGCCGCGCTCGACCGCCTGTCCGATTCGGAGACTTCGACGGTTTCTCCTCCGCCGGAGCCTCGGCCCGAGTCGCTGCATCAGCTGCGGCGGGCGGCGGTGGTGCTGGCGCTGGCCGACTCCGGCGCCGCCCGGGTGCTCGACCTGGGCTGCGGGCCCGGTGCGCTGCTCGGGGAGCTGGTGCGCGACCCGCGGTACACCGAGATCGTCGGCGCCGACGTGAGCTCCGGCGCCCTGGCCCAGGCCGCCCGCCGCCTGCACCTCGACCGGCTGCCCGAGCGGCAGCGGGCCCGCATCCGGCTGCTGCAGTCGGCCCTGACCTACCGCGACGACCGGCTGCAGGGCTTCGACGCCGCGGTGCTCATGGAGGTCATCGAGCACGTCGACCCGCCGCGGCTGCCGGCGCTGGAGGCGAGCGTCTTCGGCCACGCCGCCCCGGCGACCGTGGTCGTGACCACGCCCAACGTCGAGTACAACGCGCTCTACCCGGGCCTGGCCCCCGGCCGCCTCCGCCACGCGGACCACCGCTTCGAGTGGGACCGCGCGCAGTTCGGCGCCTGGTGCGACGCGGTCGCGGCCCGCTACGGCTACAAGGTCACCCGCTCCGGCATCGGCCCCTCGGACCCGGCCGCCGGCTCTCCCACCCAGATGGCGGTGTTCTCGAAGTGAAGATCCCCGAGCTGTGCCTCGTCGCCCTGGTCGGTGTGACCGGGTCGGGCAAGTCGACCTTCGCCCGGCGGCACTTCGCGCCCACGCAGGTGCTCTCCTCCGACGCCTTCCGGGCCCTGGTCGCCGACGACGAGAACGACCAGTCGGCCTCCGGCGACGCCTTCGACGCCCTGCACTACGTGGCCGGCAAGCGGCTGCGGGCCGGGCGCCTCACCGTCGTGGACGCCACCAACGTGCAGTCCCACGCCAGGCAGGGACTGGTGGCGCTGGCCCGCGAGCACGACGTGCTGCCCGTGGCCATCGTGCTGGACGTGCCCGAGAACGAGTGCTGGGCCCGCACCCAGGCCCGCCCGGACCGCGACTTCGGCCGCCCGGTCGTGACACGGCAGCACCGCGACCTGCGGCGCTCGCTGCGCGGCCTCGCCCGGGAGGGCTTCCGGCAGGTCCACGTGCTGCACGGGCCGGAGGAGATCGCGGCGGCGACCGTCGAGCTGGAGCCGCTGTTCAACAACCGGCGGGAGCTCACGGGGCCCTTCGACATCATCGGGGACGTGCACGGCTGCCGGGCCGAATTGGAGGTACTGCTGGATCGGCTTGGTTATGTGCTGTCGCGGGACTCGCTCGGGCGGCCCGTCGGGGCGACGCATCCCTCGGGGCGGACCGCCGTCTTCGTGGGCGACCTCGTCGACCGCGGCCCGGACGCGCCCGGCGTGCTGCGCCTGGTCATGGGCATGGTCGCCGCCGGCACGGCGCTGTGCGTCTCCGGCAACCACGAGGCCAAGCTGCTGCGGGCGCTGCGCGGCGCCCGGGTCACGGTCTCGCACGGGCTGGACGCGACGCTGGAGCAGCTCGCCTCGGTGCCCGACCTCGACGTCGTGCCCTTCCTGGACGGCCTGATCAGCCACTACGTGCTCGACGGAGGGCGGCTGGTGGTGGCGCACGCCGGGCTCAAGGAGGCGTACCACGGCCGGGCCTCCGGGCGGGTGCGCTCCTTCGCGCTCTACGGCGACACTACCGGCGAGACCGACGAGTACGGGCTGCCGGTCCGCTACCCGTGGGCCCAGGAGTACCGCGGCCGGGCCATGGTCGTCTACGGCCACACGCCCACCCCGGAGCCCGAGTGGGTCAACAACACCATCTGCGTCGACACCGGTTGCGTCTTCGGCGGCTCGCTGACCGCCCTGCGCTACCCGTCGCGGGAGCTCGTCTCGGTCCCGGCCGCGCGCGAGTACTACGCCCCGGTCCGGCCGCTGGCGCCGGCCTCGCCGACCGCCCCGCCCGACTCCTTCGACCTCGCGGACGTCATCGGGCGGCGCTCCCTGGAGACGCCGGCCGGGCGGGTCACCGTCGCCGCCGAGAACGCCGCGGCGGCGCTGGAGGTCATGAGCCGGTTCGCGGTCGACCCGTCCTGGCTGGTGTGGCTGCCGCCGACGATGGCGCCCGCGTCGACGTCGGTGCAGGAGGGGTACCTCGAACACCCGGTCGAGGCGCTGGCCGACTACGCCCGGGCCGGCGTCCCGCTGGTCGTCTGCCAGGAGAAGCACATGGGCTCCCGCGCGGTGCTCAACGTGCGCCGCGACGGCAGCGGCGCGATCTGGACCCGCACCGGCCGACCGTTCTTCCCCGACGCCGCCCCGCTGGTGTCGCGGGTCGTGGCCGCGATCGACGCGGCCGGCCTGTGGGACGAGCTCGGCTCCGACTGGCTGCTGCTCGACGCCGAGGTGCTGCCCTGGTCGGCCAAGGCCGAGCCGCTCATCCGCGACCAGTACGCGAGCGTGGCCGCCTCGGCCGGTGCCGTGCTGCCCGCCGCCCGCGCCGCCCTGACCGCCGCGGCCGCCCGCGGCGTCGACACCGGAGACCTCGCCGGTCGCCTGGCCGTGCGCGAGACCGCGATCGGGAAGTTCGCCGACGTGTACCGCCGCTACTGCTGGCCCACCGACGGCCTGTCCGGCCTGCGGCTGGCCCCGTTCCACGTGCTCGCGGCCGCGGGCGCCAACCACGCCCGGCGCCCGCACGAGTGGCACCTGGCGCTGGTGGACCGCCTGGTCGAGGCCGACCCGGAGCTGTTCGCCACCACCCGGCGCCTCGTGACCGACCCCGCCGACCCGGCCGCAGCGACCCGCTTCTGGCTGGACCTGACCGAGGCCGGCGGCGAGGGCATGGTGGTCAAGCCGGCCGCCGACGCCGGCCCGCGCGTCCAGCCGGCGCTGAAGTGCCGCGGAAGGGAGTACCTGCGGATCATCTACGGCCCCGACTACACCGAACCGGACCGCCTGGCCGCCCTGCGCAACCGCGCCCTGGGTCGCAAGCGCGGCCTCGCCCTGCGCGAACAGGCCCTGGGCCTGGCGGCGCTGGACCTGCTGGCCACCGGAACCCAGCCCTGGCGCGTCCACCAACTCGTGTTCGCCGTGCTGGCCTGCGAATCCGAGCCGGTGGATCCGCGGTTGTAATCGGGCTCACGTACCCTGGGGACCCGTGGGAGAAACGACGCGCGCCGTGGGCGATCTGCTAGCAGTCAATCCGCTCGACGCGAAGGGGCTGCTGAGCACGTTCGGCGTGTTCGGCGTCTGGTTGATCATGTTCGTCGAAACCGGCCTGCTCGTCGGCTTCTTCTTCCCGGGCGACTCGCTGCTCTTCCTCGCCGGCGTCGCGTCGTCGGCCGCCGCCAGCGACCTGCTCGGCACCAAGATGAGCCTGCCGTTGCTGCTGATCGGCGCCCCGATCTGCGCGATCGCGGGCGCCCAGCTCGGCCACTACCTGGGCGCCCGCTACGGCCGCCGCATGTTCGACCGCCCCAACTCACGGATCTTCAAACGGGCGTATGTCGAGAAGGCCGAGCACTACTTCACGAAGTTCGGCCCGGCGAAGGCGGTCGTGCTGGCCCGCTTCATCCCGGTGGTGCGCACCTTCCTCAACCCGGTCGCCGGCGTCGTGGGCATGCCCGCCCGCCAGTTCTTCATCTGGAACATCGTCGGCGGCGTCCTGTGGACCGACGGCATCCTCATCGCCGGCTGGGCCCTCGCCAGCAAGATCCGCGAGCTGATCCCGCCGGAGAAGATCGACACCTACCTCCTGCCGGCGGTCCTCCTCATCGTCCTGATCTCCGCCCTGCCGATCTTCGTCGAGATCTTCCGGGGCTGGCGCGAGCGTCGCCGCGGTGTTGCCCACACCTCGTCGTCCCCGTCCTCGGGCTCCTCCTACGACGACCCCTCCAACGCCCCGACCGCCATCCTCCCGGTCGTGCCCCCGGCGGACCGCCCGGGAAGCCACCGAGTGCGCGACTAGTTACGCTGCGAAGTCGGTTTTTTTGGGTGGTGTACCGTGGGTGATGAACGGACCGGCACCGCGGCGCATGGGACTGGATCGATCGCTCGCATAGACCGCCGCCAACCGGAACCGCCTCAGCAAGGTCGGCGATGACTGATCGGATCGCGCGGGTAGCTCCCGCGCGATCGCGGTGAGCCTGGAAACTCCGGCCGCTCGGTCGCTTCGTCGGGGGAGGCGCGACTGGATCGGGTAGACGCAGGTTGGACGGGACAGCTCGGCGCGGCCCGGACGACAGACTGAGTTCGGCGCGGCGCGGACGAGCGGCTGGGTTTGGCGCGGCGAGGACGGCAGGTAGGCACGACAGGCACAGCCGGGCAGACTCAGTCCGGACGGCCTCGGCAGGGGCGGCAGCCCCGCGACCGGCCGGGGCCGGCTAGCTCGACCGGATAAGCGCCTGCAGGAAGATGTTGCCGATCTGCTCCGGGTCCTGCACGACGAACGCCCGTCCGCCCGTGGTCGCCGCGATGGTGTCGAGCTCCTGCTTGTTGACGTCGGGCCCGATGCCGAGCAGCACGACGCGCACCGGTCGGGTCGGGTCGGTGGCCCGCTCCAGCTCCAGCTGCAGGGTCTCCAGGCTCATGCCGGGCTTGGAGTTGGCGCCGTCGGTGAAGACCACGACGGTGTTCGAGCGGCCGTCCTTGTAGCCCTCCTTGAGGGACCGGTAGGCGGCGAGGACCGTCTCGTACAGGCCGCAGGTGTCGGTCGGCGCCGCCTTGGCCGCCGCGACCGCGCTGGTCAGCCGGGCGCGCTGGCCCTTCGTCAGCGCGGACACCGGGACGATCTGCTGGTAGTCCTTGCCGCCGGGGAGGCCGGCCGCGTACGCCCACAGGCCGAGCTCGCTGTCGTCGGTGAACAGGCCCAGGCCGTCGGTCGCCGCTTTGCGCAGCACGTCGAGGCGCGACGGGCCGCCCTTGGCGATCGGGCGGGTCATCGACGAGGTGACATCCATGAGCGTGAGGACCCGGGACGGGGCGGTGGTGGCGTTCCAGTAGCCGAGCACCTCGGTTATCTTCTCGGCGTCGGACAGGGGCTTGACCAGGGCCTCGGCCTGGGACACGCCGTGGCCGGTCGGGAAGGCGGCGCCGGTGGAGCCGTCGGGGCCGCGGAAACCGAGGCGGGTGAAGGGATCGCGGGCCGCCGTTAGGGCACTGCGCAGCAGTTCGGCCGCGGCCAGGTTCGAGGCCGGCTTGCCGCTCACCACGGCGTACGGGTAGTCCAAGGTCATCGACGGATCGAGCGGCATCGTCACCAATCCGGACAAATCACCATCGATCGCCGGATCAGATGAAAAATCAGACTTGCGTGAAGTTGCGGTGGGTGACGACAAGGACAGAACCTGCTGCTCGCTCGTCAACACAGCCTGCGCGCCCGTCGCAGCAGCCCTCAGCAAGGCGGGCGGGTTCTCGGACAAGGCGATCGAGCGGTACACGCGCACCATGTCGACCAGGCGCTTCGGGTCGGCGGCGATGCTGTCGTACAGCAATCCCGCGCCCGCCAGGCCCGCCGTGCTCCGCCGCGGGTCGACCGCGCCCACCTGCAACTGCCGGGCCGCGACCTTCGACAGCAGCGTGTTCACCTGCTCGGCGCCGATCGCGTGCCCACCCAGGCCCGCGGCCACCTTCTCGGTCGCGGCCAGCACGACCGGGCTGGCGGCAACCGAGGTGACCTGGGCCTCGAAGGCCTCGCGGTTCACGGCCCGCACCCTGGTCAGCCACGCGGTCGAGTCCGGGATCCACACCGTCGGCACGTCCGCGTCGGCGGGCGACGGGCCGGCCGAGGCGCCCGGGATGACCGTCCCACCGTTGCGCGCCGCCAGCAGGGCGGCCACGTCGGCGGACTCGGCGGCGCGGACCTCCACCCGGATGCAGTTCCCCCGCACCTCCGGGCCCTTCGCGGTGAACCTCGCGGCGGCATCGCGCACGGCGGGGGCGATCTCCGGAGCGGCCGCCACCGTGAGCCGCACGCCGCCGGAGCAGGAGCCGCCGCCGGACACCGCGCGCACCGTCACGACGCCCGCGGCACCCAGCACCACGACCGCGCCGATCGCGATGGGGATGCGCAGCGACCGGCCCCGGTTCGGTACATCCACCGTCCACACCCCTTTGACCTGCGGTTCAACGGAGGACGAGTGTAGGCCGAAGATTTTTCAGGCGGTGGCGCCAGGGGTCAACCAGTCGGTGGGCAGCGGCGCCAACGGGCGGCCGAGGGCCAGGGCGCGGTACGTCAGCCGCGCCGCCTCCTCGAGATAGAGCGCCCGCTTGTGGGCCAGGTCGATGGAGTCGGCCACGACGGAGCAGCCGTGCCGCGACAGGATCACGCAGTTGGTGCCGTCGGTGCAGGCCTCGGCGGCCAGGGTGCCCACCTCGGGGCGGCCCGGCGGGACGAACGGGATGGTCGCCACGCGCCGCAGGTAGAAGGCGTGGTCGGTGGTCGCCAACTGGACAGGCTCCCCGATCGCGTCGAGCAGCAGGACCGTCTGCGGGTGCAGATGGATCACGGCGTTGACGTCGGGGCGGGCGCGGTAGGTGGCGAGGTGGAGCGCAAGCTCTGATGTAGGCGACGGCG
>NZ_BAAARV010000005.1:395009-448794 GCF_039532525.1 Dactylosporangium salmoneum
GAATGAACCGCGGTCGAGCCGGTCGAGCCAAGTCCCGGCCGCGGTTACCCAGCATTCGTCCGCGCCTGGTTCCCGAGCGGACAGGTTGCCGCCCGAGCCCACGACGAGTCCGGCCTCCACGACCGCGCGCCCCACGAAAGAGAGCTGGTCGCGAAGGTCCCGCTGCGTCGTCAGCGAGGCGCCTTCTTGGTCGCGCGCTTGCGCGGCGGCGTCAGAAGGTCGGCGATGGTGCCGATGGCGGAGGGCACGAGGCGGTAGAACGCCCACACACCCCGCTTCTCGCGCTCCAGCAGACCGGCCTCGGTCAGAATCCGCAGGTGGTGGCTCACCGTGGGCTGCGAGAGCCCAAGCGGAGCCGTCAGGTCACAAACACACGCCTCACCGTCAGGAGCCGACTGGATCAGGCTCAGCAGCCGGAGTCGGGCCGGGTCGGCGAGCGCCTTCAGCACGCTCGCGAGACGCTCGGCGTCAGCGCGGTCAATCGGCTCGCCAGCCAGCGGCGAGGTCTGGGGCAGGGTCATCTCAGCCAGCGCAGTTCCCACGTTTCCATCCTTCCACCAACACCATCGACCCGCCTGCATATGCGCAGGTCCGAATCGACAATTTTTCAGCCCTGTTGGCCGAGGTCGGCCAACGAAAATGCTGAGCGATAGCTCAGCCCCGCGGCGCGAACCGCCTTTTCCGCGCCTCTATCGACGATAACGGCCACACCGACCACATCGGCGCCCGCCTCTCGCAGCGCCTCCACGGCAGTCAGCACACTTCCACCTGTAGTGGAGGTGTCCTCGACCGCCAGGACGCGCCGGCCGGCAACGTCGGGTCCTTCGATCCTCCGCTGCAGACCATGAGCTTTGTCACTCTTACGGACGACGAACGCGTCGAGCGGGCGTCCCCCGCGGGCAGCCGCCGCATGGAGCATCGCGGTGGCCACCGGATCGGCGCCGAGGGTCAGCCCTCCCACGGCGTCGAACTCCCAGTCGTCGACCAGATCGAGGAGGACTCGGCCGACCAACGGCGCACCAGCATGGTGCAGCGTCAAGCGACGGAGGTCCACGTACCAGTCGGCAACTTGTCCTGACGACAGCGTGACCCGTCCGTTCACCACGGAAAGTTCACGTACGAGTTTCAGCAGGTCGTCACGGTCGGTCATGACCGAAGCGTACGCGCTAAACCTCCGCGGTGAATCGATGACCCGCACTCTTGGCCAAATTTAAGGCCGTCAAGTGGACAAGGGCGAATACGAAGGTGATCGCAGCGATCACCACGAGTGACGCGAGGGGTGACGGTGACGGGGGATAACGATACGCCGATGGCCGGATGGCGAAACCGAATCTTGCTCTCATTGGATCGTTGCAATGCTCGATACATGCCCCTGACCTGGGAAAACACCCAAACGGCCAGCTCTGGACCGTCCGGACGCCCATGTGAGCGCTTCCATACGGCCATCGTCCGAACGTACGTGACTACAATCATGTTCGATACACAGGAAATTCAAAGCCAGGCTCAGCGCTCGTCGTGACCGATGCGTCCCCTCGCGTCCGTTGCCGCCCGATGCAGCAGGCCGCGCGGCATGTGCCGCAGGCCGAAGACCGCCAGCTTGTACTTCCAATCGGGCACGCTCACCATCCGCCCCCGTCGAAGGTCGCGCATCGCGGCCCGCACCACGTCCCGGGCGTCCAGCCACACCCAGCCCGGCATTCGGCCGGTGTCGATGCCGGCCCGCTCGTGGAACTCGGTGCGCGTGTACCCCGGGCACAGCGCCATGACCCGCACGCCGGACGGCCGCACCAGCAGGGCCTGCGACTCGCTGAAGTTGGTCACCCACGCCTTGCTCGCCGGGTACGTCGAGCCAGGCATCAGCGCCGCGAACCCCGACACGGACGAGACGTTGACGACGGCGCCCCGCCCGCGCTCGACCATCCCCGGGAGCGCGGCCAGGGTCAGCCGCATGACCGCGTGGATGTTGAGCCGCAGCAACGCTTCCTCGAGCTCGGCCGTGGAGCGCAGGAAGGAGCGGTTGAGCGAGCGCCCGGCGTTGTTCACGAGCAGGTCGACCGGCCGGGCCGGGTCGGCGAGCCGGGCCGCCACGGCGTCGCAGCCGGCCTCCGTGGCGAGGTCGGCGGGAAGGATCTCGACGGGGACCGGGAGCTCGGCGGCCAGGGCCGCGAGCCGGTCCCCGTCGCGGGCCACGAGGATCAGCTCGTGGCCCTCGGCGGCGAGCTCACGGGCGAACGCGGCGCCGATGCCCGCGGTCGCCCCGGTGACAAGGGCGGTCAACTTACTGCGGTGGCGGCCCGAAGCCCGGCTGGCCCGGCTGCGGGCCCTGGTACCCACCGCCGAAGCCGGGACCGGAGCCGGGGGCCGGGGGCTCCCACTCGGACTGCTGCTTGCGGAAGTACGGGTGCGAGGCCGGCAGGGCCAGCAGGATGATCGGCAGCAGGATGGCGATGATCAGCAGGATGCCCAGGACGGTGGTCACCGGGCGGTACCAGCCGGGCACCTGCGCGTAGACGATGCGCTGGTACTCGTCCCACGTCGGCAGCTCGGTGCTGGTCTTGCGGGCCTGGTCCCAGATCGTCTGGGCGAACAGGGTCGAGCCGACGGCGAAGAGGCTGCAGCAGAACGCGATGCCGCCGAAGACCCAGGTGAGGATCCGGGCCACCTGGTTGCCGCGGCCGACGAAGAAGCCGAGCAGCACCAGGATCACGATGATGATGAAGCCGATGACCACCTCGATGGTGGTCCCGGCGGTCAGGCCGGCGTTGCCGGTCTGCACGCCGGCCCGGTCGTAGATCTGCTTCGTGGCGTCCGCGATCTTCTGGGCGTACAGCAGCGACAGCACCACGCTGATGACTTCGATCGCCGCGGCCGCGAACAGCAGTACCACGGCAAGGCTGACGGTGGACGGCCGGGCGCGCGGCGCCCCGGCCGGAACGGCGAATGACATGGGGCCCACCGTATCGACGCGACGTGAATCGCGCAGGCTCAAAACTAATCGCGCAGCCGGTCCGCCGCGTAGCGCCCCACCGTCGTGCTGCCCATGATGCAGCCGTTGAACGTCTTCACCTCGGCGTGCGAGTCCTCCAGCCGCAGCCAGGCGGCCCGCCCGGCCGCCGCGTCGGCGTGCGTGAGCAGCTCGGCGGCGTAGACCTTGCCGGCCGGGGTGGCCCGGTCGAGGAGGGCCTCCAGCCGGGGACGCAGCTCGTCCCCGTGCTGGCGCAGGCCCTCCTCGACGGCGAAGTACGCCTTGGTGGCGGGCAGGAGGGTGCCGGCGATGCCGACGCCGCCGAACGCGAGCGTGTCGGCGTCGGCGAGCTGACGCAGCTCATCGTCGAACTGTTGCTTCTTCCAGAGCATCTGCCGTACCCCTTCGGACTGCACTTACCCGGCGGTCACCGTGAGCGCCTTCTTGTCGTCGGACAGGTCGACCACGACGCGGTCGCCGTCACGGATCTCGCCGGCCAGCAGCGCTCGCGCGAGCTGGTCACCGATCGACGTCTGCACCAGGCGGCGCAGGGGTCGGGCACCGTAAACGGAGTCATACCCAAGACTGGCGAGCCAGTCACGCGCCTGGTCGGACACCTCGAGCGTGAGCCGCCGCTCGGCCAGTCTCCGGCCCAACGCATTGAGCTGGATCTCTACGATCGCACGCAGATCCGCCTGCGACAATGCGTCGAACACCACCATGTCGTCGAGCCGGTTCACGAACTCCGGCTTGAAGTGGCCCCGTACGGCGGCGATCACCGCGTCGCGGCGCTGGTCGGTGTTGAGCGTCGGGTCGTCGGCCAGCACCTCCGAGCCGAGGTTCGACGTCAGGATGAGGATCGCGTTGCGGAAGTCGACCGTGCGGCCCTGCCCGTCGGTGAGCCGGCCGTCGTCGAGCACGGCCAGCAGAATGTCGAACACGTCCGGGTGGGCCTTCTCGACCTCGTCGAGCAGCACGACCGTGTACGGCCGCCGGCGCACCGCCTCGGTGAGCTGGCCGCCCTCCTCGTAGCCGACGTAGCCGGGCGGGGCGCCGACGAGCCGGGCGACGGTGTGCTTCTCGCCGTACTCGCTCATGTCGATGCGCACCATCGCGCGCTGGTCGTCGAACAGGAACTCGGCCAGCGCCTTGGCCAGCTCGGTCTTGCCGACGCCGGTCGGGCCGAGGAACAGGAAGCTGCCGGTCGGGCGGTCCGGGTCGGCGATGCCGGCCCGCGCGCGGCGCACCGCGTCGGAGACCGCCTGGATCGCCGCCTCCTGGCCGACCACCCGGGTGCGCAGGGAGTCCTCCATGCGCAGCAGCTTCGCGGTCTCGCCCTCCATGAGCCGGCCGGCCGGGATGCCGGTCCAGGACGCCACCACGGCCGCGATGTCGTCCGCGGAGACCTCCTCCTTCAGCATCGCGCCGGAGGACTGCAGGGCGGTGAGCTCGGCCTCGGCCTGGCTCAGCTCGTGCTGCAGCTGGGGGATCACGCCGTAGCGCAGCTCGGAGGCCCTCGCCAGGTCCCCGTCGCGCTCGGCCCGCTCGGCCTCGCCGCGCAGCGTCTCCAGCTGCTCCTTGGTGTTGGAGATCTTCTGGATGTGCTGCTTCTCGTTCTGCCAGCGATCGGTGAGGGCGGTGAGCTGCTCGCGCCGGTCGGCGAGCTCGGCGCGCAGCCGCTGCAGCCGCTCGGCCGAGGCGGCGTCGGGCTCCTTGGCCAGCGCCATCTCCTCGATCTCGAGCCGGCGCACGTTGCGCTCGACCTCGTCGACCTCGGTCGGCCGGGAGTCGATCTCCATGCGCAGCCGGGACGCGGCCTCGTCGACCAGGTCGATGGCCTTGTCGGGCAGGAACCGATCGGTGATGTACCGGTCGGACAGCGTCGCGGCGGCGACCAGCGCGGCGTCGGTGATCCGCACGCCGTGGTGCACCTCGTAGCGCTCCTTCAGGCCGCGCAGGATGCCGATGGTGTCCTCGGTCGAGGGCTCGCCGACGACCACGGGCTGGAAGCGCCGCTCCAGGGCGGGGTCCTTCTCGATGTGCTCACGGTATTCGTCCAGCGTGGTCGCGCCGACCATCCGCAGCTCGCCGCGGGCCAGCATCGGCTTGAGCATGTTGCCGGCGTCCATCGAACCCTCGCCCTTGCCGGCGCCCACGACGGTGTGCAGCTCGTCGAGGAAGGTGATGACCTGCCCGTTGGAGCCCTTGATCTCCTCCAGGACGGACTTGAGGCGCTCCTCGAACTGGCCGCGATACTGCGCGCCGGCCACCATGGCCCCCAGGTCGAGGCTGACCAGCCGCTTGTCCCGCAGGGACTCGGGCACGTCGCCGGCCACGATCCGCTGGGCGAGGCCCTCGACGATCGCGGTCTTGCCGACGCCGGGCTCACCGATCAGAACCGGATTGTTCTTGGTACGGCGGGAAAGCACCTGAATCACCCGGCGGATCTCGGCGTCGCGGCCGATCACCGGGTCGATCTTGCCGTCGCGGGCGGCCTGGGTCAGGTCGACGCCGTACTTCTCCAGCGCCTGGAAGGTCTGCTCCGGGTCGGCCGTGGTCACCTTACGGTCGCCGCCGCGCACCTGCGGGAAGGCCGCGACCAGGGTCTGCTCGGTCGCGCCGGCGTCCTTCAGCAGCGTGGCGACCGCCCCGCCGACCCGGGCGAGGCCGGCCAGCAGGTGCTCGGTCGAGGTGTACTCGTCGCCAAGGGGCCGCGCGATCTGCTCGGCGGCCGCGATCGCGTTGGCGAACTCGCGGGCGACGTTGGGCTCCACCACGCTCGAGCCGCGGGCGCTGGGCAGCTTCTCGACGGCGTGCAGCGCGGCGCGGCGCACGTCGGCGGGGTTGGCCCCCACCGCGCGCAGCAGGCCGGTCGCGGTCGAGCCGCCGGTGTCCAGCAGCGCCAGCAGGAGGTGCCAGGGTTCAACGGTCGCGTGTCCGCGCTGGCTCGCCGCGTCCACGGCGGCCTTGATGACCTCGCGACTCTTGGTGGTCAGGCGTTCGGCGTTCATCGACTCCTCGTTCCAGTGCGCGTCCTACGGTAGGTACGACACCACCGAACTTGAGTCTATTCCACTCAACCTAGGTTTCGCTCGTCGTCACCGCGCACTGACCGCGACGTGGGCCCATTCGCACAGTTTGTCGTGAACGGTGCACAGCCAGACCTCGCCGGACTGCTGGGCGGGGTAGCCGAGGATCGTCGTGTCGTCCAGGCGCCGGAGCCGGAAGATCAGGCGCGCGCCGGGGTCGCGGATGCGCTGGCCGGTGTCGACGATCCACACGCCCTGGTTGCTGGCGATCAGCACCGCGCCGCCGGGCAGCACCTCGGCGCTGAACACCTCGGCCACCTCGCGCATCGCGGTCGCCTCGACCCAGCTGTTCGAGCCGGGCTGGCGGCGGGCGGCGAAGTGCGCGCCGACCAGCCACACGTCGCTGCCGTCGGGGCTCACCACGGGCCGGGCGGTCATCGTCGGGTCGATGCCGTGCGCGGTGCCCTGGGCCTGCCAGGTCTTGCCGTGGTCGGCGCTGGACCACACGGTGATCGTCGCGCCAGGCTCCTGGGAGGCGGTCGAGTCGGCCTGCGCGGTCAGCCACAGCGTGCCGTCGGCCGCGGCGGTCAGGCCGGTGAACCGGTGCACCCCCGACGGGCGCGACGGCAGCGACCGGCGCACCCCGTCGTCGCCGATCACCCAGGGCTGGACGTCCGGGCAGCCGCTGGCCGCGAGGTCCTGGCAGCCGACCGAGTACTGCGGCTCGGCCAGCTGGAGCTCGGGCGGCGGCGGGGTCAGGGGGCGCTTGTCAAAGGTGCGGCCGGTGTCCCGGGAGACGAAGTAGCCGTCGGGCGCGGCCTTGATGATCAGCACGTTGCCCCGGCCGACGTGCATGTCGACGTCGATCGCATCGTTGAAGGGCAGGTCGCGGGCGACCCAGCTGCCCCCGCCGTCGAGCGTCAGGGCCAGCCCGGCCAGGCAGGCCTGCCCGGCCACGCAGGAGGTGAAGAGGGCGTAGCCGGTGTTGGGGTCGGCGAACTCGACGCCGCGGGGCGAGGTGCCCTTCGGGACCGGCAGGACGTTCTGTCGGTTGTGCGGGTCGTCGGACGGGTTGACCGTCGGGATGTCCTCGTAGGAGACGTCCTCCTGGGGCGTCTCCTGGGGCTGGGCGGAGGGTGTCGGGGCGCACGAGGCGGCGGTCAGCGTGGCCAGCAGGGCGGCGGCCAGCGCGACGGCGAGGGCCGGACGGCGCAGTCGCCGCGGGGCCGGCGCTCCTACCACCGCCACCGCCAGAACCGCCGCTGGTAGCGCACCCGCACGCTACTGCTGCGCACCTCGCCGCTGATCCGGAACACCACGCCCTGCCCGGGTGCGGCGTCGTAGGCGGCCGGGACCTTCTGCTTCAGCGAGCTCGCGCGCGGGGCGATGCTGTCGATGTCGGCCGTGGCGCCGCGCGGCAGCACCAGCTCGATCGAGCTGGAGCGGGCCTCGAGCTGCACCTGCACCGACTGGCTGGTGAACACCGCCTCGGTGAAGTCGAGCTTCACGTTGCCGGCCCGGGTGGTGATGAGCACCCGGCGGGGCACGGTCCAGCGGCCCTGGCGCTTGAGGCTGGAGGCCTGGTTGCGGATCTCGATCTGCTCGGGGACCGTCATCGGCCCCTTCTGCGGCAGGTCGCCGACGTAGGGCTCGATCTCGCCGTAGGTGCGCGAGCGCAGCACGCCGTCCACTCGCTCCTCGAACTCCGCGAGGGTGAGCCGGCCTTCGGACACCGCCGTGTTGAGCTGGGCGACCACGAGCTCCCGCTCGGCGTCGGAGATCCGCATGTCCGGACGGTCCGTGCTCACGACGACACTGTAGACCCCATCGGGAGTCATTGACATCCTGCGTTTCCGCGCCCTCTTTCGGGCGAATCATCCGCTTTTATCGACGTTCACCGAGAGTAAGGGGCCGCTTCCCCTCTTCCCATGCCGCCTGGTGGCGGGCTAAGTTGTCGCCGAAACCAGGACCACGGCGATGTGGCGGCATCGCCGGTGATCCACCCGCTGGCCACGGGAGCTGATGGTGAGCGTGACACAGGCGGGATTCCGGGGCTTTGACAACCCGGTCGACCCTACCGCTGCGGAACTGCGCGCGTGGGCCTACCACCCCGACGCCTCCGTGCTGCAGACGATGCCCCCGGACTGGGACCTGCTGGTCGCCGGCGACCGGCTGATCGGCACGCTGTTCGAGCTGGCGATGGACCCGGCCTGCCCGGCCCGCCGCTTCGCGCTGCACTGCCTCTACATCTACGCGGCGGACGGGATCCGCACGCACTTCCGGGCCCATCCGAAGCGGCGGCTGAAGAAGTTCGTGGAGCAGGCCGAGGAGAACGGCGACGAGCTGCTGACCACCTGGGCGCACAACGCCCGGATGCTGCTGGCCCGGCCGGAGCTCTTCGAGTACCACGACTGGTGCGAGGGCGGCCTGGTCCGCCAGCCCCGGCGGATCAGCTGAAAAAGGGGAGAGGCCGACGGCCCCTCCCCTTTCACACGAGCGTTTCGCGCGAGCCCGGACTCCCGGGCTAGCTGCGCATCTTCAGGCAGAGCACGAAGTCCTGCGCGTTGTCCTGGCTGTCGAAGAAGTAGTGATGCGAGTAGCCGGGAGTGCCCTCGCACTTGCTCTTGTCGGTCGTACCCATGACCCGCTTGAGCACCTCGTAGGTTCCGACCGCGCACGGCGTCTTCTGCATCACCGGCTTGTCGTCGTTGCCGCTGACGTTCTTCAGGCACTCGCCGATCTTCACGGACGCCGCATCGCCGGCTTGGATGCCGCCGCCGCTGGCCTTGCCCGACGGGTTGCCGCTGGGCGCGCCGCCCGAGGGCTTGCCGCTGCTGTTGTTCGCGGGGGCCGACGAGGAGGTGCCGCCCGGCGAGGCGGTCTTGTCGTCCTTCTTGTCGCCCTTCAGCATGTACCAGGCACCGGCCCCGACGCCGCCGATCAGGAGCAGCACGAGCAGGCCGACCAGCACCGTGGCGCCGCCGGAGCGCTTCTTCGGCGGCTCGGACGGCGGGGCCCACTGCGGCGGGCCGTCGTTGTAGCCCGGCGGCTCGTCGTCGTAGGGCCGGTAGCCACCCGACTGCTGGTAGGTGCGGTCGTCGCCGTAGCCGGGGCGGTCGTCGTACCCCTGGCCGGGGTAACCGCCCTGGTTGCCGTAGCCCTGATTGCCGTAACCCTGGTTGCCGTACCCTTGGTTCCCGTAGCCCTGGTTGCCTTGGCCACCTTGGCCACCTTGGCCACCTTGGCCACCTTGGCCGCCGTAGCCGCCGGCACCGGAGCCCGGATACGGCTCCGGCTCGCCCCACGACGGCTGGCCGTATGGGTCATTCTGGCCGCCCCCGCCCCCCTGCTGCCAGGGGTCCTGAGGTTGACCCCGGTACGGTCCGCCCGGCGGTCCGTAACCCGACATGATGCCCTCCTGGTCCTCGGCCGGTGGTAGGCGTCGTGAGCCTATCCGCGTCGATGCAGCCACGGTAGCGCCACCCGGGCCGCCGGGACCTCACGGATCCGCGCCAGTCAGCCTTCGGACAGGCGTCAGATCAGTCGAAGCTGTCGATCTTTGGGCTTACGCGGGGCCGCCGCGCCGCGCCGCTCCAGCAGGCCGGGGTCGATCGCGGCGAGGAACGGCGAGGGCGCCATCTCCCGCTCCGAGCCGTGCCGGAAGCGGCTGCGGCTGTGCGAGACGAAGAGCCGGTCCTGGGCCCGGGTGAGGCCGACGAAGAACAGCCGGCGTTCCTCGGCGACGTCGTCCTCGGACTGCCGGGCGCCGGCGTAGGCGCGCAGCGGCAGCAGCCCGTCCTCGACGCCGACCAGGAACACGACCGGGAACTCGAGGCCCTTCGAGGCGTGCAGGGTGAGCAGGTTCACGCGGTCGGCCCGCGGGTCCCAGCCGTCGACCTCCGCGCCGGTGGCCAGCGCGCCGAGGAACTCGTCGAGGTCGGCGCCGGCGCGCAGCGCGAGCGGCGTCATCAGGTCGACCGCGTTCCACACGTCGGCCTCGCTCAGCCCGATCAGGTCGCTGTCCAGCTGGCCGCAGCGGCCGGCCACGACCTGGCCGGCCAGGCGCACCCGGGCCGCGATCGAGCCGCCGAGGCCGTCGGCGTAACGCAGCTCGCGGGCGATGGCGGCCACGCCGGGGCGGTCGAGCAGCCGGTCGTGCGAGCGCTTCTGCACCGGCACGCCGGCCCGCGACAGCGCGTCGACGACCGGGGCGGCCTGGGCGTCGGTGCGGTAGAGCACCGCGATGTCGGAGAACGACATCGCCCCGACCGCGGTCCGGGAGTCGACCCGCCCGTCGTGGGAGCGGTGCGTGAGGCCGCCGACCAGCTCGTCGACGGTCCGCACGACGAAGTCGGCCTCGTCGGCGACGGAGTTGGCCGGGTACAGCCCGACCATCGGCGCTTCCAGGTCCAGCCGGGCCGGGTCGAGGCGCCGCCCGGGCACCAGCGTGGTGGGGGCGATGGCCTGCACGGCGGCGGCCAGGATCGGCGCCGACGAGCGGTAGTTGCGGGTCAGCCGGACCACCCGGGCGTCGACCTCGGTGGTGCTGAAGTCGGCCGTGAAGCGCAGGAAGAAGGAGACCTCGGCGCCGCGGAAGGCGTAGATGGCCTGGTCGGGGTCGCCGATCGCGCACAGGTTGCCGCCCGGCGGGCACAGCAGCCGCAGCAGCTCGTACTGCACCGGGTCGACGTCCTGGTACTCGTCCACGAAGATCCACTGCCAGCGCGCCCGGTAGCGGTCGACCAGCGCCGGCGACTCGCTCAGCAGCTGCACGGTGAGCGTGAGCAGCTCGTCCAGCGACACCAGGTCGCGCGCCCGCAGCGCCTTGGCCAGCGACTCCTTCGTGGCCGGCTCCATCGTGGCGAGCGCCTTGCGGGCCTCCCGCTCCGGCAGCGGCTCGAGGGCGGCCAGCAGGTCGGCCTCCTCGGCGATGCGGAACTGCGGGGTCAGCCCGACCGCGGCCGCGTGCTCCCGCAGGATCGACAGGCCCAGCGCGTGGAACGTGGAGACCGTCACCGCCTCGGTCACCGGCCCGAGCAGCCCCTCCAGGCGCTCGCGCAGCTCCTCGGCGGCCCGCCGGGTGAACGTGATGGCCAGGCACTCCTCGGGGTAGACGTCGAGCTCGGCGCACAGGTAGGCGATGCGGTGCGTGAGCGTGCGGGTCTTGCCGGTGCCGGGGCCGGCCACGATGAGCAGCGGCCCGCCGGGCGCGGAGGCGGCCACCCGCTGCAGCGCGTCGAGCCGGTCGAGCAGCCCGGTGCCGACCTCCTCCATGCCGGCCAGCATCGGTTCGAGCGGCTCGTGCGGGGAGGGCGGCGGCGCGATCGGGGGCGGGGGCGGCGCGGGCTCCGCGGGTTGGGGCCGGCGCCGCTTGGCCTGGGCCTTCGGGGCCGCTTCCGCTTTGCGCTGCTTGGGAAGAACCGGCATCGGTACGTCGAACAGCACGTCCTCGTGCGCGCTCCCGCGCAGCTCGGAGGGCTCGAACAGGCGGATCACGCCGTACTCGCCGTCGTACCCGGGCGTGCGGTGCACCTGCCCGCGGCGCAGCCGCGCGATGCCCTCCCCGAGCAGCTCGCCACCGGCCCGGGTCACGTCCTCGACCGGCACGTCGCGCAGGATGGCCAGCTCCGGCCCGAGCTCGGCGACGAGCCCGGCCAGCTTCTCGTCGACCGTCTTGGACTTCGCCCCGACGCCGTTGATCTCGCCGAGGATCTCGTGCAGCTGGATGAGGTGGGTGACCTTGGGGGCGCCGTCCGGCACGTAGCCGTCGGGCCGGTCGGCCAGCTCCTCGACGCGGTGCAGGACGCCCACGGTGAGCGGCTTGCCGCACTCCGGGCAGCGCCCCTGGGCCTCCCGGGTGCGGGCCGGCGGCCAGTTGACGTCGCACGCCCGGTGCCCGTCGGCGTGGTACTTGCCCTCCTCGGGGAAGAACTCCAGCGTGCCGGCCAGCCCGTCGCCGGTGCGCAGCATGTCGCGCACGCCGGTGTAGGACAGCTCGCCCCGCAGTACCGTCGCCTCGCGGGCCAGCGCCGGCGCCGAGTGCGCATCCGAGTTGGAGACCAGGCGGTAGCGGTCCAGCGACGACACCCGCCAGTTCATCTCCGGGTCGGAGGACAGGCCGGTCTCCACGGCGAAGATGTGCTCGGCCAGGTCGGCGTAGCAGTCGGCGATCGCGTCGAAGCCCGACTTCGAGCCCAGGGCCGAGAACCACGGCGTCCAGATGTGGGCGGGCACCAGGAACCCGTCCGGGCTCGCCTCGAGGGTGATCTCCAGCAGGTCGCGGGAGTCCAGCCCGAGGATCGGCCGGCCGTCGGAGCCGAGGTTGCCGATGCGCCCCAGCGCGGTGTTGAACCGCCCGACCGCCTCGAAGTCGGGCTGGTAGATCAGGTGGTGGACCTTGCGGGTGCGGTCGCCGCGCTTGTAGATCGTGGAGATCTCGACCGACAGCATGAACCGCACGGCCTGCTCCGAGATCGCCAGCCGGGCCGGCAGCCG
Source organism: Dactylosporangium salmoneum (assembly GCF_039532525.1). Lineage (NCBI taxonomy): Bacteria > Bacillati > Actinomycetota > Actinomycetes > Micromonosporales > Micromonosporaceae > Dactylosporangium > Dactylosporangium salmoneum. Next base: position 407,499 of record NZ_BAAARV010000005.1, read on the forward strand.
GCGCAGGATGTCGGCCTCGCGGTCCGGGTGCAGCCGGAACAGGCCCGGCTCGGCCGGCACGAGCGCCTCGCGCAGGTGGTCGTGCCAGGCGGGGTGGGTGAAGTCCCCGGTGCCGAGCAGCGTGATGCCCTTGCGCCGCGCCCACCAGGTGAGCGTCTCGATGCTGAGGTCGCGACTGCACGCCCGGGAGTACCGCGAGTGAATGTGCAGGTCGGCGACGAACGTCTCGGGAGGAGCGGCGTTCGAAGGCACGCTGCATCCAATCACAGGCGCCAAGGGCGGCGCCGCTTACGCGCCGTGCAGCTCCACCACCGAGATGTCCGGCGGCGCGCCGAAGCGCACCGGCGGGCCCCAGAAGCCCGCACCCCGGGTGACGTACACCTGCGTGCCGCCCACCTTGCCAAGGCCCGCCACGACCGGCTGCTGCAGCCCGACGAGCAGGTTGAACGGCACCATCTGCCCGCCGTGCGTGTGGCCGGACAGCTGCAGGTCGACGCCGCGCTTCGCCGCCTCGTGGGCCTGGACCGGCTGGTGTGCGAGCAGCACCACGGGCCGGGCGGCGTCGCGGCCGTCGAGCGCCTTGGCGTAGTCGGGGGCGTCGCCGGAGCCACCGCCCGTGGCGTCGTTCACCCCGGCGAGGTCAAGGCCCTGGATCTCCAGCCGCTCGTTGCGCAGGACCCGCACGCCGAACGAGTTCACCTCGTCCACCCACTCGCGGTAGCCGGAGAAGTACTCGTGGTTGCCGGTCACGAAGAAGCTGCCGTGCCTGGCCCGCAGGTCCTGCAGCGGCTCGGCGGCCGGGCCGAGCTCGGCGACGGTGCCGTCCACGAGGTCGCCGACGATCGCCACGAGGTCGGCCTCCACCCCGTTGATCATCCGCACGATCCGCTCGGTGTGGGCGCGGCCGAGCAGCGGGCCGAGGTGGATGTCGGAGACGAGCGCGATGCGGAACCCGTCCATGGAGGCCGGCAGCTTGGCCAGGCGGATCGGGACCCGCTTGAGGTTGGGCGGCCCGAGCGCCTGGTACGCCCCGATCCCCACGGCGCTCGCGGACAGCACCCCGGCGGTGGCGGCGAGGGACCGCCCGAGGAACAGCCGCCGCGACTCGGAGACGTCCTCCTCCGGTGCCGCCGGCGCCTCGACCACGTCGACGGCCGCGGCCACCACCTTGGCGGGGCGCTTCCACAGGCGCAGGGCCAGCCGCGGGATCTCCAGGATCAGCAGGGTCACCAGCAGGTAGAACATCAGCGCGAGCCACAGGAAGCCGGGCCACGCGACCAGCGCCTGCCGGGAGTGGGGCAGCGTCCGCGACAGGGCCAGCGTGGCCGGGATGACCAGCGCCAGGAGGACGACCAGGGCCGTGCCGATCCGGCGGGCGCGACGGGTGCGGGTGGTGTCCTTGACGAGGCGCTTCCAGAGGTACCAGTGCAGCGCCCCGACGATCAGGAGCACAACCGCCAGTAACGCGACGATCACCGGCTCAGCCGCCCGCGAACGGCGGGAGCACGTCGACCGTGGCGGAGGCCGGCAGGGCCGCCGCCCGGTCGCGCCAGGACACGCCGTCGACCAGGAAGGAGCAGGCGGTGAGGACGGCGGCCAGGCGCGGGCGGTCCGCGGTGATCGCGGCCTCCAGCTCGCCCAGCGTCGCCGCCTCGAGCTTCTCCTCGGACACGCCGGCGGCCGCGCGGGCCCCGGCGAAGTAGCGCACGAGCAGCACCTTGAGGTTCAGCCTCCGATCGCGGACATCGGGCGGGCGGGCTGCAGGAACCTGGGGTCGTCGATGCCGTGCCCGGCCGGCTTCGCCCACATCGCCTTGCGCCACAGGTCGGCGATCTCCTCGTCCGTCGCCCCGGCGCGCAGGGCCCCGCGCAGGTCGGTCTCCTCCTGGGCGAACAGGCACGAGCGCACCGCCCCGTCGGCGGTGAGCCGGGTGCGGTCGCAGGCGCCGCAGAAGGGGCTGGACACGCTGGCGATGACGCCGACCCGGGCCGGGCCGCCGCCGACCGCGGTATACCCGTCGACGACCCAGGTCTCGGCGGGGGCGCCGCCGCGGGCCTGCGGGTCGGGGTGCAGGACGAACGCGGCGCGCAGCCGGGCCAGGATCTCGGCGCCGGTGACCATCTCCTCGCGCCGCCAGGTGTGCCCGGCGTCCAGCGGCATCTGCTCGATGAAGCGCAGCTCGTAGCCCCGCTCGAGGGCGAAGCGCAGCAGCTCGACGGGCTCGTCGTCGTTGAGGCCCCGCAGCAGTACCGCGTTCATCTTGACCGGCAGCAGGCCCGCCTCGGCCGCGGCGGTGAGGCCCGCGACCACGTCGGCGTGGCGGTCCCGGCGGGTGAGCTCGCGGAACCGGGCCGGGTCGGTGGTGTCCAGCGAGACGTTCACCCGGTCCAGGCCGGCGGCGGCCAGCGGGGCGGCCAGCCGGGCCAGGCCGATGCCGTTGGTGGTGAGCATCGTGCGGGGACGGCCGGGCAGCGCGGCCACGGCGCGGACAATGTCGACCAGCCCGCGGCGCAGCAGCGGCTCGCCGCCGGTGAAGCGGACCTCGGTGACGCCGAGGCGGTGCACGGCGAGGTCGATCAGGCGCACGACCTCGGCGTCGGTGAGCAGCGACGGGTTGGGCAGCCAGTCGAGGCCCTCGGCGGGCATGCAGTACGTGCAGCGCAGGTTGCACCGGTCGGTGAGGGAGACCCGCAGGTCCGTCGCCACGCGGCCGTGCCGGTCGGCAAGTCCGGCCCCTGGCGGCTCGTGCGGCTCCGAACGGGTCATGGTTCGAACGGTACCCGAATACCCGGGCGTCACTACAGCGTGCGCAGAAGGGCCCTTACCGACTCGCGGTAGGCCGCGCCGAACAGCGCCGTGTGGACCAGCATGAGGTACAGGCGGTGCAGCCCCAGCCGCTCCTGCCAGCCGTCGGCGAGCGGCCACGCCTCCTGATAGGCGGCCAGCACCCGGTCGTGGTGCGGCACCCCGCCCCACAGGCCGAGCAGCGCGACGTCGGTCTCCCGGTGCCCGCCGTGCGCGGCGGGGTCGACCAGCCAGGCCCGGCCGCGGCGGTCCCACAGCACGTTGCCCGGCCACAGGTCGCCGTGGATGCGGGCGGGCGCCTCGTCACCGCCGTATGCGGCGATCCCGGCCATGATGTGCTCGACGCCCGCGATGTCGTCGGGCGCGAGCACGTCGACCGACGCCTCCAGGAACGGCCGCAGCCGGCACTGGGCGAACCAGGGGCCCCACGGCAGCGCCGAGGGCTCGTTGGGCATCGGGAGCCTGCCGATGTACCCCGGCCAGGGCGCCCCGAACGCGTCGGCCCCCGCGCGGTGCAGCTCGGCCAGGCCGCGCCCGAGCTCCTCGGCGCCCTGCGGGGTCGCCTCACCGTGGTCGATCCACTCCAGGGCGAGCAGGCCCGGGGTCTCGGCGATGATCTCCGGCACCGCGACCGCGCCGGCCTCGCGCAGCCACCGCAGGCCGGCCGCCTCGGTGGCGAAGAACCCCGGCGGCGCGTCGGCCAGGGACTTGGCGAAGACCGAGGTGCCGTCGTCGAGGGTGAGCCGCTGGGCGGCGCAGATCGACCCGCCCGGCACCGGAGTCTCGCGGATGCGCTGGTGCTGGATGAACGTCGGGAGCTGGGCCGGGTGCTCCCTGAGGTACTGCAGGTCCATCAGCCAGACTCTTCCAGGTGGTGGGTGGCCGCGAGGGCGGGTGGCAGGAGTGCCCCACCGACGAGGCTCAACAGGCTCAGCACCCGGTCGGCGGTGCCCATCTGCCCGCCGTGCAGGGCGTGGAACCCGAAGTGCAGCGTCCCGAAGACCGCGGTGGCCAGCCCGGTCAGCCAGCTCACGGCCGGCCGGTCGGCCACGGCGGCGCCGAGGAACAGCACGGCCAGCGTCAGCATGGTGGCGCCCAGATCGACGATCAGATGTTGGTTGTACGGCGGATAGGCCGCCGTCCAGTGCAGCCCGCCGCCGGGGAAGGTGGCGAAGAAGTGCCGCGGCGCGGCGACGGCCCACCCGCCCCAGGCCAGGTTGAGCAGGCCGAGCAGGGCGAAGCCGCCCCGGCGGACGGCCCGGACGACCCCGGGCGGCGGCAGCAGTGAGCGCAGCACGGGCGTCATCGTACGAGCGCGGCGCTGTCCCCCTCCCTCGGGCGGCATGGCGGCACGGACCGCGTCGTGCTGTCCCGACACGTCACGCCGCGGCGGCAAGGGCGGCACAGGCCTCGTCGTACGAGCGCAGGACGTCGTGCACCGGTTCGACGATGTGCGTGGCGGCCACCGAGGCGATCGACGCGCGCAGCCGGCGCTCGGCCCGGGCCCGGGCGCGGCGGGCGCCGATGGCGACGAAGGGGCGCACCACGATGGCCAGCAGGAGCCCGAAGAGCAGGCCGCCGCCGAGCAGCACGGTGGCCAGCGGGACACCGGCGCCGACCGTCGGCCCCTCCACGCTGGGCAGGCCGAGCAGCGCGAAGACCGCCCGCACGGCCAGCCAGAGCAGCCCGGCCAGCGCGGTCGCGGCGCCGAGCCACTGCAGCGCGCCGACCATCCGCCACCACAGCGGCCGGCGGTCCACCCCCAGGTCGGCCGAGGCCACGGCCACGTCGAGCGCGTCGGGCACGTCGTCGACCCGCGAGCGCGACGCGGCGGCGATCGCGGCCGGCCACGGCTCGGGCAGCCCCTCGGCGGCCACCGCGGCCACGTCGCGGGACGCGAGCCCGACGGCCGCCTTCTGCGCGGCCGTGGACTCCGGCAGGGAGCTGGCCGCGGGGCGCTCGGTCGGGCCGGACTCCAGGTGCAGGCGGCGCAGCGGGTCCGGGCGCAGCCGGCGGCCCCAGCGCAGCAGCGGCCAGCCGAGCGTGCCGGTGGCGCGGTGCCGGTAGGTGCGCTCGGTCGCCGCGGCCACGATCGGGGCGCCCGCCGCGTCGCCGAGGGCCCCGGCGAGGCGGTCGACCGCTGCCTGCGGTACCGCGGCGGGAACCTTGGCGGGCGAGGACACCAGTGGCTGCAGGCCGGCCACCGCGTCGGTGACGTCGCCGCCGAGCCGCAGCAGTGCGGCCTGCCGGGTGGCCACCGCGCGCTCCAGCGCGGCGCGCAGCTGGCCCTGCCCGGGCTGGCCCTTGGCCGAGGTGGCGAACGCGGGCACGCCGGTCAGGCCGTCGGCGTCGAGCAGCCGGCGCAGGTCGGCCACGAGCCGCTCGGTGTCGGCCCGGACGAGCCGGTCGGCCTGGTTGAGCACGACCGCGGTCACGTCGCGATGGCGCTGGAAGTGGGCGAGGTACTGCTGGTGCACCACGCGGTCGGCGTACTTCTGCGGGTCGAGCACCCACACCACGAGGTCCACCAGGCGCAGCATCCGGTCGACCTCGAGCCGGTGGCGCTCCTCGACCGAGTCGAAGTCGGGCAGGTCGAGCAGGACCAGGCCGCGCAGGGCGGCCTCGTCGTTGCCGTCCAGCGCGCTCTCCCGGGTGAAGCGCCGGTTGGGCGGCACGCCGAGCCAGTCCAGCAGCGGGGTGGCCCCGGCCTGGCCCCAGACGCAGGCGTGCGCGACGCCGGTGGTGGGGCGGCGCACCCCGACCCGGGACAGCTGGAAGCCGGAGATGGCGTTGAACAGGCTGGACTTGCCGCTGCCGGTGGCCCCGGCCAGGGCCACCACCGTGTGCGCGCGGGAGAGGGCGAGGCGCTCACCGGACCGGTCGATCACCGTGCGCGCGGCGACCAGCCGGTCCTCGGGCACGTGCCCCTCGGCGGCCCGCACGAACCGCTGGAGCCCCTCGACCCGCGTGACGAGGTCGTCCACGTCGACCGGCGTGGCCTGACGCGGTACAACCTGCTGCTTGATCTTGTCGACCAGGCTCATTCGTCAACCTCGGACCGCGCGTGATGGATGGTGACACTCAGCGCCCGCAGGCGGGGCGACAGTTCCTCGTCGACGCCGGCCCCCTCCAGCGCGCTGCGGAAGCGGCCGGCCTCCTCGTCGAACAGACCGGCGACGCGCTCCTCGAGCTCGCGGCGGGCCCGGTCGGCCAGCGAGCGCACCGCCTGGTCGCCGAAGATCGCCTCGAGGACCTTCTGCGCCGCGAGCGTGGTGCCGCCGGCCACCACCACCTCGGCCCCGGTCGGGATGAAGGCGGTGGTCGCGAAGACGCTGATCATGACCAGCAGGCCGGTCGCGTTGACCGCGTAGGCGCTGGCCTTGGCGATCACCCGCTTGTCGCCGGCCTCCCGGCGGACCAGGTCGAGCACCGAGCGCTGCCAGTCGCGGATGAGCCGGTCGATGCGGGCGGCGAGGTCGGACGACGGGCGGACCAGCTCGGGCGCGGCCTCCAGCAGGGCGGCCCCGGCCGGGTGGGACCGCCAGGCGCTGCCGGCCCGCTCGGCGGCGTCGGTGGCCGCCCCCTCGAGCAGCATCCCGAGCCCGGAGCCGAGCGCCTCCTGGAACTGCTCGCCCGGGGCGGGCCGGCCGGTGATGGCGGCCACCGCCCGGTCGCGCAGCTTGCCGACCCGGGCCTGCAGGGCGCGCATGATGTCGCCGGTGCCGACCAGCTCCTGCCAGCGGGCCAGCACCTCGCCGCGCAGCAGCGCGCCGTCGTGGATGCCGTGGTCGACCGACTCGGTCGCCGCCCGGTAGGACGAGTGCACCGCCTCGGCGAGCGCCCCGGCCGCCGCGACCTGGTCCTCGGCCGCGGCGGCCAGGATGACCACGTCGACGGTGAGCGCGTCGATGGCGCCGCCGACGGTCTGGCGCACCACGGCGGCCCGGGCCTCGGCATCGCGGGCCAGCCGGCCCAGCCAGCCCTGCAGCGGGCCGATCTGCGCCTCGGCGAGCAGCCCCTGGCTGTCGAGGCGGGTCTCCGGCAGGACGAACAGGGGCACCCCGCCGAGGTCGTGGTCGCGCAGCATCTGGGTGAGGTGCGGCCCGATCTCGTCGGCCGCCCCGTCGCCGGGCACCCGGTCGAGCACGAGCGCGACGGCGGTCCCGCGGTTGCGGGCGGTGCGCAGCATGCCCCAGGGCACGGCGTCGGCGTACCGGGCGGCGGTGGTGACGAACAGCCAGAGGTCGGCCGCGGCCAGCAGCTGCCCGGCCAGCTGCCGGTTGGCGTCGACCACGGAGTCGATGTCGGGCGCGTCGAGCAGGGCCAGGCCCGGGCTCAGCGCCGGGGCGGAGACGACCTGCAGCGAGCGCGGGTCGCTGCTCGGGCCGGACGTGCGGGTCAGCGTGGGCAGCAGGTTGGCCCGGGAGAACCACGACATGTCGGCCGGATGGCAGACCAGGACAGGGGCGCGGGTCGTCGGGCGCAGCACCCCGGCCGGGCTGACCGGAGTGCGGATCAGGCTGTTGACCAGGGTGGACTTGCCGGCGCCGGTGGAGCCGCCGACGACCACGAGCAGCGGGGCGTCGAGCCGTTCCAGCCGCGGCAGCAGGTAGTCGTCGAGCTGGCCGACCATGCCGGCGGCGACGGTGGCGGCCCGCTCGGCGCTGGGCAGCGGGAGCGTGAACCGGGTCGCCTTCACGCTGTCGCGGAGGCGGACGAGGGCCTCCGAGAGAGGCTCCTTCTGCTCATCCGCGGGGCGCGGGCGTGGTGGACGATCGGTGGACGGCCCATCCGCCGAAGGGGTCACGGCCGTCGACCGGACGGACGCCGACTCGCCCTGAGTGGTCACGGGTAAAGCGTGCCCGATGCGGCTCGTCAGCGCTACGCAATGCGCGTGACCATCGATACCACCGAGCGCAAACCAACCCGGGAATCACCCGGGCCCTCCGAAGGTTGCGTCTGTCAGGCTCAAGGTTCCACTTGACGATCGTGAGTCTCGTGGCACTATTGAGTGACAGTCACTCAACTTCGCAGCCGGCGGACCGCGCCGACTGCCGCATGGAGGTCTAGCAGCTATGGCACGTGCGGTCGGCATCGACCTCGGAACCACCAACTCGGTGGTCAGTGTCCTGGAGGGCGGCGAGCCCAGCGTCATCGCCAACGCCGAAGGTGCGCGCACGACGCCCTCGATCGTCGCCTTCGCCCGCAACGGCGAGGTCCTCGTCGGTGAGGTCGCCAAGCGGCAGGCCGTCACCAACCCGGACCGGACCATCCGCTCCGTCAAGCGTGAGATGGGCACCAACTGGGCCATCGACATCGACGGCAAGAAGTACACCCCGCAGGAGATCTCCGCGCGGGTGCTCATGAAGCTCAAGCGCGACGCCGAAGCCTACCTCGGCGAGCAGATCACCGACGCGGTCATCACCGTGCCGGCATACTTCAACGACGCGCAGCGCACCGCCACCAAGGAGGCCGGCGAGATCGCCGGGTTCAACGTCCTGCGCATCGTCAACGAGCCCACCGCCGCCGCGCTCGCGTACGGCCTGGACAAGGGCTCCAAGGAGCAGACCGTCCTGGTCTTCGACCTCGGCGGCGGCACCTTCGACGTGTCCGTCCTGGAGCTCGCCGAGGGCGTCGTGGAGGTCAAGTCGACCTCCGGCGACAACCACCTCGGTGGCGACGACTGGGACGAGCGCGTCATCGACCACCTGGTCAAGACCTTCCGCGGCCAGCACGGCATCGACCTGTCGGCCGACAAGATGGCGATGCAGCGCCTGCGCGAGGCGGCCGAGAAGGCCAAGATCGAGCTGTCCGCGGCCACCACGACCTCGATCAACCTGCCCTACATCACCGCCGGCCCCGACGGCCCGCTGCACCTGGACACCCAGCTGTCGCGCTCGGAGTTCCAGCGGATGACGCAGGACCTGCTGGACCGCACCAAGGTGCCGTTCGAGCAGGCGATCAAGGACGCCGGCATCAACGTGTCCAAGCTCGACCACGTCATCCTGGTCGGCGGCTCGACCCGTATGCCGGCCGTGACCGACCTGGTCAAGCAGCTCACCGGCAAGGAGCCCAACAAGGGCGTCAACCCGGACGAGGTCGTCGCCGTCGGCGCCGCCCTGCAGGCCGGCGTGCTCAAGGGCGAGGTCAAGGACGTCCTGCTGCTCGATGTCACCCCGCTGTCGCTGGGCATCGAGACCAAGGGCGGCATCATGCACAAGCTGGTCGAGCGCAACACGACCATCCCGACCAAGCGCTCCGAGGTCTACACCACCGCGGACGACAACCAGCCCTCCGTGCTCATCCAGGTCTTCCAGGGCGAGCGGGAGATGGCGGCGTACAACAAGCGGCTCGGCACCTTCGAGCTGACCGGCATCGCGCCGGCGCCGCGTGGCGTGCCGCAGATCGAGGTCACCTTCGACATCGACGCCAACGGCATCGTGCACGTGTCCGCGAAGGACCTGGGCACGGGCAAGGAGCAGTCGATGACGATCACCGGCGGCTCGGCGCTGCCGAAGGACGACATCGAGCGGATGATGCGCGACGCGCAGGACCACGCCGACGAGGACAAGCGCCGCCGCGAGGAGGCCGAGACCCGCAACCTGGCCGAGGCCCTGCAGTGGCAGACCGAGAAGTTCCTGGCCGAGAGCGGTGACAAGATCCCGGCCGACGCCCGCGAGCAGATGAACGAGGCGCTGGGCGACCTGCGCAGCGCGCTCGGCGGCAACGACACCGAGCGGATCAAGGCGGCGCACGAGAAGCTCGCCCAGGTCTCCCAGCAGGCCGGCAGCGCGCTCTACGAGCAGCAGCGGCAGCAGTCTGCCGGCGACGCGAGCGGCGCCACCGGCGGCGCGGGCAGCACCGGCGCCCAGGCCGGCAACGGCCCGGACGACGTCGTCGACGCCGAGATCATCGACGAGGACAACAAGAAGTGACGGATGCTCAGGAGCCGGCCGCGCCGGAGGCGCCCGCAGCCGAGGCCGACGCGGTCGAGGAGACCGTGACGGCCGAGGCCCCTCCGGAGCCGGAAGCAGAAGAGGAGAAGCCGGTGGAGGGCGAGATCGTGGACGAGGAGTTCACGGTCCACGCCCCGCCCACCGAAGCACCGAACCAGGCGGCGGCGCAGGGCACGACCGACGACGCGCACCAGCACGGGCTGGGCGCGGAGCTGGCGGCCCTGCGCACCGAGCTCGACGAGCGCACGCGTGACGTGCAGCGGGTCTCCGCGGAGTACGCCAACTACCGCAAGCGGGTCGACCGCGACCGGGCGTTGGTGGTCGAGCAGGCCAGCGCCAACGTGCTGGGCGCGCTGCTGCCCATCCTCGACGACCTCGACCGGGCCCGTGACCACGGCGACCTGGTCGGGCCGTTCGGGGCGGTGGCGGACCAGCTCACCACGGCGCTGACCAAGTTCGGGCTGACCGTTTTCGGGGCCAAGGGCGACCCGTTCGACCCGACCCGCCACGAGGCGGTGGCCCACCTGACCTCGGCCGAGGTGACCGAGCCCACCTGCATCGACGTGATGCGCCGCGGCTACCTTCTCGGCGAACGGCTACTGCGACCGGCGCTGGTCGCGGTAGCCGACCCGGAGTAGACGAACGCCTGGAGGAGGTGGCGCAATGAGTTCGAAGGACTGGTTGGAAAAGGATTTCTACGCGGTTCTGGGCGTCACCAAATCCGCTCCCACCGACGAGATCAAGAAGGCGTACCGGAAGCTCGCGCGCGAGCTGCACCCCGACCGCAACCCCAACAACGCGGCGGCCGAGGAGCAGTTCAAGGCGGTGTCGGAGGCGTATGACGTGCTCTCCGACCCGGCGCGGCGCAAAGAGTACGACGAGATGCGGTCGCTGTTCGGCGCCGGCCAGTTCCGCCGTAACGCCCGGGCCGGCGGCCCGGCGGGCGCGGGCGGGCCGGGGTTCGACTTCACCGATCTGTTCGGCAACAACGCCGGGGCGGGCGGGCCCGGCCCGTCCGCCGGCGGCGACCGCCGCTTCGGCGGGGCCGGCTTCTCGGACCTCTTCAGCTCGATCTTCTCGGGCGGCGGGGGCGGCGGCACGGCGACGGCCGGGCGCCGCAGCCGCGGGCGCGACGTCGAGACCGAGGTCGTGCTCAACTTCGTCGACGCGGTGCAAGGGGCGACACTGCCGATCACCCTGCGCACGCCGGGCACCTGCGAGACCTGCCACGGCAACGGCGCCGCCCCGGGCTCGTCCCCGCGGACCTGCCCCAAGTGCCGCGGCCTGGGCGTGGTGAGCAGCAACCAGGGCTCGTTCAGCTTCACCGAGCCCTGCCGCGAGTGCCAGGGCGTGGGCACGATCGTCGACGAGAAGTGCCCGGAGTGCTACGGCACCGGCGGGGTCACCAAGACCCGCACGATCAACGTGCGGATCCCCGCCGGCGTCTCCGACGGCCAGCGCATCCGGCTGGCCGGCCGGGGCGAGCCGGGCGCTCGGGGCGGGTCGCCCGGCGACCTGTTCGTGCTCATCAAGGTCCGGCCCGACCCGGTCTTCGGCCGCAGCGGTGACGACCTGACGCTGACGGTGCCGGTGACGTTCGCGGAGGCGGCCCTCGGTGCCGACCTGCGCGTACCGACCCTCGACGCGGCCGTGACGCTGCGGGTGCCCCCGGGCACGCCGAGCGGGCGGACGCTGCGGGTGCGCGGCAAGGGCGTCGCCCGGCGCGACGGCAATGTCGGCGACCTGCTGGTCACCGTCGACGTTCACGTGCCGGCCGAGCTGTCCGAGGCGGCCCGGAAGGCTCTGTCCGACTATGCGGCCGCGGCGCCGCCGGCTCCACGCGAGCGGCTCGACGCGATCGCACGGGAGCGCAGCAGCTATGAACATTGACGATGGCGCGCACGAGCACGAGATCTTCCTCAGCTTCGAGGCGGTCTCCGACGCCAAGGTGCTGATCATCTCCATCGCGGCCCGGCTGGCCGGGATGCACCCGCAGACCCTGCGGCAGTACGACCGCATGGGCCTGGTGCAGCCCGGCCGGACCTCCGGCGGCGGGCGCCGCTACAGCGAGCGCGACGTCGCACTGCTGCGTGAGGTCCAGCGGCTGAGCCAGGAGGAGGGCGTCAACCTCGCCGGCATCAAGCGGATCATCGAGCTCGAAGGCATGGTCAGCGACCTGCGCCAGCGGGTCGCGGAGCTCGAGGACGAGCTGGTCCGCACGCGCACGCGGCTGGCCCACATCGAGTCCCAGGGCTTCCCGCGCCGCGACGTCGTACCCCTGAGCCAGCACCAGACGGCCCTGGTCGTGTGGCGCCCGTCGAAGAACACGTAGGTCCACGTTTGGCCCCGCGCGGAGATGGGCAACCCGATTGACGGGAATGGTGCGGTGCGTTCCGGAGGCTGACCGGGATGCACGCAAAGGGTGTGGTCACATCTGAGGGGCGCTCCGGCGACGGGGCGCCCCTCAGATGTTTTTGGGGCCCCCTTGCCACGGCCGATCCCGGGGGTGTAGTACATTAGTTCGAGCCCGCCATCGAACGCCTGTTCGGTAGTCTTCGATGGTGCCTTATAAGGCTTTCTTGCGTGCACCCTAGAAAGCCGTAGATATTCCACGACGACACGCCGTAGAGGTTCCTCTACGCGGTTCTAGCCTGCACGCTAGAAAGCCCGATACTGTGCGATTCGTGGACCCGGTTCGGAATCCCTACGCGCCCGGCGCCGGTCAGCGCCCGCCCGAGCTCGCCGGGCGGGACCGCGAGCTGCACGCCTTCGACGTGGTGCTGGAGCGGGTCGCCCGGGGCCGGCCCGAGCGCTCGCTGATGCTCACCGGCCTGCGCGGCGTGGGCAAGACGGTGCTGCTCAACACCCTGCGCTCCGAGGCCATCTCGCGCCTGTGGGGCACCGGCAAGATCGAGGCCCGGCCCGACCAGTCGCTGCGCCGCCCGGTCTCGGCCGCCCTGCACATGGCCATCCGCGAGCTGGCCCCGCACCACCGCGCCCCCGACCGCATCGACGAGTTCCTGGGCGTGCTGAAGGCCTTCGCGCTGCGCGAGGACCCGCGCAAGCCCCCGTCGAAGCTGCGCGACCGGTGGCAGCCCGGCATCGACGTGCCCGCCGCGACCGGCCGGGCCGACTCCGGCGACATCGAGATCGACCTGGTCGAGCTCTTCACCGACGCCGCCAGCGTGGCCGCGGACGTGGGCACGGGCGTCGCGCTCTTCATCGACGAGCTGCAGGACCTCGCGGCCGACGACATCTCCGCCCTCTGCGCCGCCTGCCACGAGCTGTCCCAGACCGGCGCCCCGCTGATCGTGGTCGGCGCCGGCCTGCCGCACGTGCCCGCGCTGCTGTCGGCCTCGAAGTCGTACTCCGAGCGGCTCTTCCGCTACCAGCGCATCGACCGCCTCGACCGGATCGCGGCCGACCTCGCGCTCACCGCGCCGGCCGAGCGCGAGGAGGTCGAGTACGAGCCCAAGGCCCTCGACGCCCTCTACGAGGCGTCGGGCGGGTACCCGTACTTCGTGCAGGCCTACGGCAAGGCCACCTGGGACCACGCCCCGCGCTCCCCGATCACCGCCGCCGACGTGCGGGTCGCCTCCCCGGAGGCCGAGGCGGAGCTGGCGGTGGGTTTCTTCGGCTCGCGCTACGAGCGGGCCACCCCGGCCGAGCGCGAGTACATGCGCACGATGGCCGCCATGCTCCCCGCCGTGGACGTGTCGGAGGCGGTCGCCACCTCGGAGATCGCCCGCGCCCTGGGCCGCCGCCCGGCCAGCCTGTCCCCGGCCCGCGACGCGCTCATCAAGAAGGGGCTCATCTACTCGGGCGAGCGGGGCACGGTCGCCTTCACCGTCCCCCACTTCGCCCGCTACCTGCGCACCCAGCCCGCCGAGTAGCGCCCCACCGGCAGCGAACCGGGCGCGCAACGGCGTCGAGCCCGCACCGCCGCCCCGTCCCCCACCACCCGCCAGCAGGCGGCGGCCCCAGGCGCGCTGCCGCACCCCGCCACGCCGGAGTGGCGGCTCGCCCGCGGCGGCCTCAGGTGCGCTGCCTGCCCTCTCCCGCGGCGCGCTCCATGACGGTGCGCAGGTCGCGGCGCTCGATCGCGGCCGCCATCAGCTCCGGGAACACGTCGGGCGTGCAGGCGAAGGCGGGCACCCCGAGGGCCGCCAGCGACGCCGCGTTCTCCCGGTCGTAGTCCGGCGCGCCCTCGTCCGACAGCGCCAGCAGCGTGATCACCTGCACCCCGGCCGCCGTCATCGCCGCCACCCGGCGCAGCATCTCCTCCCGCACCCCGCCCTCGTACAGGTCGCTGATCAGCACGAAGATCGTGTCGCGGGGCCGGGTGATGAGCTGCTGGCCGTACGCGATCGCCCGGTTGATGTCCGTCCCGCCGCCCAGCTGGGTCCCGAACAGCACGTCCACCGGGTCGGCCAGCCGGTCGGTCAGGTCCACCACCGCCGTGTCGAACACGACCAGCGACGTCTTCAGCGACCGCATCGAGGCCAGCACCGCCGCGAACACCCCGGAGTACACGACCGACGCCGCCATCGACCCCGACTGGTCCACGCACAGCACGATGTCGCGCTGCACGGCCTGGGCCCGCCGCCCGTACCCCACCAGCCGCTCCGGCACGACCGTGCGCTGCTGCGCCTGGTAGTGCTTGAGGTTCGCCCGGATCGTCCGGTGCCAGTCGATGTCGTGGTGCCGCGGCCGGTTGATCCGCGCCGCCCGGTTGAGCGCCCCGCTCAGCGCGGTCCGGGTCGGCTGCGCGATCCGCCGCTCGAGCTCGGCCACCACCTTGGCCACCACCTTGCGCGCGGCCCGCTTGCTCTTGTCGGGCATGACCCGGTTGAGCGACAGCAGCGTCCCGACCAGGTGCACGTCGGGCTCGACCGCGTCCAGCATCTCGGGCTCGAGCAGCAGCCGGGTCAGGTTGAGCCGCTCGATCGCGTCGGCCTGCATCACCTGCACGACCGTCGACGGGAAGTACTGCCGGATGTCCCCCAGCCACCGCGCCACCCGCGGCGCCGACGCCCCGAGCCCCGCCCCGCGCGGGCCGCCCCCGCCGTCGCCGCCCCCGTCGTACAGCGCGCCGAGCGCGGCGTCCACCGCCGCGTCGGTCCCGCTCAGCCCGTACCCGGTGCCCTCGGCCCCCGGCTCGCCGCCCAGCGCGAGCCGCCACCGCCGCAGCCGCTCGTCACCGTCGTCCAGCTGCTCAGACATGCAGCTCCCTCCCCAGCAGGCGGGCGACGACCGGGAGCAGCAGCGCGCCCCGGTCCGGGTCCACGTCTTCGTCCGTGCCGGCGCCCGGGCGGCCGGTGCCGATGTGCGCCGCGCGCTCCCCGATCATCCGGCGCTGCGGGGCCGGATACCCGCTGAAGGTGCGGCGCAGCAGCGGCAGCACCTCCAGGAAGGCCTCGGCCGGTATGCCCGTCAGCCAGGCGTCGACCAGGGCCAGGAGCCGCTCGTCGTGGACCAGCAGCAGGCCGTCGCCGGCCAGGAAGCCCTCGATCCAGGCGGCGCTGCGGGCCACCGGCACGCCGACCGTGAGCACCAGCGCCATCCGGGCGCCGATCTCCTCGGCCCCGACCGCGCCGGCGTCCAGCAGCAGGCGGTTCATCCGGCCGGTGAGCAGGCCGTGCAGGTCGTCACGGGTGGACAGCCCGGCCAGGACGGCCTGCCAGCGGTCCTGGGCCTCGGCGTGCTCGACCAGCGCGAGCGCCGCCTGGACCCCGTCGATCCGGTCGCGCATCACCGCGGCCGCCGAGTCGTCGAGGCCGCCGACCGCCGCCGGCAGGCCCACGCAGATCCGGGTGATCATCCCGAGGGTCACGTCGCGCAGCGCGGACAGGTCGGTGCCGCGCACGTCGCCGTACCGCAGCGTGCGCGCCAGCGCCGGCAGCGCGTCCATCAGGTGCGCCACGTCGGCGTCCAGCGCCATCCGCTCGTCGAGCGCGTCGAGCACCCCGGGCAGCGCGTCCGGCAGGTCGGCGAGCAGGCACCGCTCCACCAGCGCGGTCACGTCGGCCAGCGTCGCCGCAGCCGCGGCCTGCTCGGCGACGCGGGCGGTGGCCGCCTCGAGGACCGTCGTGCCGTACACCCCGGCCTCGACCAGGTCCACCGCGAACTCCGGCTGCCAGGCGATCTCCCACTCCTCGCGGAACGTGCCCTTGCCCTTCGACGCGGCGAGCACCTTGCCCCACTCCACCCCGAGCAGCCGGAGCCGGTGCAGCAGCCGGCTGCGCTCCAGGTCGAACGGCTGGCGCAGGTCCAGCCGCAGCTCCCGGCGGTCGGCCCGGGGCGGCAGCCGCAGCCGCCGCTGGCTGCCGGCCACGTCCTTGGCGATCGGCACCCCAGGCGTGCGGTCCGGCACCCGGCCGAGCCGGTCGCCCACCACGAGCCGCCGGTTGATCAGCGCCAGCCGCAGGTCGTCGCCGTCGCACAGCACCGCGTGGGCCGCGTCGGTGACCTCGGCCAGCCCCGCCAGCGGCCGCCCCCGCATCGTGGCCAGCGCCTCGGCGAGCCGGGTCGCCTCGATCACGTGGGCGCTCGACACCGGCACGCCGTCCTTGCGCAGCACCCCGGCCGCCCGCACCAGCCACCGCTCGATCACGTGCGCGTCCACGGAGGTGAACAGGTGGTGGTACCAACCGGGCGAGCGGACCCCCGCGCCGTACCCCTGCCAGGACGCCAGCCGCGCGTGCGTCCACGGCACCCAGGTCATCGCCACCTTGACCTTCGGCAGGCCGCGCACCACGGCCGCGTCGGCGGAGGCGCTGGGCAGCGGGGCGGACAGCGCCGGCACGTGCCAGGCCCCGCAGACCACCGCCACCCGCTCGAACTCCTTCAGCGCGGCCCGCAGCCCGATCCGCATGTAGGCCTCGCGCCGCTCCTCCTCGACCCGCTCCGCCTCGGGCGGCCGCGGCGCGCTGCCCCGCACGACGGCCATCGCCTCAGCGATGGCCTCGAACGGCCCGGACGCCGCCCGCAGCTCCTCCTCGTCGATGTCGACCTCGGGCGCGAACAGCCCCACGCCCCCCATGCCGGAAAAGTCGGACTCGGCCGCCTCTGCTGGCGGCGAGTCCGCGGCGGTGGGCGACGGCTGGTTGAAGCGGTGCTCGACGACGTCCTCCCACCAGCGCTCGGGGTCGTCGTACCCCGCCGCCTCGGCCAGCGCCCCGATCGGGTCGATGCGGACCCCGTCCTCCCCCTCCGCGGCCCGGGCCTCGGGCGGGGCCGGCGGCGCGGCCAGCCGGACGGCGGCCGGCATGTCGATGAAGCGGACCGGCACCTCCCGCGCGACCGCCCACCGGATCGCCTGCCACTCCGGCGAGAACTCGGCCAACGGCCAGAACGACGCCCGCAGCTTCGGGTCGGGGTTGTCCGCCGGATAGGCCAGCAGCGCGACCGGGGCCCGCATGTCCTCGTCGCCGGCGAAGGGCACCAGCGGGTCGGCCTCGGGCGGGCCCTCGATCAGCACGACCTCGGGCTGGAAGGCGGCCAGCGCGCGGCGTACCGCACGAGCCGACCCCGGTCCGTGATGCCGGATGCCGAGCAGCAGGGGCCGGTCACTCGCCACGGCGGGCCGCTCGGTAGAAGTCCCGCCAGCCCTCGCGTTCGCGGATGACGGTCTCCAGGTACTCCTGCCACACGACCTGGTCGGAGACCGGGTCCTTGACCACGGCGCCGAGGATGCCCGCGGCCACGTCGCCGGCCCGCAGGACGCCGTCGCCGAAGTGGGCGGCCAGCGCCATGCCGTTGGTGACGACCGAGATGGCCTCCGCGGTGGAGAGGGTGCCGCTGGGCGACTTGAGCTTCGTGCGCCCGTCCTCGGTGACGCCGTTGCGCAGTTCGCGGAAGACGGTGACGACGCGCCGGATCTCGTCGGCCGCGGGCGGCAGCTCGGGCAGCTCCAGCGCCTTGCCCAGCGCGGCGACCCGCCGGGCCACGATGTCGACCTCCTCCTCGACGCCGGACGGCACGGGCAGCACCACCGTGTTGAACCGGCGGCGAAGCGCGGAGGACAGCTCGTTGACCCCGCGGTCGCGGTCGTTGGCGGTGGCGATGACGTTGAAGCCCTTGCGGGCCTGGACCTCCTCGCCGAGCTCCGGCACCGGCAGGGTCTTCTCCGACAGGATCGTGATCAGGGTGTCCTGCACGTCGGAGGGCACCCGGGTGAGCTCCTCGATCCGGGCGATCCGCCCGTCGGCCATGGCCCGCAGCACCGGGCTGGGCACGAGCGCGGCGCGCGTCGGCCCCTCGGCGAGGAGGCGGGCATAGTTCCAGCCGTACCGGATCGCCTCCTCCGGCGTGCCCGCGGTGCCCTGCACGAGCAGGGTCGAGTCGCCGCTGATGGCCGCCGCGAGGTGCTCGGACACCCAGGTCTTGGCCGTGCCGGGCACCCCGAGCAGCAGCAGCGCCCGGTCGGTGGCGATCGTGGCGACCGCGACCTCGATGAGGCGGCGCGGCCCGACGTACTTCGGCGCGATCACGGTCCCGTCCGCCGCCTCCCCGCCGAGCAGGTAGGTGACGACCGCCGCCGGCGAGAGCCGCCACCCGGGCGGCCGCGGCCGCTCGTCCCCGGCCGCGAGCGCCACGAGCTCCGCGGCGAACTCGTCCTCGGCGTGCCGCCGCTGCACCGTCTCGGCGACGGGCGCCCCGTCGACGTGGGCGACTGTGACATCGACTGTGGTCACGCGAGCTCCTCGAGCATGTCGTGGCGGAAACGGAGGGTGTCGGCGAACCGGCCGACGATGTTGGACATCGGGTCGTCGGAGGGCAGGCCGATGGCCAGCGCCGTGGCCCGGTCAGCCGTGCCGGCCGGCAGCCGCAGGGCGGCCAGCTCGCACAGCCCGGCCAGGCGCCAGCCCGCGGAGCGGCGCCCGCCCAGGTCGTCCAGCGCCCCGAAGACCGCCTCGACCAGGGCGGGCGGCCACGGCCGCGGGCACAGCTCCAGCACGTGCTCCACGCCGACGGCGGCGGCGCCGGCCAGGCCGCGGCGCAGGACCTGCACGGCGATGCTGGCCAGGGCCTCGGAGGGCAGGGCGTCGTAGAGGGCCTCGAGCAGCAGCCGGTCGTCGGGGCGCCCGCCGGCGGCGACCTCCTCGGTCAGGCGGCCGGTGAGGGCGGCGGCCCACTCCTGGTCGCGCTGGCCGGCCGCGGCCCGGGCCAGGCCGCGGCGCAGGACCGCGGCCCACTCGTCCGTCACCTGCCGGGACAGGAACTCCTCCGGGTCGCCCCACACCCGCAGCGGCGTGCGGGTCAGCAGCTCCTCGAGCCACCAGGCGCGCTCGCCGACGCCCGCCGGCGGCCGGGGAACGATCCCGTCGCGGCGCATGCCCTTGTCGCAGGCGGCGGGCGGGACGACCTGGATGCGGCCGCCGGCGGTGCGCACGCAGGCGGTGGTGCGCTCGGTCATGCGCCGGGCGTACCCGCTGTCGGGCAGCAGCGCGAGCAAGTCGAGGGCGGCGAGGCGGACCTCCTTGCGCCGGTCGTCCAGCGCGGTCTCCAGCATCGGCTCGTCGTCCCCCGACAGGCCGGTGGCCAGGGCGCCGAGCAGTGCCGCCCGGTCGTCGGGGGTCTCGGCCGCCCACACCTGGGCGAGCATGTCGCGGCCCCGCTGCTGGCCCTGCGGCCCGCCACGGCGCACGGCGGTGAGGATGCCGACCCGCCGGCCGATCGAGCCCAGCTCCCAGCCCTGCCGGTCGTCGGCGGGCGCCTCGACCACGCCGGCGCCGAGATACCCCCACTCGGGCCGCTGCCGCGCCAGCCACTCGGCCCGGGCCCCGCCGGCCGCCGCGACGAAGGGCCGCAGCGCCCGGTGCCGCCGGCCGACCTCCAGCAGGGCCGGCAGCAGCTCGCCGGGCACTCGCCGGCCGCCGACCGCGCCGAGCAACTCGGCGAGCAGCTCCAGCCGCCCGTCGGCGTCGCGGACCGGGACGGCGTTGCTCGTGCCGTACCCGACCGCGTCGACCGCCAGCAGGTCCGCCGCCCGGGCGGCCGCCGCCCAGCTGACCAGCGGGATCGCGGAGTCGTCGGGGGCCGGCTCGGGCACCCGCAGCCCGGTGCGGGCCCGGAACCCCGCCCGCCGGTACAGCGTCAGCGCCCCCGCCGCGTCCAGCAGCGCGTCGGCCGGGTCCTCGCCGGGCGCGCCCACCCCGGCCGGCAGCGTCCGCCGCTGCGTGCCGACGAGCGCCGTGGCCAGCACGTCGCCCCAGTCGGGAAGCTCGCCCGCCATCAGCACCCCACCGATCTCTCGAACCCCGTCGCCCATCGAGCCCGACGGACAGGCAACCGACCGGCCGGCCAACCTTGCGGGAAGCGCGCGGTCATCACAGGCGCACCAGGCGGTCGTCGGACCAGACGCCCAAGGGGCGCAGGCCGGCGGCGGACCACTCCCCGGTCACGGTGGCGAACCGGCCGCCCGTGACCGCGACCAGCCGCCAGGGCTCACCCGCCGCCGGATCGAGGGGCAGGGCGGCCCCGGACGAGTCGGCGAGCGCCCAGCCGTTGCCGTCCCGGACCGGGCAGACGGCGTCGAGGGCCATCGGCCAGAAGTCCAGCCAGGGGTCGGCGGCGAGGGCCTCGGCGTGCGCGCGCAGGTTGGCCTCGATGCCCGCGCCGCCGGCGACGGCGTGCATGCGCTCGGGCGGGGCGTGGCGCCGGGCGATGAGGGCGCGGGCCGGCTGGCCGCCGGGATAGAGGCAGACGTCGGCGTCGAGCTCGGTGCCGGGGAGCAGATCGATCGGCAGCGACTGACCGGCGACGGCGAACGACAGGATGATCAGCGGCCGGTGCGAGCCGGCGCCGCGCAGCCAGGCCCGCCGGACGGTGAGCTGGTCCTCGATCTCGTCCCGCACGCCGTGGACCTGCCAGCGGTCGCGGACGGGCGGCCCGGCGAGCACGGCCTCGGTGGCGATGGGGACGCCGACGCGCATGCGGACGCTGGCGGCGAGCTCCTCGGGCAGGTCGGCGAGGCGCCGGTAGCCGCCGACGAGCAGGTGCAGCCGGGCCAGCTCGCCGAGCAGGCGCTCGGGGGAGCCCATGACCGCGGTGGTGCGGCGCAGGATGCCGGCGGCGCTGGCGGCCTGGGCGTCGACCAGCCGGGCGATCATGTTGTCCCAGGCGGCGCCGTCGCGGCCGGCCCCGGCCAGCCCGGCGCGGGCCTGGTCGGCCAGCCAGCGGTCCAGCTCATCGAGCCCGCCGGCGATCCGGTCGGCCCGCCGGGCCTGGGCCTTCTCGCTGGGTGCGGACCTGCTCGCCGTATCACTGCCGGGGTTTGGTTTCTCTTCGGACGGCGGCGCGGCGGCGGCGCGATTGGCGCGCGCGGCCCTCGAGGCCTGCCAGGCGCTCGCCCACGAGGGCGCGACGGCCGCGGGCACCACGCCGGACGACCACCGCAGCAGCAGGCCGAGTGCGTGCTTGCAGGGCAGCTTCCGGCTGGGGCAGGTGCACTTGAAGGCCGGCCCGGTGAGGTCGACCGCGGTCTGGTACGGCATCGAGTCGCTGCCCTGGCACAGCCCCCACAGGGTCGGGTCGATGTCCTCGCCGGCGCTCAGCCCGGTCTCCAGCCAGGCCCGGTCGCCGGCGAGCCCGCGCGCCGCCCGCTGGGCGGACGAGTCGGGTGCCAGCGCCATCACCTGGTCGGTGGTCCAGACCGTGGTGACCGTCGTTGTTTCGGCCATGCTGCTTACCGTAGTGAGGGGGTACGACATTTCGCGGCTGGGTATGTTTCCGCCATGAGACCCGTACGCACCGTCGCCCGCTCGCTGATCGCCACCCTCTTCGTGGTCCAGGGCTGGGCCGCGTTCCGCACGCCGGCGAAGCTGGCCGACCGGGCACGCCCGGTCACCGACCGGCTGGAGCCGGCGATCCGCGCGGTGCACCCCAACCTGCCCACCGACGCCGAGACGCTCGTGCGGGTGAACGGCGCGGCGCAGGTGCTCGGCGGCGTGATGCTCGCGACCGGGCACGCGACGCGGCCGGCGGCGCTGCTGCTGGCGGGGTCGCTGGTGCCGACGACGCTGGCAGGGCACGCGTTCTGGGCGATCGAGGACCCGCAGCAGCGCGCACAGCAGCGCATCCAGTTCATGAAGAACATGGGCCTGGTCGGCGGGCTGCTCCTGGCGGCGGTCGACCGTGAGGGCCGCCCTGACCTGCGCTGGCGGGCCGGGCACGCGGCCAAGACGCTCCGGCGGGCCCGCAAGCACCTCAGGGACAGTTCACCCATTCCTCTTCGCCATCGGTGAACACCTGACGCTTCCACACCGGCAGCCGGGCCTTGACCTCGTCGACCAGGCGGGCGCACAGCGCGAAGGCCTCGGCCCGGTGCGCAGTGGAGACGGCGGCGGCCAGCGCCACATCGCCGATCTCCAGGCGGCCGACGCGGTGCGACACGGCGAGCCCGCGCACGGCCGGGTCGGCGGCGATCTCGGCGGCCACCTCGGCGAGCACGTCGGCCGCGCTCGGGTGCCCCTCGTACTCGAGCTCCACCACGCCCCGCCCGCCGTCGTGGTCGCGCACGACCCCGGCGAAGGAGACGACGGCGCCGGCCGCGCGGTCCTCGACCGCCTGCTCGTGCGCCCGGACGTCCAGCGGCTCGGTGGTGACGGCGGTCCTGATCACGAGCGCTCCCCGTCCAGCAGCGGCACCATCTGGGCGACCGTGCCCTCGCGCCCCTCGGCGCCGGGCGGGATCACCGCGAAGCCGACCGAGTTGGCCAGGCCCCGCAGCATCGCCGAGCCGACGTGCGCGACCGGCAGGGCCCGCCCACCGGCCAGCGTGACCAGCGCCAGGTGCGTGAAGTCGCCGCGACCGGGCACGTCGGCGCCGAGGGTCACAGTCCCCAGCGTCGGCAGCGGGCGCCCGGAGAGGCCGGCGAGCAGGGGCAGTACCAGGGAGACCAGGGCGACGAATGTGGACTGCGGGTTGCCGGGCAGCCCGGCCACGAACTGACCGCCGGGCAGGCGCGCCACGAGCATCGGGAAGCCGGGGCGCACGGCGACGGTGTTGACGACGTACTGCGCGCCGAGCTCCGCCAGCGCCGGGTGCAGGTGGTCGACCGGGCCGTGCATGGTGCCGCCGGTCGTGCAGATCAGCTGGGCGCCCGCGTCGATCGCGCCGCGCAGGGCGGCGACGTGGTCCTCGAGCGTGTCGGCGACGGGGCCGCGCTCGTGCACGACCTGCGCGCCAGCCCGGCGCAGCCACGAGGGCAGGGACGGGCCGAGGGCGTCGCGCACCCGGCCGGCGCCGGGCGTGCCGGCGGTGAGCAGCTCGTCGCCGAAGACCAGCAGGGCGGCGCGGGGGGCCGGGCGGCAGCTCAGCTCGTCGTACCCGCAGGACGCGGCCAGCCCGATCACGCCCGGCGTGACGGGGATGCCCGCCGGCAGCAGCTCCTCGCCGGCGGCGGCCTCCTCGCCCTGGCGGCGCCAGTCGGGCAGGCGGCGGGGCTCGCCCGTGACGGCGCCATCGGTCGTGGTGGAGTCCTCGACCCGCACGATCGCCGTGGTACCGCGGGGAACCATCCCCCCGGTGGCGATCTCCACGCAGGTGCCGTCCTCGTCGAGCGGCTCCGCGCGGTTGCCCGCGAGCACGCGGCCGACGATCCGCCACGGTGCGGGGCCGCGGGCCGCCCAGCCGTCGACGCTGGACGTCGGGAAGGCGGGCAGGTCGGTCAGGGTCACCAGGGGAGCGGCGAGCGTGAGGCCGTCGGACGCGGCGAGCGGGACCGGCACCGGACCCGGCGCGGCCGCGGAGCCCGCTGCGAACACCGCCTCGCGGGCGGCGGCCCAGGCGATCGGTAACGTCACGCGGGAAAGCCTAGTGGTCCCCGCCGCGCAGCTGGTCGACGGCGTGGGCCAGCACCGGCCCCAGGACGGCAAGGCCATCCTTGGCGCCCCCTCGCGAGCCCGGCAGGTTGACGATCAGGGTGCGCCCGGCGACGCCGGACAGCCCGCGCGACAGGATCGCCGTGGGCACCTTGGCCGCCCCGGCCGCCCGGATCGCCTCCGCGATCCCCGGCACCTCGTAGTCGAGCACCCGCCGGGTCATCTCCGGCGTCGCGTCGGTCGGCGTGATCCCGGTCCCGCCGCTGGTCAGCACGACATCGGCTCCCTCGGCCACGGCCGCGCGCAGCGCCGCCTCGACCGGCTCCCCGTCGGGCACCACGACCGGCTCGCCGACCTCGAAGCCCAGGCCACGCAGGCCCTCGGCGAGCAGCGGTCCGCTGGTGTCGGCGTAGACCCCGGCCGCGGCCCGGTTGGAGGCCACCACCACGACGGCCTTCACCGCTGCCACACCCCGGTCTTACCGCCCTCCTTGCGCAGCACGCGCACGGCGTCGAGCGAGGCCGCCGGGTCGACCGCCTTGATCATGTCGATGAGGGCGAGGCCGGCCGTCGCGACCGCCGTGAGCGCCTCCATCTCCACTCCGGTGCGGTCGGCGGTGCGGGTCACGACCTCGATGGAGATCGAGTCGTCACCCAGCGTCAACTCCACCGTCACCCCGTGCAGGGCGATCGGATGGCACAGCGGGATCAGGTCCGGCGTGCGCTTGGCCCCCATGATCCCGGCGATGCGGGCCACGGCCAGCGCATCCCCCTTGGGCAGGGCGCCGTCGCGCAACAGGTCGACCACTTCGGTTGTGGTGCGGACGATTCCCGCCGCGACCGCTCGCCGCGCGGTGACGTCCTTGGCGGCCACGTCGACCATGCGGGCGGCACCCGACGCGTCCACGTGGGTCAGCTCTCTCGACACCTGGTGAGCTTAGTCCTCGCCGCGCGGACAGCGACTTGATCATGCAGGCTAGGGGCTAGCCATGTGGATCTAGCTGCACAGAGCGTCACATTCGCCTCACCAAATCGTGACAAAGGCCGCTATAGTTCGCAAACTATGATTCGACCGACAAATCGCCTTGAGCATCTTGCGATTTGCACCCTAGGCTGCGTTCAGCGCTTATGGCTTCGATGAACTTCGATGCCTGAGCACAACGGGGGTCGTATCAGCAGGCGACCTTTGGGGGCGAAAGATGCGCAAGGACCACGAGTGGCTCTAACCCGGTCGACGGGTTGACAACACCGGCACACCGTCGGCAACGATAGGCATCAACGGCGATGCAGAACAGACCGCGAACCGACGACGCGACCAACCAGCGCCCGTGGCGTCTCGTTGGTCCCGTCGTCGTCGGCGCGGCCGGCCTCAACCTCTGGGCTCTCTGGCGCATCTCCGAGTACGAACGCCTGTTCCTGCCCATGTTGCTGCTGGCGCTCGTCATGGTCGGCAACGGCTTCGTGATGATCCGGATCCGGGTCCGCTCGACGAACATCGGCACGTCGCCGACCACCGCGATCATGACCGTCGCCGCGGCGTTGCTGCCCGCGCCACCGCTCATTCTCGGCACGGTTTGCGGTAAATTGCTCTATTTGCTCACCCGGCGCGATGTCGATCCGGTAAAGGCAAGCTTCAATGTCGCGAAGGAAACGCTGTGCGCGTCCGCGGCGACGTTCGCCGCCACCGCGGCCGGCATCCATCCGATGCTGCTCGAGCCGCACTCTTCCTTTCTCGACGTCATTCCCGGGATGTTCGCCGGCTTCCTGGCCTACACGCTGAGCGACGAGATCATCTCGCAGGCGTTGTTCGCGCTGGTCACCCACACGTCGTACCGGCAGCGCCTCGCCGTACAGGCCAGCACCCAGGTGGTACCCCGGCTGGGGCTCTTCGCGGTCGCCTTGGCCACCATCGCCGCCTACCACATCAGCGAGTGGCTGCTGCTCGTCCTGCCGCCGCTGGTCTACGCGATCCACCTCGCCGCGGCCAACCAGGTCCGCACCCGCCAGGGCAACGAGGCCTGGCAGCGCCTCGCCGAGGCCACCGACGAGTTCAACTCCGTCGACCAGACCGCCGTGCTCTACGCCGCCGTCCGGCGCGCCGCCGACATCTTCTCCACCGACGAGGCCGAGGTCGAGATCCACCCGCCGACCGGTGGCGCCCGCCTGGTGCGCAGCAACGGCACCCAGATCCTCTTCGACGGCGCCCCCGAGGACGCGCCGACCGCCGAGGGCTTCCTGATCCCGGTCGCGCTGGAGAGCTACCGCGGCGACGCGGACCTCGGCGAGCTGCGGCTGCGCTGGCGCGGGCACAGCCCCGTCCGGTTCACCGAGCGCGAGCAGTACACCCTGCGCACCTTCACCGCCGCCCTGTGCACCGCGATCCGCAACGCCGCCACGTTCGCCGAGACGCAGCGGCTGGCCGACAGCCACGCGCGGGCCGCGGCCCAGGACCCGCTGACCCGGCTGGCCAACCGACGGCGGCTGCAGCAGCACGGCGACGAGATCCTGGCCGCCGGCTCGGGCGCCGGCGTGGTCGGCGTGGTGCTCATCGACCTCAACCACTTCAAAGAGGTCAACGACACCCTCGGGCACGCCGAGGGCGACCGGGTGCTCATCGCCGTCGCCGAGCGACTGACCGCCGCCGCCCGCCCCGGCGACCTGGTCGCCCGCTTCGGCGGCGACGAGTTCGCGGTCATCCTCGCCGGGCTCAGCGCCCCCGCCCTCGCCGAGCTGCGCGCGCAGACCATGCTCAACGCGCTCACCCCGCCGATCGCGCTCGACGACATGCGCATCAGCGTCGAGGCCAGCTGCGGCGTGACCACCGGCAGCGGCGGCACGATCGGGGAGCTGCTGCGCCGGGCCGACGTCGCGTTGTACCAGGCCAAGCAGGAGGGCCAGCGCATCGTCGTCTACGCCCAGTCCCGCGACACCGCCGACGTCGGCAGCCTCACCCTCGGCGGCGACCTCGCCCGGGCCCTCGCCGAGCAGCAGTTCACCGTGCACTTCCAGCCCATCGTCGACCTGGCCAGCGGGCGGGTCATCGCCGCCGAGGCGCTGACCCGGTGGCACCACCCCGACCGCGGGTACCTGCCGCCGGACCGCTTCCTCGGCGCCATCGAGCGCTCCGGGCAGCTCGCCGCCTTCGCCGACGCCGTTCTCGACCAGGCCCTCATCGCGGTGATCGAGTGGGGCGACGCCGGCTACCCGGTGCCGGTCGCGGTCAACGTCTCCCCGCGAAGCCTGCTCGACCCCTCGTTCCCCGACGCGGTCGCCCGCCGGCTCGGCGCCCGCGGGGTGCCCTCCTCGGCGCTGGTCATCGAGCTCACCGAGTCGGTCACGCTCAGCAAGCTCGAGGTCGTCGACGACGTCCTTGCCGCCCTGCGCGACCTGGGCATCCGCCTCGCCCTCGACGACTTCGGCACCGGCTTCTCGTCCCTGGCCACCCTCGCCCGGGTGCCGGTCGACGAGCTCAAGATCGACCGCAGCTTCGTGGCCGCGATGGAGGCCTCCGCGCCCGGCGCCGTCGTGCGCTCCACCATCGACCTCAGCCGCAGCCTCGACCTGCTCGTGGTGGCCGAGGGCGTGGAGCGGGAGGACCAACGCCAGCAGCTGTGGGAGCTCGGCTGCCCGGCCGGCCAGGGCCACCTCTTCGCCCGGGCCATGCCGGCCGACCGGATGCTGGCCGCCCTGGACCGCGGCGAGGGCCACCTCGCCGCCCCGCTGCACGACACAGGCGCGGTCATCCGCATGTCCCGCAGCCGCCGGGCCCGCCGGATGAGCATGGGCGGCGAGCCCCAGGGCCGCGAACGCTCGACCTGAGCCGCCTGGGCCAGAATGGGCACATCGCCACCGACCTGCGCCCCCGCCTCCTCGACGCCGCCGGCTACGCGCTCTGCGCCGCCTTCGCCGGCGTCACCGCGCTGACCTCCACCCTGCTGCCCCACCGCGCGTGGGGCGCCATCGCCTGGATCGGCTACGCGGCGGCCGTTGCCCTGGTGCTGTTCCTGGGCCGGCGGCCGGTGACGTACCTGGCCTTCGCCGCCACCGCCCTGCTCCCGCTCGTCGTCGAGGCGGTGCAGCGCGCCGGCGGCCGCACCGATCGCGCGCAGGAGGAGGTGCTGGTCGTCGAGCAGATGGGCCGGCGGCTGGTGGACACCGGCACGCCGTACCTGGGCCACGACGGCATCGCCGCCCTCCCCGACGCCGACCGCCTGCTGGGCTACGCGCCGTACCAGCCGGGCATGGCCGTCTTCGGCCTGCCGCGCGCAGCCTTCGGTGCCGCGTGGTGGACCGACGCCCGCGTCTGGTTCGCGATCGTCACGGCGTTCTGCCTGTTGTACTGCATGAGCCTGCTCCGCCCCCTGGCCCCCGACGACCGGACGCTGCGCCCGCTGCAGGCCGTGGCCGCCCTCCCCCTGGCCACGCTGACCCTCGCCACCGGCGGCGACGACCTGCCCGTCCTCGCCCTGTGCCTGCTGGCCATCGCCCTCGCCGCCCGCGACCGCTTCGGCGCCGCCGGGATCGCGATCGGCGCCGCCGGGGCGCTCAAGCTCTTCGCGCTCCCGGTCGCCCTGGTGCTGCTCGTCCTGGCGATCCGCCGCGGGAGGACGGCCTTGGCGGGCCGGTTCGCCGCCGGGGCGTTCGGCCTGCCGATCCTCGCCCTGATACCGGCGCTGGTGGTGGACCCCGACGCGTACGTCGAAAACGCCCTCCGCTTCCCGTCCGGCCACGGCCTCGTCGAGAGCCCGGCGCAGTCCCCGCTGCCCGGACACCTCATCGCGGCGGCCACCGCGGGCGGGCGCAGCATCGCGCTCGCCCTGCTCCTGCTGGCGGGCGCGGCGATCGCGGTCCGGCTGCTGCGCAGGCCGCCGGCCGACGCCGGGGCGGCCGCCGCGTACGTGGCCGCCGGGCTGACCGCCGCCATCATGCTCACGCCGAGCACCCGCTTCGGCTACCTGCTGTACCCGGTCGCCTTCCTCGCCCTGTGGTGGTCTTTGCGTTTACCGAGGCCCGACCCGGTGTAGACAAGGGGCATGGGCTTTCGCAACCGGGTCGAGGCCGGCGCAGCCCTGGCCGAGCTCCTGAAGGAATACGCCGACCGCCCCGACGTCGTGACCCTGGGCCTGGTCCGCGGCGGCGTGCCGGTGGCCGCCGAGGTCGCCCGCCGCCTCCACCTGCCGCTCGACGTGCTCGTCGTGCGCAAGCTCGGCGTGCCCTGGGCGCCCGAGGTCGCGTTCGGCGCCCTCGGCCCGGGCGGCGTGCAGGTGCTCAACGACGAGATCGCCGAACGGCTCGACCCCGACGAGATCGACATGGTCGTGCGGCACGAGAAGGCCGAGCTCGAGCGCCGCGACCGGCTCTTCCGGCTCGGCCGCGACCCGCTCGACCTCACCGGCCGGGTTGCCCTCGTCGTCGACGACGGCCTGGCCACCGGGGCGACGGCGGGGGCCGCGATCGCCGTGGCCCGCGGCCTCGGCGCCGCCCGGGTGGTCCTGGCCGCCCCGGTCGGCGCCGACACCGCCGTCGTCCGCCTGCGCCGCGCCGCCGACGAGGTGATCTGCCCCATCGCCGAGTCCGACTTCGGCGCCGTGAGCCGGTACTACGACGACTTCCGCCAGCTCGCCGACGCCGACGTCACCCGCCTGCTTCAGGCGTAGAGCTTGGCCGCCGCGTTGATCGTCTCCACCAGCTCCCGGACCTGGCGCCCGTCGCCCGCGCGCGCCGCGATCGCCTCGAGGTCGGACAGCCGCACCTCGTCGCCGTAGCGGCTGGCCCGCAGTACCTCGGCCAGGTACGCCGCCGCGTAGCAGACCCGCACCGGCGCCGGGGCGCCGTCGAAGTCCTCGTCCAGCACGGTCACCGTCACCGGCCGGCTCAGCTCGCTCGCCTCCCGCGTCTTCGGGTCCTGCCAGCGCACCCGCACGTCGGCGAGGTGGCCCTGCGCGCCGGGCCGCAGGTGCAGCGCGTAGAGGGCGGTCACCGCGTGGCCGGGCCCGACCTCGCCGCCGTCGACCCGGTCGTTGCGAAACTCCGAGGCCGACAGCACTCGGTCGTCGTAGCCGATCAAGCGGTACGACAGCACGGTCTTCGAGTCGAACTCGACCTGCGCCTTCGCGTCGAGGGCGCGCAGCGCGACGGTCGCCGGGAGCTGCTGCACGAAGACCCGGTCGGTCTCGGCCTCGTCGCTGACGTACACGACGTAGCCGTCGCCCTTGTCGGCCAGCTGCTCCATGAACTTGTCGCCGTAGTCGCTGCCCACGCCGACGCCCAGCAGGCTGATCTGCTTCGCCGCCGCCTCCTGCACCGTCCTGACCAGCGCCGTCGCGTCGGTCGTGCCCACGTTCGGCAGGCCGTCGGAGAGCAGGACGACCCGGTTGGTGGCCGAGGCGCGGAATGCCTCGCGGGCCGTGTCGTACCCCAGCCGCAGGCCCGCCTCCAGGTTCGTGCTCCCGGAGACCTTCAGCCGCCCGATCGCGTCCCGCAGGCCCTGCCGGTCGCGCACCGGGGTCATCGGGCGCAGCAGCTCGGCCCGGTCGGAGTACGCCACGACGGCCACCGAGTCGGTCGGGCGCAACTGGTCGACGAGCATGCTCAGGCCGTGCTGGACCAGGTCGAGCTTGCCCGGCTCGGCCATCGACCCGGACACGTCCACGACGAAGGTCAGCGCCGCGTCCGGGCGGGTCGCGTCGGACTCGCCACGGGTCTGCAGCCCGACGCGCAGCAGCCGCGCGCCGTCCCCGGCATTGCGGTGCGAGTTCGGCAGCCGGGCCCCGTCCGCGCTGATCGCGAAGCCATTGCCCTCCGGCTCGCGGTACTGCTGGTCGAACGCGTTGACGAACTCCTCCGGCCGGATCGTGCCGGCCTGGGGCCGGCGCCCGGCCATGAGGGTGCGCCGCGCGAAGCCGTACGAGGCCGTGTCGACGTCCACCGCAAACGTCGAAACGGGCCGGTCGGCCGCCGCGACCTCACCCTCGGCCCCGCCGGCGGCGGCCTCGCCGGTCGCGGCGCCCTTGGCGAGGCCTTCCGGGGTGCCGGGCGGCCCGTAGCCGGTGATCCCGGGCGCCGCCTTGCCGCTGTCCGAGCTGCTGCGGTCCTCCGCACTCGACCCGCAAGCGGCGAGCACTGTGAGCGCGAGCGCCGCGACCGCGGCCATGCGCAGCTGACTGACCATCGATGCCCTCCCTGAGGTATGTGGTCAGTCAGACGAGGGCTCGTCGCCGGCGGCTCCCGGCGTGACCGGACGGTGACCCAACGGTGATCTATACGTTGATTTGCGTTTTGAGTACCGCGAACGCCACCGTCGCCACGCCGGCCCCCAGCACGGCGCTGGCGAACCCGATCGCGAACGGCCGCCAGCCCGTCGTCACCTTGCCCAGGATCATGGCGATCACGATGCTGATGGCCATCGCCACCGCGATCTCGGGCACCTCGTTCATGAGGTTGCTCAGCGACTCCGAGCGCGGCGCCGGGCACGGCAGCCCGAAGGCGTTGGTGCAGCCCGGGCGCGGCTGCGACGACAGCGTGAACGACCAGCCGGCGTACGCGGTGAGCGGGATCAGGTACCAGCCGGCGGTCGCCACGAACGAGCGGATGTAGACGCTGTGCTGGTCCGGCTCGTCGTCCTCGGCGTCGGCGTCGTCCTCGACCCAGTCGTCGTGGTCGAGGACCCGGCCCTGCCCTGGCCGGCGCGGGTCGGAACGCGCCGGGAACGGCTCGATGCCGTAGTCGTCCCGCTCGGACGCGCGCTGCTGGGGTATCCACCGCTCCTGCCGCGGATCCCACCGCCCGGTCTCCGTCCCCTGGCGCTCGCGGCCGCCGCGAGACCTCTCCCAATCCGGGTAACCCACGTGCCGGAGCGTCACCTGTTCGTGACCTTCGCGCAATCGGCCGTCCAGCCGAAAGATCTGTGCCACCCTTTTTTCCACACACAGGCTGTGGATGACGAAAGCCCAGTTCAAGACCCATGCGACGGTACCGCATGAGAAGTTATCCACAGCCCTGTGCACAACGTTTCCCAAGCCAGAGCCCCGTGTTCCACAGGTTGTCCAGAGCCTTTTCCACCGGCTAACTTTGTTCGAACGCCAGTCGCCCCATACGGTTGCGCAGGCGCGTTGCGCGCCGGCGAGGACTCGTCACACCCGCGAGCGGGCGTGACGTTGGGGGGCGAAGTGTCGATCACAGACGACCAGCGAACGGATCCGTGGGACGACGCGAGCCCTGAACCGCCGGGCCAGCGCCCCGAGCGCGAGCGCACCGAGCGCACCTCCGAGACCTTCGAGCGCACCCCACCCCAGGACGTGGCGGCCGAGCAGAGCGTCCTCGGCGGCATGCTGCTGTCCAAGGACGCCGTGGCCGACGTCGTGGAGATCCTGAAGACCCACGACTTCTACAAGCCGGCCCACAGCATCATCTTCGACGCGATCCTGGACCTCTACGGCCGCGGCGAGCCGGCCGACGCCGTGACGGTCGCCGCCACCCTGACCGACGCGGGCAACATCGCCAAAATCGGCGGCGCCGCGTACCTCCACACCCTCATGACGACGGTCCCGACCGCCGCCAACGCCAGCTACTACGCCCGCATCGTCGCCGAGCGCGCCGTGCTGCGCCGCGTCATCGAGGCCGGCACCCGCATCGTCCAGCTCGGCTACGGCTCCGGCGGCCAGGGCGGCCGCGACGTCGACGACGTGGTCGACCTGGCCCAGCAGGCCATCTACGACGTCACCGAGAAGCGCGTGAGCGAGGACTTCGCCGTCCTCGCCGAGATGCTCCAGCCCACCCTGGACGAGATCGAGGCCGTCGGCGCCCAGGGCGGCATGATGACCGGCGTCCCGACAGGCTTCAGCGACCTGGACCGCCTCCTGAACGGCCTGCACGCCGGCCAGTTGATCATCGTCGCCGGCCGACCCGGTCTCGGAAAGGCCCTGGCCCTCGACACGCCGCTGCCCACGCCTGACGGCTGGACCACGATGGGCGACGTCCGCGCCGGCGATCGGCTGCTGGGCGCCGACGGCCGCCCGACGACCGTGGTCAACGCCTTCGACGTCCTCCACGACCGTCCGTGCTACGAGGTGGAGTTCTCCGACGGCAGCGTCATCGTGGCCGACGCCGACCACCCGTGGAGGACGAGCACCCGCAGCGATCGCCGCGGCCGCCGGCCGGGCCGCGTGGTGACCACCCGGGAGATCGCCGAGACGCTGACCTGCGACACCGCCGACCAGCGACTGAACCACTCCGTTGGCAACTGCGCGTCCCTGGAGCTGCCGCACCGGCCTGACCTGGCCATCCCGCCCTACACGCTGGGCGCCTGGCTCGGCGACGGCGAGACCCGCGGGGCCCGGATCACGTCGGCGGACCCCGAGGTCCTCGTGTTCATCGAGCTCGACGGCTTCGATACCGCGCCGTCCGGCCCGATGGTCTATACGATCCACCCGCCGGAGCTGCCGCCGATCGAGGACCGCGTCTGCATCGTCTGCCACGCCACCTTCACCCCGCAAGCGGTCTCGGTGCTCACCTGCGGCCGCAGCTGTGGGGGTCGATCTCCCAGGCCCGCGCGAAGCGCGGAAGCGGGCCGGCGTCTCGCGGGCGAGGGAGAGCGGCCGGGGTGCTTCAACTGCGGGACCGTGACCAAGGGAAGCGCCACCGGCACCCGGCGCTGCGCCACCTGCCATGCGCGCTGGGGGTCGTTCGTCGGCTACCTGCGCGCAGCCGGGGTGCTTGGCGACAAGCACATTCCGGCGGAGTATCTGCGCAGCGACGAGAAGCAGCGCCGGGCCCTGCTGGCGGGACTGCTCGACACCGACGGCGCGGTCGGCAACAACGGCCACGTGCAGTACACGAGTACGTCCCGCCGACTGACCGACGACGTCTACGAGTTGGTGGTCAGCCTCGGGTATCGCGCCCAGGTGAGCCGCCGGACCGTGCGCGGCCGGACCGCGGAGACGTCGGTGGCGTACACGATCACCTTCAGCACGATCGACGAGGTGTTCCGGCTCGAGCGCAAGCGGCTCGCCCACGCCGAGCGGCGGCGGGCGGCGTCGACGGCGGAGACCGGGCTGCGTTACGTCACAGCCGTCCGTCCGGTGCCGAGCGTGCCGGTGCGCTGCGTGCAGGTCGACAACGCCGATCACATGTACCTCGCCGGGCGAGCGATGATCCCCACGCACAACTCCACGGCCGCCATGGACTTCAGCCGCGCGGCTTCGGTCAAGCACAACATGGCCTCGGCGATCTTCAGCCTGGAAATGTCCAAGGTCGAGATCGTCATGCGTCTGCTCTCGGCCGAGGCCCGCGTGCCCCTCCACGTGCTGCGCTCGGGCCAGCTCTCCGACGACGACTGGACCAAGCTGGCCCGGCGCATGGGCGAGATCAGCGAGGCGCCGCTCTTCGTCGACGACACCCCGAGCATGAACCTGATGGAGATCCGCGCGAAGGCCCGCCGGCTCAAGCAGCGCCACGACCTGAAGCTCATCGTGGTCGACTACCTGCAGCTGATGACCAGCCCGAAGCGCACGGAGAGCCGTCAGCAGGAGGTCGCCGACCTGTCCCGTGGCCTGAAGCTGCTGGCCAAGGAGGTCGAGTGCCCGGTCGTCGCGGTGAGCCAGCTCAACCGTGGCCCGGAGCAGCGCACCGACAAGCGCCCCCAGCTGTCCGACCTTCGCGAATCGGGATCTATCGAACAGGACGCCGACGTCGTCATCCTGCTGCACCGCGACGACTACTACGACAAGGAGTCCCCGCGCGCGGGCGAGGCCGACTTCATCGTCGCCAAGCACCGTAACGGCCCGACTGACACCGTGACGGTTGCCGCGCAGCTCCACCTGTCCCGCTTCGTCGACATGGCCATCTGACCCTTCGCCCCTGGGCTGCGGCCGTCGCCGCCCCCTCGTGCCTTGGGCGTCGCAGCGGGTGCCTGCTGCTTGCACTCCCGCCAGAGTCCAGCTCGCGGGCTGCCTTCTAGGCTCCCGGCCGTGCCGCAGTTACGACCACCGCGCGGCCGGTTCGCCGTTTCCGCCCCGGCATGCCGCTTCGTCGTGCCCCGCATCGCTCTCGCGCATTCCCCCAGCCGCCCGCGGCGCACCGGCGGCCCGCTGCCGCGCTTCGCGCTTGCCTGGGCCGGCATGCCGCTTCGTCGTGCCCCGCATCGCTCTCGCGCATTCCCCCAGCCGCCCGCGGCGCACCGGCGGCCCGCTGCCGCGCTTCGCGCTTGCCTGGGCCGGCATGCCGCTTCGTCGTGCCCTGCATCGCTCCTCGCGCATTCCCCAGCCGCCCGCGGCGCACCGGCGGCCCGCTGCCGCGCTTCGCGCTTGCCTGGACAGGCGCCGGCTTGCGTCGGTCCGGCACCGTGGCCGTCACCCGTGGGCCGGTGGGAATGCGAAAGGGGCCCCTCGTGTGAGGGACCCCTTCTGCCGTGCCAGGTGTTGCTACTTCGCGGCCGAGACCTTCAGCGTGAAGACCGCGGCGACCTCCGGGTGCAGCTTGATCTGCACCTTGTAGTCGCCGACCGTCTTGACGTGGCCCGGCAGCTCGAGGCGGCGGCGGTCCAGCTGGGGCCCGCCGGCCTTCTGCACGGCGTCGACGACCTCGGCCGGCGTGACCGAGCCGTAGAGGCGGCCTTCCTTGCCGGCGCGGAGCGACAGCTTGACCGTCAGGCCCTCGAGCTGGGCCTTGACCTCGTTGGCGTGGCCGAGATCGCGGATCTCGCGGGCCGAGCGGGCGCGCTTGATCGTCACGATCTGCTTCTCGCCGCCCTTGGACCACGGGATCGCGAAGCCCTGCGGGAGCAGGTAGTTACGGCCGTAACCGTCCTTGACCTCGACGATGTCGCCGGGGGTCCCGAGGCCGGTGACCTCCTGGGTGAGGATGATCTTCATGTCGGCCGTCCCTTAGCGCGTGGTCGCGGTGTAGGGGAGCAGCGCCATCTCGCGCGCGTTCTTGACGGCGCGCGCGATCTGCCGCTGCTGCTGGGCGGTCACGCCGGTCACCCGCCGAGCGCGGATCTTGCCGCGGTCGGAGATGAACTTCCGCAGCAGGGCGGTGTCCTTGTAGTCGATGTAGGCGATGCCCTCCTTGTCGAGAGGGTTCACCTTCTTCTTCGGTTTGCGCAGGGCCGCAGCCTTCGCCATTGCTCTTGCTCCTGATGCCATTAGAACGGGGGCTCGTCGTCGAAGGATGAGCTCGACCTGCCGCCGCCGCCACCGCCGCCGGCCGGCGTCGCGTTGGCCCACGGGTCATCGTTGTACCCGCCGCCTCCGCCTCCGCCACCGCCGCCGTTGCCGCCGCCCGAACCGAAGCCACCGCCACCACCGGAGCTGCGCGACATCTTCTGCACCTTGGCAGTCGCGTAGCGCAGCGACGGGCCGACCTCGTCGACCTCCAGCTCGATGACG
The DNA here is from genome assembly GCF_039532525.1 of Dactylosporangium salmoneum. NCBI lineage: Bacteria > Bacillati > Actinomycetota > Actinomycetes > Micromonosporales > Micromonosporaceae > Dactylosporangium > Dactylosporangium salmoneum. The sequence continues at coordinate 443,471 of NZ_BAAARV010000005.1, forward strand.
GTGCGCTTCTCACCCTCGCGCGTCTCGTAGGTCCGCTGCTTGAGCCGACCGGAGACGATGACCCGAGACCCGCGGGTCAGCGACTCGGCGACGTTTTCGGCCGCCTGCCGCCACACAGTGCAGGACAGGAACAGCGGCTCGCCGTCCTTCCACTCGTTGGTCTGACGGTCCATGAACCGGGGGGTGGATGCCACCCGGAACTTGGCGACCGCTGCTCCCGACGGAGTGAAACGCAACTCAGGGTCCTCGGTCAGGTTACCGATGACCGTGATGGTGGTATCTCCCGCTGCCATATGAGTCAACTCCTCGCGCGCTGGTGTATGGCCACGATGTCACAGGGGTACGACAGTTTTTGCCGTCGCGCCCGCGACCGTGGCCGGGCGAAGCAGATCGATCTCGCCCGGGGTTCCGCTTAGCGGACCTCGGGCCGGATGACCTTGGTGCGCAGCACGGACTCGTTGAGTCGCAGCTGACGGTCCAGCTCGGCAACCGACTCCGGCGAGGCCTGGAGGTCGATGACGGCGTAGATACCCTCGGTCTTCTTGTTGATCTCGTACGAGAGGCGCCTGCGGCCCCACACGTCGAGCTTCTCCACCGAGCCACCCGACGTCCGGATCACGTTGAGATACGTGTCGAGCGACGGGGCGACGGTGCGCTCCTCGAGACTTCCGTCGAGGATCACCATGATCTCGTAATGACGCAAGACGTTCTCACCTCCTACGGGCTAAGCGGCCGCGGTCCATCCGCGGCAGGAGGTCATGCGTCGTCCATCGGCGCGAAATGCCGATGGACCGAACCAGAGTACACGCTGAGGTGTCAAGACAGAAAAAGACCGCGGGGCGCGCCATCCGCTTCGTTGGGTGGGACCTGGGGAGGAACGACCACACCGGTGCGTTGGATGACTGCGCCCCGCGGAGCTAGGGAAATCGTACCTTATGCGAAGCTCGCACGTGATGCCCGTTGAGCAATAATAGCCCGAATTGAGGCGATTCCAACGCCGACCACACAGACCGTCGCCACGAGCGCCAGCAGGCCGGCAGGGCCGTTGCGCGCCGGTCCGCTCGCCGCCACCGGCTCCTCTACCATCACCCGGTCGTCGACCGCGACGCTCGGGTCGGCGCCCACGGCCGGTGCCGCGGCGGCGCTCGGGTCGAGCAGCGACGGGTCGACCGGCTCGGTGCCGGACTCGCCGGCGGCGCCCGTGGCGGTCGCCGAACCGTCCTGGCCTTGCGGTGATTTCGTCGAGTGGGCCGCTGCGCCGGTGCTCATCGCGTGGTTCGCCGCGCCGGCCGCGGCCCCGGCGGGCCCAGCGGGTGCGGCCTGGGTCCCGCCGCCGGTGCGGGCCTGCCCGGTCGTCGCCTGCGCGGCGGTCGGGGTCGGCGCCGCGGTCACGCCGACCGAGACCGGCTTGAACTGCTGCACCACGCCGACGCCGCAGTCGAAGGTCATCGCGACCTCGACCGGTCCCTTCTTGAACAGGACCGGTACCTGCTGATTGGGCTGCACCGTGGCAACGCTCTGGCCGTCGACCTTCAGGTTCGCATTCTGGCCGAGGCGGTTGACGAAGTTCACCCGCGAGTCGGCCGGCACCGAGACGTTGCCCGTGTTCGGCTGGGACTTGCAGACCAGCAGGCTCAGCACGCTGCCGCCAGAGAATTCCACCGTCGGGGTCTCGGGGGCGGCGCTCACCGGGCCGGCGCCCACGGTCAGGGCCGCAGCGGCGAGTGCCGCGGCGGTAGCCGCCAGGCGTACTGCCGATCGGTGTCCGGACAAGGTAGCCATTCCAGTAGCCATCCAGGGTTCGGGGGATCGATTGGGGGTCGTTCCATCGAGCTGTACGAGGCCCGCCGATCGCCGGGGAGCGATCACGGGCGGCTACGTGCGTAACGACGAGGGCGACTGGACGGTGACGGAAGCCCGGCATTCCGGACCCTTCGGTCCGCACCCCGGGGCACGCCGCACAAACTGTCACACCCACGTCGTAGGCTCTGCGGCATGCGAATCGGTGCTCACGTCGACCCCGCTGAGCCGCTGGCCGAGGCGGCCGCCCGGGGCGCCGACCTCATCCAGTTCTTCTTGACAGATCCGCAGGGTTGGATCGATCCGGTGGATCGCGACGATGCGGAGGCGCTCCGCAGCGCCGAGACCGACGTCTATATCCACGCGCCTTACCGGATCAACGTCGCATCGTCGAACAACCGCATCCGGATTCCCAGCCGCAAGCTGCTGTTCAGCCACGCGGCCGGCGCGGCCAAGGTCGGCGCCAAGGGCATCATCGTCCACGGCGGCCACGTCGAGAAGGCCGACGGCCTGGCGGCAGGCTTCGACAACTGGCGCAAGACCTTCGCCTACGCCGCCGACCAGGGCGGATTCGCAACGCCGGTCCTGATCGAGAACACCGCCGGTGGCGACAACGCCTGCGCCCGCCGCTTCGACAACCTCGCCCGGCTCTGGGACGCGATCGGCGACTACGAGGTCGGCTTCTGCCTCGACACGTGCCACGCCTTCGCCGGCGGCGAGAATCTCCTCGACATCGTCGACCGCGTGAAGGCCATCACCGGCCGCATCGACCTGATCCACGCGAACAACTCGCGCGACGGTTTCGACTCCGGCCGCGATCGGCACGACAACATGACCGCCGGCGAGATCGATCCGGAGCTGATCGTGGCGGTCATCCGTGCGGCGGGCGCGCCGGCGCTCGTCGAGACCCCCGGCGGGGCCGAAGGCCAGACCGCCGACATCAACTACCTGCGGGAGCGGCTGGCGTGAGCAACGTTTCGTCGGAGCCGACGGTGTCCGAGGAGCCGCCGTCGGACGGCCGTCCCCGGACCCACGGCCGCTCCAATGACCTCACCCCCGGCGATCAGGGCAGCACTGAGGCCGAGCCCGCCGAGAGACCCTCCGCCGAGGGCGGGGCCGAGCCCGGCGCCGACGCGGCCCGGGACGACGGCTCCGACCGGGAACCGGCTTCGGCCGGGGCCAGCCCCGACGGCGTGGAGCCGGACGGGGAGGCCGCGGGCGACGAAGACCCGGGCGACACCGAGCCGGCGGGGAAGGCGCCTGGCGATGAGCCGGCCGCCGCTCGGCCGGGTGAGGACGAGCCGGGGACCGGCAAGCAGGCCGACGACAGGGCCGACGGCGACAAGCAGGAAGCCGTCGGGGCTGACAGCGGCAAGCAGGACGCCGTCGGGGCTGACGGCGACAAGCAGGCCGACGCCCCGGCGGCGAGCGAGGAGCCGGCGGACCCGTTCAACGCGTTCGCGCCGGAGCCGGAGTTCGTGCCGAGCCGGTTCGGGCGGGTCACGCGGCGGAGCAGGTCGGGCCTGGCTCGGTTCTTCGCACACGAGTGGACGCTGGCCGCGCTCGGGTCGGTGCTGCTCGCGGCGGCCATGACGTGGCCGGCGCTGCAGCACCCCGCCACGACGATCCCGCAGGACATCTGGGACCCGACGCTGCAGGCGTGGCAGATGTCGTGGGCCGGGCACATCCTCACGACCGACCCGCTGCAGCTCTGGCAGGCCAACGCGTTCTATCCGAACCAGTACACCTACGCGTTCTCGGACACGCTGCTCGGGTACGCGCCGGCCGGGATGATCGGGTCGGGGCCCGAAGCGGCCATCGTGCGGTACAACATCATCTTTGTTCTGATCTTCGCCTTCGCGTTCTTCGGCGCCTACGCGCTGGCGCGCCAGCTCGGGGCCGGGCGCACGGGGGCAGCGGTGGCCGGGGCGGCGTTCGCGTATGCGCCGTGGCGGCTGGGGCAGGCCGGGCACCTGCACGTGCTGTCGATCGGCGGCATCGCGCTGGCGCTGGCGATGCTGGCGCGGGGGCACGGGTTCTCGCTGCGGCGCGGGTACGAGCCGGAGAAGCGGCGGTGGGGCTGGGTGCTCGCCGGTTGGCTGGTCGCGGCGTGGCAGATCAGCCTGGGCTTCGGCATCGGCCTTCCGTTCGCGTATGCGCTGCTGATCGCCGTGCTGGCCTCGGCCGTCACGTGGGGGTACAAGCACCTGCGGAACCGAGGGGCCGGGCGCCGGCCGTTCGGGTGGAAGCTGCTCTTCGCCAACCTCGGCGGCGGGCTGGTGTTCGTCGCGGTGAGCGCGATGATGGCCTACCCGTACCGGCAGGTCCTGAACCAGCACCAGGAGGCCGAGCGCAGCGCGGACATCATCGGGCTGTTCTCCCCACCGCTGAAGGGGCTCTTCATCTCGCCGCCGGAGTCGTGGCTGTGGGGCGACGCCTACGCGAATGCCCGGTCGACGCTGGGGTGGGCGCCGGAGATGGCGCTGCTGCCCGGGTTCTTCCTGTACGGGCTGGCGTTCGCGGGCCTGTTCGTGTCGACCTGGCGGCTGCAGCACCGGATCCTGCTCGGCGTCGGGGTCGTGGGCACGGCGATGCTCGCGATGGGCACCAACGGGCCGGGTGACGGGGACTTCGGGTACATGGCGCTGTACCGGGTGCTGCCGGGCTTCGAGGGCATTCGTACCTCGGGCCGGCTGATGGTCTGGGTGACGCTGTTCCTGGCGCTGCTCGCGGCCGGCGCGGTCAGCGCGTTCGCGGAGCGGGCCGTCGAGCTCTTCGCCGACCGCACGCAGTCCGACGTCGGCAACCAGGCCGGGGTCTGGCGGATCGTGACGCTGATCCCGCTGGTGCTGGTGCTGGCCGAGGGCATTCACCAGCGAGGCCCGAACCCGACGGTACCGGCCGCGCCGGTGGCGATGAGCACCGTGCAGGGTCCGGTGATGGTGCTGCCGTCCAGCGAGCTGTTCGACATGAACGTCATGCTCTGGAGCACCGACGGCTTCCCGAAGATGGTCAACGGCGGCAGCGGGTTCACCCCGAGCAACCAGGAGATCCTGCGGCTCAACATGGAGCAGTTCCCGGACGAGGCGACCGTGACCCAGCTGCGCGAGATGAAGATCCGCACGGTGGTCGTGCTGCGGGACGAGGCCGCCGGGACGCCGTACGCGCGCGCTGTCGACGCGCCGATCGACGGCCTGGGCATCACCCGGACCGAACAGGGCGACGTGATCACCTACAAGATCGACGGCTAGGCGCGGCGAAGCGGACGGACCCGGGACGGCGGCGGGCCCGAGGCCGGGCCTGCCGTGCCCGAGCCAGGCCTCGGAGGCGAGCCCAGCCGCGAGGGTGAGCCGCGCTGCCCGGCCGCGCCGCGCCGCGAGGTTGGGCGTGGCCGTGGGTGGACAACCAGGCCGTGAGGGCGAACCGGGCCGTGGACGAGAGCCAGCCTCGCGAACGCGAGCCCAGCCGGCCCGCATCGCCGCCGCGAGGCCGCGCCGCCGCGCCGCCGCGCCGCCGCCAGGCCG
>NZ_BAAARV010000006.1:0-154508 GCF_039532525.1 Dactylosporangium salmoneum
CCGCGCCGCCCCTCACGCGCCGCGCCGCCCCTCACGCGCCGCGCCGCCCCTCACGCGCCGCGCCGTCGCCAGTCGCGGGCAGCCGACGATCGGCACCGCCAGCGGGTCGAGCCATACCATTGACTGTCAGGGTGACGTCGGCGGTTATCGTGGCGGCATGCGCCTCGACGGCTACCTCGGTGCGGTCGTGTACCGGCTGCAGGGCATCTTCCGCGGGCGGCTGGTCGGCGTGTACCCGGCCGGCTCGCTCGCCTTCGACGCGTTCCAGCCCGGCCGCAGCGACATCGACCTGCTCGCGGTGGCCGAGGAGCCGACCGCGGAGGAGATCGACGCGGTGGTGGCCGCGCTCGGACACGACGCCCTGCCGTGCCCGGCCGCCGGCCTCGAGTTCGTCCTCTACGACCGCGCGACGCTGGCCGGCCTGGGCACCGAGGCCGGGTTCGCGCTCAATCTCAACACCGGGGCGGAGCTGCCGTACAAGGCCGAGACCGACCCCGGCGACGGGCCCACCTTCTGGTATCCGATCGACCGGGACATGGTCCGCCAGCAGCGGCGCGCGCTGATCGGCCCGCCGTTCACCGACCTCGTCACCCGGGTGCGGTCGCGGCAGCTGCTGCCGGTCGTGGCCGAATCGGTCGCCACGCAGCTGGCGGCGCTCGGGGACCACGGCGACAATGCGGTCCTCAACGGGTGCCGGGCGCTGCGGTACTGCGTGGAGCGCACCTGGTCGCCCAAGCGCGTGGCCGGGGCGTGGGCGGCCGAGCACCTGCCGGAGGAGGCGGAGCTGATCCGCGCCGCCCTGGACAGCCACGCCCGCGGCCGCGAGGCGGGCCAGGAGCTCGACCGCGAGGCGGCCGCCGCCTTCCTGACCCGCGTCCACGAGCTGCTGACGACCGGATAGCGGCTACCCGGCGGTGTCCGGCGCGGGGCCGGCGGCTCGGGTCAGTCCTTGCGGTACACCGAGACATGGCTGCGGCTGCCGGGCCCGAACGGCTCGCGGTGCCAGTTCGCGTACCTGGCCTCGAGCGTCAGCCCGGCGCCGGCGGCCAGCTCGTCGATCTGCTCCGGCCAGCGGTAATGCATGCCGAACGGCTTGAGCCGCACGCCCTCGTTGGTGAACGTCACGGTCTGCCGCACGAACGTCTGGGCCTGACGGTCGTACTGGTGCAGCCGGATCGTCACCGCGTCCTCGGTCACCGACCGGACCTGGACCTGCTGCTCGTCCCGGTCGAAGTCGGCCGGGTCGGGGACGAAGGCCTCGACGACGAACCGCCCGCCCGGGGCCAGGACCCGCGCGACGTTGCGGAAGCAGTCCTCCTGCCGGCCCTCGCCGGTCAGGTTGAACAGCGTGTTGAACACGAGGTAGACCAGCGGATAGGGGCCGGGGAGACCGACGTCGGCCATGTCGGCGACGAGCACCGGGATGCCGTCGCCGCCGGGCTTGGTCCGCATCAGCTCGACCATCTCCGGCGAGGCCTCGATGCCCTCGACCGGCACGCCGTGCGCGGCCAGGGGCAGGGCGACCCGGCCGCTGCCGATGGCCAGCTCCAGCGCGGGGCCGCCGCCGGCTAGGCCGGCCAGGAACTCGGCGCAGGGGCCGGGGTCGGGGTTGTCGGTGGAGTCGTAGGTGGCCGCCCATTGGCGCCCGAACAGTCCAGGATCGTCGAGTATCGCCATGGCCTCACCACAGCAGAGGTCCGTCGATTCCGCCACCGCAATTGCTGATTCACGGTCGTCGACGCAGCAGCAGGGTGGTACCGCTGACCGCGGCGATCCGGCCGTCGGCGAGGCGCAGCAGCGCGGTCGGCACGCCGTGGCAGCCGAGCGGCTCGGGGACCCAGGCGTGTTCGTCGCGGCGCCACGCAGTCGCGCAGTCCTGGCCGGCGGCGGGGCCGACGGCGTAGATCGCCGGCGGGGGCGCTGGCGGTCCGCCGAGCACCTGCGTCGCGTCCGGGTCGGTCGGTGGGCGCAGCGCGAAGACGGCCCGGAACGGCGGCGCGTCGTCCGGCACGGTCCGCCGGTCCGGCGCCCAGCCCGCGCCGCTGTCCGACGTCAGCACCCGGGCGCTGCGGCCCGCCGCGCCGACGGCCACGAACGCCGAACCATCGTGGACCACGCCGGTCAGCTCGGTCACCCCGGCCGGGATGTCCGCGGACCATTCGGCGCCGCCGTCCCCGGCTGGTCCACATGACCGCCTTGTCGGCGGACCGGCCGACGGCGACGGCCGGGCCGATGTCCTCGACGGGGCGCCGGGTGCCGGACTCCAGCCGGTACCTGCCGGGGGCGCCGGCTACGGCGAGCGGCCGGACGTCGTCGCCGGCGTTCGGGGGCAACGGCAGCGGGCGGTCGTCCCACGGTCCGTAGCCGGGGGAGAGGTACACCGTCGGCGCTTTCCCGTGCAACCCGACCACGGCGAACTGGCCGCGCACGACACCGACCCCGGCCGGCACGTCCCCGGCGGCGTCCCGCGGCGTGCGCAGCTGGCCGGCCTCCCAGTGCTCCGGCGTGCCCTTCACCGTGGCGCCCCAGGCGGCGTCCCCGGCGGTCGTCGCGGCCACGGTCAGCCAGCCCTGCGGCCCCTCGGCCGCGCCGACGACCGTCTCCCGCTCGGTGATCTGCGGCGACGTCGGGGGCAGCTGCACCGGCCACTCCCGACGCACCGTGACACAGTCGCCGGTGCCCTGCCACGAGCCGGTCCACCGCCGCCGGCCGGCCTCGACCGGCCCGACGGCCCAGAAGCACCCGCCGGGCGCCGGCATGAGCAGGGTCGCGGTGGCCGTGGCCCCGGCCGGCACGGTGAACGCGTCCGGATACGCCCGCCAGGCCGCCGCGCCGTCGCCCTCGCCGGTCGCCGCCCCGCAGGCCGCGACCGCGGCGCCGGTCAGTGCCAGCAGCGCCAGCGCGCCCGGCCGCCACCGCCCGGTCCGCATCACCCCGACGCTACATGATCAACCACCGGTCGTGACCGGAACCGGGGTTCCCTGCTGTACCTCCAGCACCGCCCGGTCGCCGAGGGGCTTCGCCAGGTCGACGGTCGTGCTGCGCGGGGCGCCGATGGCCGTACAGGCCTCACCCGGGGCGTGCGGGTGCTCCACGACGATGACGACCACGGCGTTGTCCGACTCGACGGCCTCGGCGGTGTAGTCCGAGCCGCAGGGCTGGTCGCCCCCGCGTGGGGCGCCGGTGAACTTCACCGTCAGCCGCTTGCCGTCCGCACTCGCCGTCGCCGACTCGATGGCCATGCCGCCGGGCGCGTTGTACGGGTCCCACGACGGTGGCACCACCTGAACGGCGGCGGACGCGGCCACGGCCACCCGGGTCACCAGGACCGCGGAGCCCTTGATCGTGTACTGCCACGCCGGCGCGGTCGCGTCGCCGCGCGTGGTCCGGATCGCGGTCGTGCCGAGGCGGGCGCCGGTGACCTCCAGCGGCCGGCAGTTGCCGCAGTCGCCGGGGGCCGCGGCGGCGACCAGCTGCCGGAGGGCCTCGCCGGCCGAGATCAGGGGCAGCGTCTGCCGGGCGCCGGCGGCCCAGATCACCTCGCCGGTCGGCTGCGGCGCCTCCGGCAGCGTCGCGGCGGTGATCACCCTGCCGGTCAGCAGCGCCGCCTTGCCGTCCTGGATCTGCGCCTCCCAGTCGCCGACCTGGCCGGTCAGCTCGCCGACGGGCGCGAAGCGCTGCGTGCCGCCGGCGTCGGCGACGGCCTTGTCGTAGCGGGCCAGGGCCTCGTCGGCCTGCCGCCGCAGCCGTTCCAGCCCCTCCTCGCCCGGCCCGGCCCCGCCGCCCCTGGCGCAGCCGGCCAGCACCACGAGGACGACGGCGAGCAGCGATGCGCGTTTCACAGCAGCCGGTTCCGTTTCAGGTAGGCGACCAGGTCGTCGTACGCACCGCCCTCGTTGGCGAAGAGCGCGACGTTGCGCGCCGTGGCGAACCACGGCCCGGTCGAGGACCGTACGTCGGGCAGCGCGCGGTCGAAGTCGCGCTGCTCGATCATCCGCACCTCGCCGCTGCGGATCGAGTCGGCCATCGCCAGCTCGGCCGCGCTCTCGCACAGATGGGCCAGATCGGCGCCGGAGAAACCGGCCGTGGCGGCCACCAGCTTCGGCAGGTCGATGCCCGCGATCGGCCGTTCCCGCACGTGGTACCGCAGGATCGCCTCCCGGGCCGGCCCGTCCGGCGGCAGCACCAGCGCGATGCGGTCGAGGCGCCCGGGCCGGCGCAGCGCCGGGTCGACGTCCCACGGCGCGTTGGTCGCGGCCAGCACGAACACGCCCTCGTTGTCGCCCTCGAGGCCGTCGAGCTCGGCGAGCAGCTGGTTGCTCAGCGTGCGCATCGCCGACGAGCCGAGCTGTCCGCGCTTGTGGCCGAGCGCGTCGATCTCGTCGAGGAACAGCACGCAGGGCGCGTTGCGGCGGGCCGCCTCGAACAGCTCGTGCAGGTTGCGCTCGGAGCTGCCGATCCACATGTCGAGAACGTCCACGATGGACAGCGACATGAACTGGGCACCCAGCTCGCCGGCGACCGCTCGGGCGAGGAAGGTCTTGCCGCAGCCCGGCGGGCCGTAGAGCAGGAGGCCGCCGCGGAGGCTCTTGCCGTACAGGCGGCGCAGTTCCGGGTATTGCATCGGCCCGAGGAACGCGAGCTCCAGCCGCTGCTTCACCTCGGCCATGCCGCCGACGTCGGCGAGCCTGACGGTGGGGGCCTCCACGTCGAACACGCGGTCGGCCGGGCCCCGGACCGGATCGGGCTCGCCGCCGGTGCTGAATCGGGGCGGCAGCAGGTCTTCGAGCTCGCGCTCGTACGCCGCGAGCGGGTCCTCCGCCCGCCCCTGCCGGGCCGGCGCGGCCCTCGGCGGTTCGCCGGCCGGCACTGCTGTGGGTGGTTCGCCGGCCGGCACTGCCGGGGCCGGTTTGCTGGCTGGCGCTGCTGTGGGCGGTTCGCCGGTCGGCGACCGGTCGGGCTCGAGGCAGCGGCGCATCAGGGCGAGGGCCTCGGGGTTGGCCGGTTCGCTGGTGAGGACGTGGCCGACGTGGGCGATCGCCTCGGGGCGGCGCCCGGCGTCCAGCAGCAGCGCGGCGAGGTGCAGCCGCAGCACGGCGTCCCCCGGCCGGGCCTCCACGGCGGCCTGCAGCGAGGCGATCAACGGCGACTCGGTCATGCACTCTCCCCGATGTGTACGGCGGCAGTCTATTTCGCCCGCGGCCGCCTCCGGAACGCCGTGACGCATCGTGGTTGATCGAATCGCGGTGGGTAACGGGCAGCGCGGTGGGACGGAAAATTGTCGGTGGCGGCGTCTACCTTGGACCCGTGATCGAGCCGGGGTGGCAACAGCAGGAGATGTTGAAGGCCGCGGCGCTGCTGGAAGTGGGGCGCGCCGCGGCGGCGAGACAGCGCGCGGCCGCGGTGCTGGCCGACGATCCGGACAACGTCGAGGCGTGGTGCCTGATGGCCCGCGCCCACCACGCCGACGACGACTTCCCCGCGATGCGCGCCGCCGCCGCGCGGGCCGTCGCCGTCGCGCCGGATCAGGCCGCGGGCCACGTGCTGCTCGCCTTCGCCTGCGTCGGCCTGCAGGAGGGCGAGCCGGCCCGCACGGCGGCGCTGGAGGCGGTCCGGCTGGCACCGCACGACTGGCGCGCGCACACCGCCCTGGGCCTGGCCGAGCTGGGCACCGGCCACCCGCGGCGCGCCTTCCGCTCGGCCGGCCGGGCCGTCGCGCTCGCCCCGGACGAGTCCGCGCCGCACCGCATCCGCGCCATGATGCTGCAGGCCGTCGGCCTGACCATGCCGGCCTCGAAATCGTTCCGCAAGGCCCTGGCCCTCGACCCGCAGGACACGACGGCGCTGGTCGGCCTGGCCCGCGCCGCCATCCGGTCCGGCCGCCTGGTCACCGCCGCCCGCCACCTCGGCGCCGCCCTGTCCTTCGCCCCGACCGACGGGGATGCCCGCACCCAGCTCGACCGCCTCCTCATCGGCGCCGTCGGCGGCTGGACCGTCGTCGTGGTGTGGTGCGCCGGCCTGCTCGGCGGCTTCGCGATGCTCCCGTGGATGTGGCCGGCCCCGCCGCTGCTGATCGCCCTCTGGGCCGGCGCCGCGGCGAGGGTGTGGGGCGCGCTGTCGCCGGGGCTGCGGGCATACGCGGCGGCACAGCTGCGCACCGACCCGCGGGCCCGCACCCGTGTGGCCGCCGCCGCCCTGTGCCTGGCCACGGGTGCCGCCCTGACCGTGGACGCCGCGCGCCAGGACCCGGCGGGCACCCTGACCGCGGCGATGGCCGTCCTGTTCGGCGTCCACATCCTGGCGCTGCTGCTGTCGGGCGCCGCCGTCATGATCGCCGACCGCCTGATCGCCGGTCCGCCCCGCGCGGGGACCACGCCGTCCGGCGCGGCCACCGGCACCGATCTGCTGGCCGAACACCGGGAGGACTCGTTCGCCGGGAGGTGGGCGCTGCGGGTGACGCGGGTCGGCGCGCTGTGCGCCGCGGCGCCGTGGGTGATGAGCGTCGACCCGCCGCGGGCGTGGCCGGACCGTGCGCTGGCCGCCGCCGCCGGGCTCGTGGTCCTGGCCGGTCACGCGGTGTGGTCCCGGCGGCGCCTCATCCGCCGCCCTGGGCCGCCCAACGCGGTGCTCGGGGTGCTGCTGCTGCCGCTCAGCCTGGCCTTTACGGCCGAGGTGGTCACCATCGCCGCCGCCGCGATCCTGCCGACGGGGTGGCTGCCGCTGCCCGACGTCATCGCGGTGCCGGGCTTCGTGTCCATCGTGGGCGGCGTGCTGGCGTGGCTGGGGTGGCTGGCGTGGTTGCCGTACGCGGCAGTGCGCCACCTGGTGCCATCGCGCCGGCCATCGTCTCCCGGCGCCGGGACGAGCCCGGGCCCGGGTTCCGCGTGGGGTGAGGCCATGCCGCCGTAGCGCGACGCGGGGTGCCGGGTGGGCCTGCTGCGTGCAGAGCGGCTCGTCCGTGTCGGCCACGGACCTCGTTGGCGGACATGCCAGCCTCCGGGGGTCCCAGTTCAGCCCCGGAGGCTGGCATCCGCCGGCGACGCCGGTCGCGCGGTGCGGGCCGGTCGCGTGGCGGGGGCCGGTCGCGTGGCGGGGGCCGGTCGCGTGGCGGGGGCCGGTCGCGTGGTGCGGGCCGGTCGCGTGGCGGGGGCCGGTCGCGTGGCGCGGGCGGTCAGGCGTCGCGGCGCAGCAGCAGGAGCCAGCCCGCCAGCATGCCGGCCAGGGCCCACAGGGACAGCACGCCCAGGCCGGACCACGGGGCGATCGGCAGGGACGCGAGGTCCCGGGTCGCCTGCACGGCGGTGCCGGCGCTCATCGGGCCGATCTGCTCCAGGCGCCGCGACCACGTCGGGTCGGTCACCACGCGGGCCACGACCGGCCACGCGTAGAGCAGGCCGAGCACGATGCCGACCGCGGTGGCCGGCTGGCGGGCCGCGGTCGCCACGCCCAGGCTCAGCAGGGCGATCAGCTCCAGGTACAGCACCGACCCCACCGCGGGCCGCCAGAGGAACCCGTGCGCGGGCAGCAGCAGGTGACCGGTCAGCACCGAGCCGGCCACGCCGAGGACCGCGGCGGCGAGGACGACGGCCGACGTGACGACCGCCTTGGCCAGCAGCAGGCGGGTGCGGCGGGGCACGGCGGCCAGGCTGACCCGGACCATGCCGTTGCTGTACTCGTTGCCGATCGCGAGCACCGCCAGGATCGCGACCACGGCCTGGCCGAGCTGGACGCCGGTCAGGGAGACCTTGGTGAGGTCGGCCGCGCACTCGCCGCGGCAGGAGATCGCCGCGGCCGCCCCCGCGCTCAGCCCGATCGTCGCCGCGACCACCCCGGCCAGCAGCCACCAGGTGCCGGGGGACGTGCGCAGCTTGGTCCACTCGGCCAGCAGGGCCCCCTTCACGCGTCCCTCCGGCGCAGCGCGACGGCGGCGCCGCCGAGCACGGCGGCGATCCACAGGGCGAGCACCGCGAGGCCGCCCCAGGCGCTCAGCGGGAAGTACCCGTCGGCGGGCGAATAGACGGTGTCGATCTGCGCCCATCGCGGCTCGGCCTGCTGCAGCGCGAAGGCCGCCGCCGGGGTGACCCGCAGCAGCCAGTCGGAGGCGCGCAGCGGCAGGACGGTGACCGACAGCAGGTACGGCAGCACGATCACCACGATCGACACGGTGACGGCGGTGACGCCCCGGCGCAGGAGTGCGCCCAGCCCGACGGCGAGGACCGCGCAGCCGGCCAGGAGCGCGGCCGTGCCGACGATCATCCGGGCCTCGGTCGTGGCGGGGACCGGGGCGACGTGCACCCCGTTGTCCCGCAGGACGCCGACGCCGAACTTCACCACGATCCACGCCGCGACCAGGCCGGCGGCGAAGGCGGCCGCGCCGATCACGAGGGCCTTGGCGGCGAGCACCCGGGCGCGGTGCGGGCCGGCGGCGAAGGTGGTGCGGATGAGGCCGCGGCGGAACTCGGCGGTGACGGACATGGCCCCGACGACCACCATGAAGATGAGGCCGACGAAGGTGCCGATGAGGGTCTGGCTGAGGCTCACGCCGCCGCCGCCCGCCGTCGAGGGGGCGATGTCGCCGGAGCCGGTGATCGTCCAGCCGTCGGCGGTCTGTTCGAAGCCGGCCATGTCGCGGGCGGCGGGGCCGGTCGGCGCGCCGAGGACGGTCCCCTCCCAGGCCGGGGACCACGAGCCGGCCGTGGCCAGGTGGTCGAACGCGGCCGTGGCCTGGCTGGGGCCGCCCTGGATGCCAGTGAGCACCACGGCCTGGTTGACCTGGTTGGCGTACTCCGGGGAGGTCACGAACAACCCGGCCGTCACGGTCTGCGGCAGCCCGGGCAGCCGCGCGGTCCCGACCGTCGTCCACGCCGAGCCGTCGGCGGACTGCTCCGCCTTGATGACGTCGCCGGTGCGGGTCAGGCGCAGCCACGCGGCCCCGCCGGCGGAGGCGCCCGCCTGGTCGTGCGTGTAGTCGTACTGCAGCCGCACCCCATGCTCGCCGGTGCGCATGACTGCCGCGTACGCCGAGCCCTGGGTCGTGCCGTCCTTCACGATGAGGCCGGCCTTGGCCCACGGGGCGAGCTTGTCGCCGCCCTCGAACAGCTTGCCGCTCATGTCGGCGACCCGGGCGGTGATGGTGCCGTCGCCGGTCAGGGTGCGGTGCACGAACGTGAACGAGTCCGTGACCTCGCCGCCCTCGGGGCCGTGCACCGGGGTGCAGTCGGAGTCCGGGCCGTGCTGGCCGCAGGAGCCCTGCCGGCCGGGGGCGAGGCCGAAGGCGAGGATGACCAGGCCGCCGGCGAGCAGCCCGATGATCCAGCCGCGCACGGTGCGCAGCTTCGTCCACTCGGCGCGCAGCAGACGCAGGAAGCTCATCGGGCGGCCCCCCGGAACTCGACAGCGTCGCGGGTCAGCTCGAGGTAGGCGTCCTCCAGGGTGGCCCGGTGCGCGGCGACCTCGGAGAAGGGCACGCCGGCCTTGCCGAGCGCGGCGACGACGTCCTCGGCCGCCGGTCCGGCCACGGTGAGGGTGCCGTCGCCGTTGCGGGTCACGGTGGCGCCGGCTGCCCGCAGTACATCTGCGGCATCGTCGATCGCCGAGGAGCGCACGGTGATCCGGCCGTTGGCGGCGCCGGCCAGCAGCTGCGCCACGCTCGCGTCGGCGATCACCCGGCCCCGCCCGACCACCACGACGTGGTCGGCGGTGCCCTGCAGCTCGCTCATGAGGTGGCTGGAGACGAGCACCGCCCGGCCGTGGGCGGCCAGGTCGCGCAGGAAGGTGCGCATCCAGATGATGCCCTCCGGGTCCATGCCGTTGAACGGCTCGTCGAGCATGAGCGCGGGCGGGTCGCCGAGCAGGGCGGCGGCGATGCCGAGGCGCTGGCGCATGCCGAGGGAGTAGCCCCCGGCCCGGCGGCCTCCGACGCCGCCGAGGCCGGTCAGCTCCAGCACCTCGTCGACGCGGCGGCCCGGCAGGCCCTGCGAGTGAGCGAGCCACAGCAGGTGGTTGCGGGCCGTGCGGCCGGGCTGCAGGGCGGAGGCGTCCAGCAGCGAGCCGAGGTGGCACAGCGGCCGGTCCAGGGTGCGGTACGGCTTCCCGCCGACCAGCGCCGTGCCCTCCTCGGCGGCGTCGAGGCCGAGCACGACCCGCATGGTGGTGGACTTGCCGGCGCCGTTCGGGCCGACGAACCCGGTGACGTGCCCGGGGCGGACGGTGAACGTCATCCCGTCCAGCGCGAGATTGGGCCCGAACCGCTTGCGCAGGCCCTCAACCGTAATCATGGTGTCCGGTCTACGCGCCGGTCGGTGACACCACGGTGTCACCGCGCGTTTGGCATGGTGGAGCCATGCGCGTGCTCGTCGTGGAGGACTTCGGAATCCTCGCCCGGACCATCGGCACCGGCCTGCGCCGGGAAGGCCTGGCCGTCGACGTGGTGCTCGACGGCGCGGACGCGCTGGAGCGCCTCGCGGTCACCCGGTACGACGTGGTCGTCCTCGACCGGGACCTGCCCGGCGTCGGCGGCGACGACGTCTGCCGCCACATCGTGGCCGCCCACCCGGCCAGCCGGGTGCTCATGCTGACCGCGTCCGGCACCGTGCGTGACCGGATCGAGGGCCTGGGCCTCGGCGCCGACGACTACCTGCCCAAGCCGTTCGACTTCGACGAGCTGGTGGCCCGCATCCGGGCCCTCGCCCGGCGCCCGTCGACCGCGCTGCCCCCGGTGCTCACTGCCGTCGACCTCACCCTCGACCCCGCCCAGCGCGTCGCCACCCGGGCCGGGCGCCGCCTGGAGCTGACCCCCAAGGAGTTCGGCGTGCTGGAGTGCCTCATGGCGGCCGGCGGGCGTCCGGTGTCCGCCGAGGAGCTGCTCGAGCGGGTCTGGGACGAGGCCGCGGACCCGTTCACGACCACGGTGAAGACGACGGTACGGCGGCTGCGCGCCCGCCTGGGTGACCCGCCCGTCGTGCACACCGTCCGTGAGGCCGGCTACCGGATCGGGGAGGCCTGACGTGGCCCGCCGCACGACGCTGCGCCGACGGCTCACCCTCCTCTACGCCGGGCCGTTCCTCGTCTCCGGCGCCGCCCTGCTCATGGTGCCGCTGCTCGGTGTCAGCCGCACGAGGCCCGCGGAAGGCCAGGGCGGCCCGCCGCTGCCGGGGCAGGGCACCGAGGTCGGCAACCACCTGCTCGGGGTGACGGCCATCGCCTTCGCCGCCATGGTGCTGATCTCGATCGTGCTCGGCTGGGTGATCGCCGGCCGGTTCCTCCGCCCACTGCGGATCATGATCGACACCGCCCGGGACATCTCGGCCACCAACCTGCACCGCCGGCTCGGCCTCACCGGCCGCCGCGACGAGTTCGCCGAGCTGGCCGGCACCCTCGACGATCTGTTCGGCCGCCTGGAGGCGTCGTTCGTGGCCCAGCGGCGCTTCGTGGCCAACGCCTCGCACGAGCTGCGCACCCCGCTCACCGCCCAGCGCACCCTGCTGCAGGTCGCCCTGGCCGACCCGGCCGCCTCCGCCGAGACCCTGCGCGAGGCGGGCCGCGAGGTCCTGGCGCTGGGCGAGACGCAGGCGCGGCTGATCGACGCGCTGCTGACCCTGGCCACGGGCGAGCAGGGCATCGAGCGCCCCGCGCCGTTCGACCTGGCCTCGGTGACCCGGCGGGTGGTCGGTGCCCGCTCGGAGGAGCGCGTCCCCTTCGTGCTGTCCCTGGCGCCGGCGTCCGTGACCGGTGACGAGCAGCTCGCCGAGATCCTGGTGACCAACCTGGTCGACAACGCGATCAAGCACAACGTCGACGGCGGGCGGGTGGACGTCACCACCGAGGGCTCGACGCTCACGATCGCCAATACGGGTCCACCGGTACCGCATGAGGAGCTCGACCGCCTCTTCCAGCCCTTCCAGCGCCTCGGCACCCAGCGGGTCCGCACCGGCGCCGACGGCTACGGCCTCGGGCTGGCCATCGTGCGCGCGATCGCCCAGGCCCACGGCGCCGAGGTGCGCGCCAGCCCACTCGCCGGCGGCGGCCTGAGCGTGACCGTCACGTTCCCGGATCGCCGTACCGCTGGCCCGTGACCGCGGCGCGGCGGGTGGGCGGCGCCCATCGCCTGATCCGCGACGCGTGGGACGCCACGGCCGCCGTCCGCCGCGAGAACTGGCGCCTGATCCTGCTCTCCCCGCCTGACCCACACCACCGTCCCGGACCGCTCCGCAAGGGCGGACAAGCGCCCGGGCGTGCATTAGTACGACGCCGATCAGCCGATGCGTAGCAGGAGTACCTCGTCGTCGGAGAGCCTCGCGATGGCGTCACGCAGCAGCGACAGTGTTTCCTCCATCGCGTAGCGGGCTTCCTCGTCGTCCAGTTCCAACTCGATCGAGCCATCGAGCAGGTCGCCGGGTTCGTGGGCGGCCGGGTCGAGGCGGTCGAGGTACGCCTTGGCGTCGCTCGTGATCAGCGTCGTGTAGCCGTGGTCCTTGTTGAGGGCCGCGGATGCTTCGTGCAGGCCCGGACTCTCCAGCAGGATGTTCAGCGTGTCCAGGCTCTCCAGGACGTTGAGCATGACATAGCCGGACCAGCCGTACTCCTCGTCGAGTTCCGCACCGAATCGGTGGACCGCCTCCCAGGTGCGTCCCGAGCCAGCGGCGCTGATGATCGCGGGCAGGTCGCTGGTCTGGACGACATGGAGCGAGGCGATGGACGACACCGGCGGATCGTACCGGTCGGCCGGCCGCAGCCGGCGTCCTGCGGCGCGCCAACGGGCCTGATCCAGCACCATCGCCGTCGGCGGGGCCGGCGGCATATTCAGTGGTACCCGCTGCATCGCCGTCAGTACGGTCGGCGGATGGACAGCTTCGAGCGGCTGGTGGCCGAGGCCGTCGCGGTACCGCTGCAGGGTTGGGACTTCAGCTGGCTCGACGGCCGCGCCGAGGGCTCGCAGCCGTCGTGGTCGTACCCCGCCCTGGCCCGCGAGCTGCTGCGGGACTGCGCCGCCCTGCTCGACATCGACACGGGCGGCGGCGAGTTCCTGGCCTCCCTGGCCCCGCTCCCGGCCCGCACCACCGCGATCGAGGGCTGGCCGCCGAACGTGCCCGTCGCCCGCGACCGGCTCGCCCCGCTCGGCGCCGAGGTGCGCTTCGCCCCCGGCGCGACGCTGCCCGTCGAGTCCGGCTCCGTCGACGTCGTCCTCAACCGCCACGGCCGCCTCGACCCGCAGGAGGTCGCGCGCGTCCTCCGGCCCGGCGGCACGCTGCTCACCCAGCAGGTCGGCAGCGACGACTGCGCGGCGATCAACGCTGCCTTGGGAGCCCCGACCACCCACGGTACGGCGTGGAATGCCGAAACGGCGGCCCAGGCGCTGACGGACGCCGGTCTCACCGTGACCGGCGTGCGCGAGGAGTGGCCGCCGTTCACCTTCTTCGACGTGGGCGCGCTGGTGTACCAATTGCGCGCCGTGCCCTGGCAGGTCCCGGACTTCACCGCCGACCGGTACGACGCCGCCCTGCGCCGCATCGACCAGCGGATCCGCGCCGAGGGCGCCTTCCGCGTCCACGCCCACCGCTTCCTCATCCAGGCCTCGCGCCCGGACCCGGGGATCAATCGTCCGGCGAGCCCGGCGCTCGGGGCAGGCCCAGGTGGTCGAGCAGGGTGAAGTACAGGTCCTCGGCGACTTCGTAGCGGGCCGACGGGAGCCGCAGCCGGCCGCCGAGGCCCGGGCGGCGCGCGGTTCGCAGAAGCCGCCGGATCGGGGCGGGCGGGACCCGGTAGCCGGCCTCGGCCGCCCAGTCGACGGCGTGACGGGTGGCCTTCGCGGGCGGGCAGCCGAAGCCGGCGATCATGTCGCGGGCCCGCCGGCGGGCGGCCGCGCGGGAGGCTCCGGACATCACGTGGTGGTCGCGCTCGAAGGCGTACGCGGTCTGCCGGTCGAGCCAGACGCCCCACGGGTCGCCGTGCGGACTGGCCGCGATGACCTGGCCGTGGTCGCTGTCGGCGATGTAGGCGGTGAGCACCGGGCTCGACGTGGCGGCCACCAGGCCGAGCAGCGGGTCGAGGGAATCGCCGAGCAGGTTGTCCGGGATGCCGAACACGCGCCAGCCGTCGCCGCGGCGGGCGCCCTCGTGGTCGCGGACCACCGCGCCGTGGGCCTCGAGGGCCGGCGGCAGGCGCTCGGCGCGGGCCGTGATCAGCGTGCCCCAGAAGCCCATGGCCGAGAACTCTAGACAGGCCGTGTGATGGGGGCGTCACGGTCGTGGGGGTACGTGCTCCCCGACGGCTTCCATCGCTTCGACCGCCCACTCCGGCAGGGGTGGCGGCCAGCTGTCGGGGTCCCAGCTCATGAGGATCAGGCGAACCCGGCAGTGGGGGCCCGTCCTGGCCATCGCGCGGAGGCAGTGGCGGGCGGCGGGCGGGTCGTCGAAGGCGTACACGAACTGGGCGACCAGGCTTTCCAGCAGGTCGGCGGCTTCGTCGTGCATGAGCCGCGCCAGCGCGTCCACGATGTGGTCCAGGCGGGGTGGTCTGGTGTCCGAACGGAGCACGTCGCACAGCACCGGGGCCACGTCGGCGAGGTCGGCCGCAGTGGCCATGCGCACGACCGTCTCGAAGTCCTCCCAGCGCCGCTCGCCGGCGAGCCGGCGCACCACCGCGGGGGCGGACGCCTCGAACTCGGGGATTTGGGCGCACGCGAGGACGTGCTTGGTCAGGAGGTCCGTCGCTGCCGGGTCCGGCACCGATCCGTCGAACGGCCTGGGGCCGAGGACCTCGCATGGTGGATCGCCCCAGCCGTCCTCGACCAGCCACCGGATGTGGCGCCATGGCGGCTCGATCTTGCCGGCGGCGATCAGGGCGCGCGACTCGCGGTTGTTGCGGGCCGCCAGCGGTATCACCGACAGCGGCAGGTCCTCGCCCGTCGACCGCGAGCGGGCGCGTCTCGGCCTTCTCCCGTGCCGCGGCCCGGGGCCATGGGCCATCCACTCGGCCAGCGGATATTCGTCCTCGACGTCCTTCCAGTAGTAGTTGTCGAACACGGCAATGACGTCGTCGGGAGCCCGGTCCATCAGCAGGGGGCCCGGAATGGTGATGGGTGCGGGGGACACGGCGTCCAAATAGGGCCGGTTGCTCACTCGTCCGCTGACCCTTCGGTGTGGGTTACCTGGCGACCGGGCGGGCGGAGCACCACGCCGCCGGCCAGGTAGCCGATAAGCTCAGCCAACGGGGCGTCGCGCAGGGCCGCGACGGCCGTGTGGTGCGCGGACGTAGCCGGGAAGCGTCAGGACGGCTCCCGGCCCGTTCGTGCGGCGACGGCGCGGCGAATATGAGCCGGCGGCGGGGGTTAGTACAGAGCGCCGATCACCGCGCGAAGCAGGATGATGGCCAGGAAGACCACGATGAACGCCAGGTCCAGGGAGACGCCGCCCATGCGGACGGGTGGCAGGGCGCGGCGCACCGGGGCCAGGACCGGCTCGGTGATGGCGCGCACGCCGACGGCCAGGCGGTTGCGCACCGAGCCGGCGGCGGCCGGGCCGGCGAGCACGAAGCTCCAGTCCAGCGCGACGCGGGCCAGCAGCAACACCTGGAACGCCAGCAACGCCAGGCTCACGAGCCAGAGCACAAGACCCATCTGGTACCTCCAACAAACCGTCGAGACCCTGCAGCCAACTGTGCGTCATGACGGTGTGAATTCGCTGAGTGCCAGCTGAGAGCCCGCTCGAGTGGGGGAAGCGGGCAAAAGTTGAACGCTTCCAGAAAATCGGCATATGGTTCGTTATGTGACTTCGGAGGGACTGAGATGAGCGATATCAAGGACCAGAATGCGGCCGGGTGTCCGGTCGCGCACGACTCCGTAACCGCACACGGCAGTGACAGTGAGAACCCGGCGATCGACTCGCCGACGCCCCCGCCCGGTCGGCGGGCGCACACGAACCGGGACTGGTGGCCCAACCAGCTGGACCTGTCGGTGCTGCGCGCCCACGGGGACAAGAGCAACCCGCTGGGCGAGGGCTTCGCCTACGCCAAGGAGTTCGCGAAGCTCGACGTGGACGCGCTCAAGCGCGACATCGTCCAGGTGCTCACCACGTCGCAGGACTGGTGGCCGGCCGACTTCGGCCACTACGGCGGGCTCATGATCCGGATGAGCTGGCACGCGGCCGGCACGTACCGCATCTCCGACGGCCGCGGCGGGGCCGGCGACGGCGCTCAGCGCTTCGCCCCGCTCAACAGCTGGCCCGACAACGCCAACCTCGACAAGGCGCGCCGGCTGCTGTGGCCGGTGAAGCAGAAGTACGGCCAGAAGATCTCGTGGGCCGACCTGCTCGTGCTCGCCGGGAACGTGGCCCTGGAGTCGATGGGGTTCAAGACCTTCGGCTTCGGCTTCGGCCGCGTGGACGTGTGGGAGCCCGAGGAGATCTTCTGGGGCCCGGAGGACGCCTGGCTCGGCGACGAGCGCTACGTGAGCGACCGCGAGATGGTGCCGGACGTCGGCGCCACCGAGATGGGGCTCATCTACGTCAACCCCGAGGGGCCGCGCGGCAGCGCCGACGCGCGGGCGGCGGCCCACTTCATCCGGGAGACCTTCGGCCGGATGGCGATGAACGACGAGGAGACCGTCGCCCTCATCGCCGGCGGCCACACCTTCGGCAAGACCCACGGCGCCGGGGTCGCCGACGACCACGTCGGGCGCGAGCCGGAGGGCGCCCCGATCGAGGCGCAGGGCCTGGGCTGGCTGAGTGACTACGGCACCGGCAAGGGGGGCGACGCGATCACCAGCGGGCTGGAGGTCACGTGGAGCGACCGGCCGACCCAGTGGAGCAACCGGTTCTTCGAGATCCTCTTCGGCTACGAGTGGGAGCTCACCACGAGCCCCGGCGGCGCGAAGCAGTGGGTCGCCAAGGACGCCGAGGCGATCATCCCCGACGCGCACGACCCGTCGAAGAAGCACAGGCCGACGATGCTCACCACCGACCTGTCGCTGCGGGTGGATCCGGCGTACGAGAAGATCTCCCGCCGCTTCCTGGCGAACCCCGACGAGTTCGCGCTGGCCTTCGCCAAGGCCTGGTACAAGCTGCTGCACCGCGACATGGGCCCGGTCAGCCGCTTCCTCGGGCCCTGGGTCCCCGAGGCCCAGCTGTGGCAGGACCCGGTGCCGGCGGTCGAGGGCGACCTCGTGGGCGACGCCGACATCGCCGCCCTGAAGGCCAAGGTGCTCGAGTCCGGCCTCACGACCGCCCAGCTGGTCTCGACCGCCTGGGCCGCGGCCGCGAGCTTCCGCTCCACCGACAAGCGCGGCGGGGCCAACGGGGCCCGGCTGCGCCTGGAGCCCCAGCGCTCCTGGGCGGTCAACCAGCCCGAGCGGCTCGCCCCGGTGCTGCGCACCCTCGAGGGCATCCAGCGCGAGTTCAACGAGGCCGGCGGGGCCAAGATCTCGCTGGCCGACCTGATCGTGCTGGCCGGCTCCGCGGCGGTGGAGAAGGCGGCGCGCGACGCCGGCGTCGACGTGACCGTGCCGTTCCACCCGGGCCGCACCGACGCCACGCAGGAGCAGACCGACGTCGAGTCGTTCGCGGTGCTCGAGCCGCGGGCCGACGGGTTCCGCAACTGGGTGCGGGCCGGCGAGAAGCTCCCGCCGGAGACGCTGCTCGTCGACCGGGCCTACATGCTCGACCTGACCGCGCCGGAGATGACCGTCCTCGTCGGCGGCCTGCGCGGCCTCGGCGCCAACGTCGGGGACGCCAAGCACGGCGTGCTCACCGAGCGTCCCGGCCGGCTCACGAACGACTTCTTCGTCAACCTGCTCGCCCCGGGCACCCGCTGGAAGGCGTCGGCGTCCGAGGAGAACGTGTACGAGATCCGGGACGTGAGCACGGACGAGCTGAAGTGGACGGCCACCGCGACCGACCTCGTCTTCGGCTCCAACTCCCAGCTGCGGGCCCTCGCCGAGGTCTACGCCAGCCAGGACGCCCGCGACAAGTTCGTCGCCGACTTCGTCGCGGCGTGGACGAAGGTCATGGAGCTGGACCGCTTCGACCTGCAGTAGCGCCGGCGCGGCCGCGGCCACCCGAACGGTGGCCGCGGCCGCGTCACAGCGGCGGGACGTCGAGCAGCCGGGTCGCCCCGAAGCCGAGCAGGCGCTCGATGGCGCCGGTGTCGATCGGGGTGGCGCGGCCCGGGATCGGGCGGCGGACCTCGGCGCCGGGGTGGAACTCGGCGATGAGCTCGGCCGTCGGGCGCGGGTCCAGGGTGCGCGGCGCGGCCAGGAACACCGGGTGGAAGCCGCTCACCGGCCGGGTCAGGGCCAGCCAGGCGGCCTCGGCGGCGTCGTCGATGTGCAGGTACGACCACGAGTCGGCGGCCATCCCGGCCGGGTCGTCGCGGCTGGCGCGGGCCACTCGCTCCAGGTCCGGCCAGTCGACGGTGAACGGCAGCCGCAGCGCGACGACGTCCATGCCGTAGCGGCGGTGCATCATCGCCGCGGTCGCCTCGTCGACCTGCTTCGACAGCGAGTACGGGTCCTCGACCTGCAGCGGGGTGGCCTCGTCGATCGGGTAGTACGCCGGGTGCAGCACGTGCGGGGCGAAGCGCAGCCCCAGGATCGAGTAGCTGCTGGCGATCACGGCGCGCCGCACGCCCCGCCGGGCCGCCTCCTCCAGCACGACGAACGTGGCCCGCGTGTTGCCGGCGAAGACCTCCACCGGCGAGCCGAGGTCCGGGCTGCGCAGCGCGGCCAGGTGGACCACGGCGTCGACGCCGCCGGCCAGCGCCCGGCCTACGGTTTCGGGGTCGCCCGCATCGCCGACGACGACGTGGGAGGCCGCGGGGAGCGGGGCATCATCCAGTACCAATGCGGCAATGTCGGCTCCTTCGGCGGCCAGCCGGGCGCAGACCGCACGCCCGATGCTGCCCGCGGCGCCGGTGACGAGGACGCGCACGGTCGAACCATAACCCCGAAACGGACCCGGGTATGGTCACGAACGGTGCCGGATCGGACGAAGGAGGAGCGGCTATGGTTTGGCGGGCACGGCGCGTGGGCGAGCAGCACCACACCGCGGCAATGGACGCGTGGCGGGCGATCGACCTGCGGGTGCGGCCCGACTTCCGCAAGACCGTGGTCTTCGGCACACTCGCCCTGGCCACCCTCGTCACCGGCCACGACATCGGCGGGGTGCACGCCGAGTCCCTCCGCGTCCGGCTGGTCGCCTACGGCTGCGCGCTGCTGACCGTGCTGCTCGGGCTGGGCGCCACCCGCAGCGCGGCCCGCGAGGTGCGCCGGGTCACGATGGCCCGAGCCGGCGACGCGGCCGCCACGCCGCTGCGGCTCATGGTGCTGCTGGCCGGGTACCTGATCACCGCCCTAGCCGTCTGCGACCTGCTCGGCGTCCAGCTGCGCCAGGTGCTGGTGGGCGGGGCGATCACCGGCATCGTGGTCGGCCTGGCGGCGCAGCCGGTGCTCGGCAACCTGTTCGCCGGCCTGGTACTGCTCTTCGCCCGCCCCTACGTGCCGGGCCAGCAGGTGCGGGTCATGTCCGGCGCCATCAACGGCCCGCACGTCGGCGTCGTCGTCTCGGCGGGCCTGCTGTACACCATGCTGGAGACCGCCGACGGGCCGCTCAACATCCCGAACTCGGCCCTGCTGGCCGCGGCGGTCGGCCCGGCGCCCAAGGACGCCGACGAGCCCGCCGCGGACCCCGGCGGCATCGCCCCGCCCGACGAGGGCGCCGCGCTCGCCACCGTGATCGCCGGCGCCGAGTCGGGCGAGGAGCCCAAGCCCGTCCGTTAGCGGCTCAGCGCCGTCTCGCCGCCGATGAAGGCGAGCTTCTCGGGATTGCGCACCGCATAGACGCCGGCGATGCGGCCGTCCTCCACGTGCAGCGCGAGGACCGTGTCGATCCGGCCGCCGATGCGCAGTACCAGCGCCGGGTGGCCGTTGACCTCGACCGGCTCGAGGATGCCCTCGGCGGCCATCCGGCCCGCCCCGGCGGCCAGGATGCGGGCCACCTTGGCGGCGCCCTCGATCGGCACCGGCACGGCCTTCACGACCCCGCCGCCGTCGCCGAGGAGGACCACGTCGGGCGCGAGGATGTCGAGCAGCTGCTGCAGCTCGCCGGTCTCGACCGCCCGCTGGAACGCCGCGAGCGCGGCGCGGGTCTGTGCGGCGGTCACGGTCCCGCGCGGGCGCCGGGCGGCGACGTGGTCGCGGGCCCGGTGCGCGATCTGGCGGACCGCCGCCTGGCTCTTGCCGACGGCCTCGGCGATTTCGTCGTACTCCAGGCCGAACACCTCGCGCAGCACGAACACGGCCCGCTCGGTCGGCCCGAGGGTCTCCAGCACCAGCAACATGGCCATCGACACGCTGTCGGCCAGCTCGACGTCCTCCGCCACGTCGGGCGCGGTCAGCAGCGGCTCGGGCAGCCAGGGCCCGACGTAGGACTCCTTGCGCCGGCGCAGGGTGCGCAGCCGCATGAGGGCCTGCCGGGTGGTGATGCGCACCAGGTACGCCCGCTGGTCCTGCACGGTGCCGAGGTCCACGCCCACCCACCGCAGCCACGTCTCCTGCAGGACGTCCTCGGCGTCGGCGGCCGAGCCGAGCATCTCGTACGCGACCGTGAAGAGCAGGTTGCGGTGAGCGACGAACGACTCCGTGTTGGTCATACCCACTCAGATGCCGGAAGCCGGGCGCCTGTGACAGGCGCGGGTGGTGGCCTGCATCACGTCACAGCCAGGGACGCGTCGGCATCTTCAAGGGCATGACCGAGTACACCACACCGCAGAAGGTCGCGCTGGTCACCGGCGCGAACAAGGGACTGGGCCGGGCCGCCGCCGCGCGGCTCGCCGCGCTGGGCATGACCGTGCTGCTGGGCGCCCGCAACCCCGCGCTGGGCGCCGAGGCCGCCGCCGCGATCGACGGCGACGTCCACGCGGTCACCTTGGACGTCACCGACCCGTTCTCGATCGAGGCCCTGGCCGGCCTGGTCGAGCAGCGCTACGGGCACCTCGACGTGCTCGTGAACAACGCCGGCATCTCCGGTTCCGGCCCGGTCGACCCGGTCAAGGCCGTGGACCAGCTGCCGAGCACCGTCGACGTGGACATGGTCCGCCGCGTCTTCGAGACCAACGTCTTCGGCGTGATCTCGGTGACCAACGCCATGCTGCCGCTGCTGCGCCGCTCGCCCGCGCCGCGGATCGTGAACATGAGCAGCCACGCGGGCTCGCTGACCATCTGCAGCAGCCCGGCCTTCGCGGGCCTGCCGCAGTCGGCCGCCTACTCGCCGTCGAAGTCCGCGCTCAACGCGCTGACCGTGCAGTACGCCAGTGAGCTGCGCTCGTCGGGAATCAAGGTGAACGCGGCGGCCCCGGGCTACTGCGCCACCGACAGCAACAACCACACGGGCACCCGCACCCCGGACGAGGGCGCCGCGATCGTGGTCGAGCTGGCCACCCTCCCGGACGACGGGCCGACCGGCGGCTACTTCAGCGACGAGGGCCCGATCCCCTGGTGACGGAGTTGCCGAGCTCCACCTGCCGCCGCACGTCGGTCAGGAAGGGGGAGCTCAGCAGCTGTACCCAGGGAAGGAACAACGGCTCGGGAAGGTGCTCGAACCCGAACCACCCCTGGTCCACGAACTTGGCGGGCTCCAGGATCTCCGGCTCCCCGTCCGGGCACTCGCCGACCATCCACACCGTCACGTAGTGGCGCCCCTCGGCGGCAAAGACGTCGTTGGTGACCGCGGCGACGCGCAGGCCGCCGACCTCCAGGCCGGTCTCCTCGACGACCTCCCGGGCCGCGGCATCCTCGAACGACTCGCCGTACTCGAGGTGCCCGCCCGGCACGGACCACGTCCCGGCCCCGTGCGCCCCGCGCCGCCGCCCCATGAGGAACTGCCCGTCCCGCACCACGAACACCCCGACCCCGACCCGCGGCTGCCCCTGATCCATGCCACCCAGTGTCCCCGAACGGAGAACAATCGGAGGCATGAGGCGGCGGTGGCTGTTCGCGGACCAGCTGGGGCCGCACTTCCTCGACGACGCCGGCCGGCCGGTCCTGATGGTGATCTCCAGGGCGGTTTTCCGGCGTAAGGCCTACCACCGGCAGAAGGCGCACCTCGTGCTGTCCGCGCTGCGGCACCGGGCGGCGGAGCTCGGCGACCGGGCCGAGCTGGTCACCGCCGAGCGGTACCGCGATGTGGTCGGCCGTGAGCCGTTGGAGGTGTCGCATCCGACGTCCCGCGCGGCGCGGGAGCTGGTCCGGTCGCTGCCGGACGTGCGGATGCCCGCGCCGCGCGGTCCCGGCGCCGCCGCTACTGAGCGGCCCCGGCGAGGACCCGGACCGGGGCCGGTCGGTGGAGCAGGGCGCGGTAGGCGGCGAGCCGGCGCAGCACCATGCAGGCGACGGGGAGCGTCGCGACGTACACCGCGCAGGGCACGGCGAGCAGGTGGAGGCGCGACATCTGCGTGGCGCAGGTGGTGGCGGCCGCCACGTTGGCGGCGACGTAGCACCAGGCGAGGGCCCGGGCCGTGCGCAGGGCCCACGGGCGGTACGAGCGCAGCCCCCGCCAGACGGCGAACGTCACGAGGGCGAGCAGGGGCGAGACGCAGTTGTCCGCGATCCAGAGGGCCGAGGCGGCGTCCTCGCCGATCGCCGGCGACGACAGGTAGGCGACCGGCCCCAGCAGCGGCGTCACGGTCAGGAACGTGGCGAGCCAGAGCAGCCCGCGCAGGAGCACCGAGCCGATCAGTCCGGCCAGCAGCCAGGTCGCGGCCGTTCTGTACTTGAACACGTTCAAATGATGCGCGCGGGCTTGGGGTCTTGGCAAGAGGCGGGGGCGCGGAAGACACTTCCGCGCCCCCGGTAGCGGGTCAGCCGAAGAGCAGAAGCTGCCACAGGTCGTAGGAGCGGATGCCGCGGCCGTGGGTGGCGGCGTACAGGCGGAGGCCCTGCAGGCCGGTGCGCAGTTCCATCGTGGTGGTCGTGGGCAGGTTGCGGCCGAGGACCTTCCAGCCGGTCTGGCCCGGCGCCCGGTACAGCACGCCCAGGTCGGTGCCGACGATCAGCCCGCCGCCCCAGATGACCTTGACGGCGTTGGCCGGGATGTCGGGCAGGTTCGCGGAGATGTCGGTCCAGTGGGCGCCCGCGTCGCGGGACTCGAAGACGTGGCCGACGCCAGCGCCCGGGCCCTCGGTCCACTTGCGGGAGTAGCCGTTCATGGCCACGAAGACGTGGTTCGGGTTGGCCGGGTCGACGTCGAAGCCGGAGACGTACCGGTTGGGAACGACGCCGTCGACCGGCAGGCTCAGCTGGTGCCAGCCGGTCCCGTCGGCCTTGCCGACCGCGATGCCGCGGGTGAAGCCCTGGTTGTTGCAGGGGCCGCACCAGCCGGCGTAGACCATGCCGCCGGAGATCGCGACGCCGGTGGCGACGTGGCCCGCGCCGAGGTCGAACACGTTGACCCAGTCGGCGCCCGACTGGATGTCGAAGCCCTGGTGCTGGACCCACACGTGGGTGCCGCCGGCCACCCAGTCCTTGCCGTCGGCGGCGATCGGCGCGATGAACCTGGCGCCGGCCGAGCCGAGGGCGTTGTCGGGCGGGGCGATGTTGCGGCTGGAGACCTTGCTCGGGTCGGTCATCCAGGAGCCGTCGTTGACGGCGCAGTTGTTGGTGACGGACAGGGCGAGGTACACGTACTCGGCGGCGATGTTGCAGCCGTTGGCCGGGTCGACGATGGTGTCGCCGCCGTCGCCGCCGAAGTTGGAGCCCATCACCCGGTCGCCCGGGCGCAGGATCGACTGGCCGTTGTCCTGCAGGCCGCCGCTGATGGCCAGGCCGGCGGTGCGGCCCTGCCGGTCGGCGCCGACGCCCACCGAGTAGTACTGCAGCACGTCCATGCTGCCGTCGTTGAGCGACGCCCAGTCGGTGGCGTGGCCGGACGCGTCGGCCTTGCCGTTGACCGGCCGCCGGTAGATGCCGCCGTCGTCGCCGACGATCAGGTACGGCTTGCCGCCGTTGCTGCCGATGGCGGCGGCGTGCTGGTCGGCGTGCACGGTCTGGTGGCAGTCACCGGTCTGCTTCGACGGGTCGATGCTCCAGCACGGGAAGTTGAAGTTCCAGTACGGGCCCGGCGTCGTCCACGTGGCCCCGGCGTCCTTGGTCTCGAAGACCTCCTCGAGCCCGATGTACAGGTGCCGCGGGTCCTTCGGGTCGACCTGGAGGAACTGGTTGTACCAGGCCTGGATGCCGGGCATGTAGCCGGGCGCGGTGTTCGCCGAGCCGGACGCGGCCAGCTTGTGGTAGTCGGCGGCCAGTCGCCACGGGCCGAACGGCGAGCCGGTGTCGGAGACGAAGACGCCGTACAGGTTGCTGTCGCCGTTCGTGGCCAGCATTTCCGGGGACTGCTCGATGGCGTAGTACTTCGAGCCGTCGGCGGAGCGGCCGAACGTGACCGCGCCGACGTTGTCGGGGTCGCTGGCGATGTCGCCGGCGAGCGTGATCTTCTGCCAGGCGCCGCCGACCTTGGTGTAGAAGCCGTTGTAGTCGTCGCCGCTGCGCCAGCCGACGGCGAGCACCACCTTCGACGGGTCGCGCGGGTCGATGGCGACGTCGTTGGTGATGTTCTTGTACGGGGCGTCCTCGTCGCCGGCGTCCGCGCCGCCCGGCAGGAACGTCGGGTTGGGCGCGAACTCCAGGTGCCACGGCCCCGCGAGGTTGGTGGTGGAGTGCGTCCACACGCCGCGGCTGGTGGCCGCCCACACGGTGTCGCCGCCGAAGCGCAGCGCCCGGATCGTGGTGTTCTCCAGCTCCGTGCCGCCGACCCGGTCCGACGGGGAGAACTCGCCGTGGCGGGGGTCGCCGAGCACGTACACGCCGGTGCCGACGAAGCTGGTCGAGCTGGTGTTGGCCTCGCCGGTGGCGAACCACAGCCGGCCGCGCCCGTCGAGGCGCAGGTCGCCGGTGGCCGGCGCGGGCAGCCTGTCGGAGATCGGCTGCCAGCGCCCGCCGCCGGTGGTGGAGCGCCACACGCCGCCGTTGGCCGAGCCGGCGTACACGTAGCCGCGGTCGTCGGCGGCCATGCCCACGACCCGGCCGGTGACGTTGCCGGCGCCGCCCGACGAGTTGGAGTTGATGTCGCGGTACCGCGGGTCGTCCGAGTTGTACGGCAGGCCCGTCTCGTCGACCCAGCGGCCGCCGGTCCGCGGCAGCGACTGCAGCTGCGCCCACGCGGCCGAGTAGGCGCCCGGCGCGACGATGCCGGGAGCGCTGCGGGCCTCGTTCCACTGGTCCGCCTGCTCCATGATGTCGCTGGTGCCCTCTTCGTCGTCGTCGCCCGGCGCGAAGCCGCGCACGGTGCCGTGGCGATGCGCGGTGGCCGCCCGGTCCCCGGCGTGCACGGGCCGGGGCGATCCCGGCGGCGCCGCGCCGGCGGGCAGCCCGCCGAGGATCAGGACCGTCGCCGACAACCCGGCGACGAGAGGTACACGTCGGTGCATGCTGGGCCGCAATGCCCGCTCCCTCCGTGACGAGCGCCGGCCGCGGGAGGACGGCGCACTCACGCCTGATCGTTCATGCGGCGCATTCCCGCGCAATGCAAACCGATCAATACCGGAATGGCAGAGGGTGCGGGAAAGGGTAGAACGATATCAATTTCCTACACCATGACGTGAAAGTGATTGGTTGAGGCGTTCCCAGGCGCCGTCACCAGCCCAGCTCCGCGTCGTCCTCCTGGAACGTGCCGGTCGGGCCGTCTGGGCCGATGGTGGCCACGCGCACGACGGTCCGCGCGCTCACCTCGACCGGGCGGCCGTGGCTGTTGTCCACGCCGCCGAGGCCCGTGTTGGTGTAGCCCGGCTCGACCGCGTTGAACTTCACCTCGGGGACCGCCCTGGCGTACTGCACGGTCAGCATCGACACCGCGGCCTTGCTGGCGCCGTAGACGATCGCGGCGACCTTCGACGCCGGGCGGGCCGGGTCGTGGTTGGCCGCGAAGGAGCCGAGCGCGCTGGAGACGTTGACGACGACCGGGTTGGCCGAGCGCCGCAGCAGCGGCAGCGCCGCCTCCGTGACGCGCACGACCGAGACGGCGTTGGTGTCGAAGACCTCGAGCGCCTCCGGGCCGTTGAGCCCGAGCTTGGCGATGCCGGCGTTGTTGACGAGCACGTCGAGGCCGCCGTCGGCGTCGATCCGCGCGATGGCCGCGGCGACGGAGGCGTCGTCGGTGACGTCGAGCCGCACGAACCGGGCGCCGAGCTCCTCCGCGGCCGCGGGGCCGTTGGACTCGTCGCGGGCGCCGACGTACACGATGTGCCCCAGGGCGATCAGTTGCCGGGCCGTTTCCTTGCCGAGGCCTCGGTTGGCCCCGGTGATCAGCGTGGTTGTCATGGTTTCGAGCCTGCGGTACCGCGCAGTCGCCAGGCAGTCGTCGGGTTTTCGTAGGAATGACAGGGCCAGGACAACGGCCGCGGACCGCGCGCAGACTGGGTGGCATGGAGTCGTGGGAGTTCGGGCGGGCCGTGCGCCGCTGGCGTGACCGCGTCGCCCCCGACACCGTCGGCCTGCCGGTCGGCCGCCGCCGCCGGGCCAGCGGGCTGCGCCGCGAGGAACTCGCCGGGCTCGCCGGGATCTCGGCCGACTACCTGACCCGCCTCGAGCAGGGCCGCGCGACCGCGCCGTCGGCCCAGGTCGTGGAGTCCCTGGCGCGCGCCCTGCGCCTGTCCGACCAGGAGCGCGACCTGCTGTTCCGGCTGGCGGGCCACGCCGCGCCGGGGCTGGACGTCGTACCGTCGCGGGTCACTGCGAGCGTGCAGCGTCTGCTCGACCGCCTGTCCCACACACCTGTGGTGGTGTACGACGCGAGCTGGACCCTGGTGCTCGCCAACGCCCCGTACGACGCCCTCATGGGCGAGACGACCTCGTGGCGCGGCCTGGAGCGCAACGCCGTCTGGCGCAACCTCGCGGGGCCCGGCAACCGCACGGTACACACGCCGGAGGAACAGGCGGACCACGAGGCGCGCCTGGTCGCGGACCTTCGCCTGACCGCCGCCCGGTACCCAGCCGACCGCGCGCTGCGCCGGCTGATGGGCGAACTGGCCGCGGCCTGCCCGCGCTTCACCGAGCTGTGGGAGTCCGACACCCCGCCCCCGCTCCCGGACCCGTCGAAGCGGAAGGTCATCGACCACCCGGCCGTCGGGCGCATCACGCTCGACTGCGACACGCTCATCGTGGCCCTGGACGACCTGCGCATCACGGTCTACACGGCCGAGCCCGGCACCGAGGACGCCGACCGCCTCGCCCTGGCCGTCGTGCTGGGCACCCAGACGCTGGTGGACCGGAAGGCTTAGCCCAGGTCGAGTGCGAGTGCGAGGGTCTCCCGAGCCGGCTGCCGGACGCGCGTCAACCGCCGTCCTGGGCGCGGCCCTCGTCGACCGCCGCGCCGAGCAGGTTCCGGGCCTCGGCGTCGCCGTTGAGCTGGCGGTTGACCCGGTGGGTGACCTGCCAGCCCTGCGCGGTGCGGACGAACTCCCAGCGGTTGACGCCCGTGCGCCAGATCCGGAAGCTGTCGGTCGCCTCGTCGCGAAGTACCAGCTGCGAGTAGGCGGTGGCGACGGCCCGGTCGCCGTCCACCTCCAGGTGCGGCAGGCCCTGCAGGTGGGCGGCGCCGGCGTGGATCAGCCGCTGGTGCAGCTCGCCGGACACCATGCCGGCGATCGCCGCACGGCCGTGCAGCACCGCCGGAAAGGTGTCGTAGACGCCGTCGTCGGTCCACAGCCGCGCGGTCGGGGCCGCCGAGCCGCTGTCCACGGCGGGGCCGTACGTGGCGAGGATCTGCATGAGGGCGAGCCGGTCCTCGAGGTCCTGCACCCGGCGCTGCAGCTCGGCGATCGCGTGGTCATGGTCAGGCATGCCGTACCTCCTCGAATGTTGACCAGTCCGCCTGGGCGAAGAGTCGCCGGAAGGCCGTGAGCTGTTCGACGCAGTGCTCCGCGCTGCGGTGGCGCAGGACGATGTTCATCATCGTGGCCCCGGCCGCGTGCAGCCGCTCGACGTGGTGGCGTGCGCCGTCCGGGTCGGCGATCGGGTCCAGCGGCGGCGGCGTGAGGATCACGTCGAAGCCCTCCGGCCGGTCGACCGCGGCGAGCATGGCGGTGATCTGCTCGGGCGGCAGGCCGAACGGGACCCAGGCGTCGCCCAGCTCGACGGCCCGTCGCAGCGAGCGGTTGGTGTACCCGCCGATCCACAGCGGTACCCGCGGCCGGGTCGCGTGCGGGTCGATGAGGAAGTCCCGGAACCGGTAGTGGGTGCCTTCGTACTCGGGCAGCGGCTGTCCCCAGGCGGCGCGAAGCGCCCGGATCGCGTCGTCGGCGGCGGCGCCGCGGCCGTCAAAGTCGGCGCCGAGCAGGGCGAACTCCTCTTTGAGGCTGCCCACGCCGAGTCCGAGGACCACCCTGCCGCCGCTGAGCCGGTCGAGGGTCCCGTAGCGCTTCGCGATCTCCAGCGGGTGGTGGTAGCCGAGCACGAGGACGTGGGTGGCCAGCCGGATGCCCGTCGTGCGCGCCGCGAGGAAGCCCAGGGTGGCCAGCGGGTCCCAGTAGGTGCCGCCGCGCCCCGCGGCGATCCTGGCCGGCACGCCGACGTGCTCGCTGCAGGTGAGGTGGTGGTAGCCGAGCCGGTCCGCCGCCTCGGCGACCTGGACCAGCTCGGGCGTGTCCGCGCCGGTCTCCCACTCGCTGAACTGTCCGGGCGGGCGGAAGACGATGGGACTGAGGATGCCGAATCGCATGTCTTAACGTACCAAGCGCTTGCTTGGTACGTTAAGACCTCAAGCGTGCGAGCCCTCGATCAGATGGACAGGCGGACGATCTCGCCGCGCTCGGCGGACTCGCGGGCGGCCTCCAGGACGCGCAGGGCGGCGATCGGGCCGGCGGGGTCCACCGGGGCGGGGCCGCCGTCGCGCAGGGCCGCGGCCAGGCCGGCGTAGAAGTCCTGGTACGCGCCCGGCTCGGTCGG
The DNA here is from genome assembly GCF_039532525.1 of Dactylosporangium salmoneum. Lineage (NCBI taxonomy): Bacteria > Bacillati > Actinomycetota > Actinomycetes > Micromonosporales > Micromonosporaceae > Dactylosporangium > Dactylosporangium salmoneum. The sequence continues at coordinate 28,985 of NZ_BAAARV010000006.1, forward strand.
CACCGTGCGCTGCCCGCCGTCGTAGTCCGTGAGCACGCCGTACTGCGCCGGGTCCTCCTCGCCCCAGCCGGGCTCCGTCGGGCGGCGTCCGGCGCGCAGGGCGTCCTCCTGGACGTCGAGCCCGTACTTCACGTAGGCACCCCGGTCGCCGAGGACCCGCAGCCGGGGGCCGGGGGCGGCGGCCAGCGCGCTCATCCACAGGTGCGAGCGGGCCTCGCCCTCGTGGCGCAGCGCCACGAAGACGTCGTCGTCGACGGTCAGGCCGGCGCGGCGGGTGAGGACCTCGGCGTACACCTCGGTGGCCGGGCCGAGCAGCTGCAGGGCCTGATCCACCAGGTGGCTGCCCAGGTCGTACAGCAGGCCGCCCACCTCATCGGGGTCCCCGCTCTCGCGCCAGCCGCCCTTGGGGACCGGGCGCCAGCGCTCGTAGCGCGACTCGAAGCGCAGCACGCGGCCGAGGTCGCCGTTGCCGGCCAGCTTCCGGGCGGTGAGGAAGTCGCCGTCCCAGCGCCGGTTCTGGTACACGGTCAGCAGCAGGCCCCGCTCGGCGGCCAGGGCGGCCAGCTCGGCGCCCTCCGCGGCCGTGCGGGTCAGCGGCTTGTCGACGACGACGGGCAGCCCGGCCTCCAGCGCGGCGCGGGCCAGCGGCACGTGGGTGCGGTTCGGCGAGGCGATGACGACCGCGTCGAGCTCGTCCGGGGCGGCCCACAGCTGCTCGGCCCGCTCGACGAGCCGGGCGTCCGGGTAGGCCTCGGCGGCGCTCGCGCGGCGCCCCGGGTCGGCGGTGACGATCGCGGCCAGCCGAAGGCCCGGCGTGGAGCTGATCAGCGGCGCGTGGAACGCGGAGCCGGCGAGGCCGTAGCCCACCAGGCCCACGCGGAGGGTGGTGTCGCTCATGCCCCCAGTCTTCAGCACGATCACCCCGTCGATGCGTAGGGTGGGCCCCATGAGCACCGTCTTCTCGAAGATCATCGCCGGTGAGCTGCCCGGGCGCTTCGTGTGGCAGGACCCGGACGTGGTGGCCTTCCTGAGCATCGCGCCGCTGCGGCCGGGGCACGCACTCGTGGTACCGCGGCGGGAGATCGACCAGTGGACCGCGGCCGGGGACGGGCTGTTCGCGCGGTGCACGGCCGTGGCGCAGCACGTCGGGCGGGCCGTCCAGCGGGTCTGGGACGCGCCGAGGGTCGGCCTGATCGTGGCCGGTTTCGAGGTACCGCACATGCACCTGCACGTCTTCCCGACCTGGGGCATGGAGGACTTCGACTTCGGCCGCGCCGACCACAACCCCGACCCGGCCGCGCTGGACGACGCCGGCGACCGCATCCGCGCGGCGCTGCGCGACCTGGGCCACGGCGCCGAGGTGCCCGCCTGATCACCGGCCACGGCGCCGAGCTGCCCGCCTGATCACCGGCCACGGCGCCGAGGTGCCCGCCTGATCACCGGCCACGGCGCCGAGGTGCCCGCCTGATCACCGGCCACGGCGCCGAGCTGCCCGCCTAGATCACCACGGGCCGGCGTCGGATGAGCCGCTCGGCCACGATCAGGTTGATGATCCAGCCGAGCGTCTGACCGATCGGGATCATCCCGGGTGCGCGTTCGCCGATCGATCCCGGTTCGGCGCCACCGAACGGGATCTGGGCCAGCAGGAGCACGGGGACGAGGACGCGCGCGGTGACGGCGAGGAACGTCAGCGCGTAGTTGCGCATCATCCACGCCCGGTGGGCGGCGAAGTCGCGCCGGCGGGCCGCCCGGTACGCGAGGCCGCCCGTGACCAGCCACAGGGCGGCCGCGGTGGTCAGGCCGACCTGCGTGAGGAGGTGTCCGGACCACATCGCGACCGGGACCGCGGCAAGCGCTGACGGCAGCACCCCGGCGAGGAGGTAGGTCCGGCCGAGCGCGCGGTGGAGCCGCCGGCGCGCCCGCACCTTCGGCGCGAACTGCAGCGGGCCGAGCACGAGCGCCACCGTGGCCGTGAAGACGTGCGCCACCAGCACGGAGTACTGCAGGCCGCCGTGCACGTCGATGCGGCTGCTGGCGGCGTCGAGACCCAGGTACGGGTACGCGAGCACCAGACCGAAAACGATCGCGACGATCAGGAGCAGTCTCTGCATTCCTCGATCATCCGCAGTAGGGCCCGAGCCCGGCGTCAACCGCGCAGAGGCTCGGACGTACGCAAATCTGCGTAGCTGGAATACGATTCCGTCCTTCGAAGGACTGCTGCAGGCCGTCCGTAACTGGGCGCGTGTGAACGTTACACCGCCCACACCGGCCTGACCTGGGCCCGCGCGCCGGTCCGCGGCGGCCGGCGGAAAACTGTCATACCCCCGCCCTACCGTCTGCAGCATGCGCCGCCTCCTCGTCACCATCGCCGTCCTCGCCGCCGCCACACTCTCCGGCGCCCGGCCGGCGGCGGCCGCCGAGCCCTACCTCGACCCCAGCCTGCCCGTCCCGCAGCGGGTCGCCGACCTCATGTCGCGCATGAGCCTGGACGAGAAGCTCGGGCAGATGACGCAGGCCGAGCGCGGGTCGGCGAGCGCGGCCGACGTGACGCAGTACCGGCTGGGTTCGATCCTCTCCGGCGGCGGCTCCGCCCCCTCGCCGAACACCGCCGCGGCCTGGGCCGACATGACCGACGGGCTGCAGCGCGGAGCCCTGGCGACGCCGCTGAAAATCCCGTTGCTGTACGGCAGCGACGCCGTCCACGGGCACAACAACGTGGTCGGCGCGACCATCTTCCCGCACAACATCGGCCTCGGCGCGACCCGCGACCCGGCCCTGGCCCAGCAGGTCGGCCGGGTCACCGCCGACGAGGTGCGCGGCACCGGGGTGCAGTGGACGTTCTCGCCCTGCCTGTGCGTGGCCCGCAACGACCGGTGGGGCCGCACCTACGAGTCGTTCGGCGAGAAGCCCGAGCTGCCCGTGTCGATGGCCACCATCATCGACGGCTACCAGGGCGGCGGCGTGCTGGCCACGGCGAAGCACTACGTCGGCGACGGCGGCACCACCGGCGGCGTCGACCAGGGCGACACCCAGATCTCCGAGGCCGACCTGCGGGCCATCCACCTGCCGCCGTTCCAGGAGGCGATCCGGCGCAACGTCGCCTCCGTGATGATCTCCTTCTCGTCCTGGAACGGGCAGAAGATGCACGGCAACGACTACCTCATCAACGGCGTGCTCAAGGGCGAGCTCGGCTTCACCGGGTTCGTCGTCTCCGACTGGAACGGCATCGACCAGATCGAGGGCGGCGAGGGCTTCACCGCCTCCGAGGTGCGCCGCGCGGTCAACGCCGGCATCGACATGGTGATGGTCCCGACCGCGTGGAAGTCGTTCATCACCACGCTGCGCGGCGAGGTCCAGGCCGGCCGGGTGACCCAGGCCCGCATCGACGACGCGGTGCGCCGCATCCTGACCAAGAAGTTCGAGTACGGGCTGTTCGAGCGCCCCTTCGCCGACCGGACGCTCACCGGCACCGTCGGCAACGCCGCCCACCGGCAGGTGGCCCGCCAGGCGGTGCGCGAGTCCCAGGTGCTGCTGAAGAACACCGGGGTGCTGCCCCTGGCCAAGTCCGGGCGCATCTTCGTGGCCGGCAAGAGCGCCGACGACATCGGGCTGCAGAGCGGCGGCTGGACCGTGAGCTGGCAGGGCGCCGCGGGCAACACCACCCCGGGCACGACGATCCTGCAGGGCATCCGGGCCGCGGCGCCGGGGGCCACGGTGACGTACAACGCGAGCGGCTCCGGCATCGACCGCTCCTACGGCGTGGCCGTCGCCGTGGTGGGGGAGACGCCCTACGCGGAGGGCCAGGGCGACCGGCCCGGCTCGCTCGGCCTCGACGCCACCGACCTGCAGACCCTGTCCACCCTGAAGGCCTCCGGCGTCCCCGTCGTCGTGGTCCTGGTCTCCGGCCGCCCCCTGGACATCGCCGCCCAGCTGCCCGACTGGAGCGCCCTGCTCGCCGCCTGGCTGCCCGGCACCGAGGGCTCCGGCGTCGCCGACGTCCTCTTCGGCGACTACGCCCCGACCGGCAAGCTGCCCGTGACGTGGATGCAGAGCGCCTCGCAGGAGCCGATCAACGACGGCGACGGCAAGCCCTCGCTGTTCCCGTACGGCTTCGGCCTCACCTACACCACGACCCCGCCGGGCGCCCCCGGCCAGCCCGGCACCCCGGTGGTCTCCGCGGTGACGTCGACGTCGGCCACGCTGACCTGGACCGCCCCGACGAGCGGGACGGCCGCGGCGACCTACCGCATCGACCGGTCCGGCACGCCGGTGGCCACGGTCCCGACGACCTCCTATCAGCTGACGGGCCTGACGCCGGGCTCGACGACGACGTACACGGTGACGGCCATCGACGCCGCCGGCAACGCGGGTCCCGCCTCGGCGGCGGTCACGGTGACGACCCCGTCCGCGCCCTCGTCGTCCTGCGCGGTCACCTACGCGGTGAACGACTGGGGCGGCGGCTTCACCGGCAGCGTGACCATCAAGAACACCGGCTCCGCGACGCTGAGCAGCTGGACCCTCGCCTTCACGTTCCCGGGCAACCAGCAGGTCACCCAGGGCTGGTCCGCGATCTGGTCGCAGTCCGCCGCCACCGTGACCGTCCGCAACGAGTCGTACAACGGCACGCTCGCCCCGGGCGCCACCGTCACGGCCGGCTTCAACGGCAGCTACTCCGGCGCCAACCCTCGCCCGACGGCCTTCACGCTGAACGGCGCCACCTGCACGCTCGCCTGACCGCAGCGCCCCGCTTGCCGTGGGCCGTCCCGCCTGACCGGAGCCGGCCCGCGCGCCACCGCAACAACCCTCAGTAGCCGGAGGTCCCAGCGTCGTGCTCAGGCACGTTCTCCCAGGTCGCCTCAAGCATGAACCGGCCGGGTAAAGGGTCCACGCATCGCGGCTCAAAACGACGTCCGTAGTCCGAGCCGGAAACTGCGGGACAAGCTGGACGGCACGAAGCGCGATGTACGCAGTGTGGATGGCATGTAGGACATGACGGGCTACAGCAGCACGTCGAGGCCGTAGACGCGGGCCGCGTTGCCGCCGAAGAGCTGGTCGAACTCGGCCGGGCTCAGGGCGGGGAGGGCGGCCGTCAAGCCGTCCAGCACGTCCTTGTAGGAGCCGGCGAGCAGGCAGACGGGCCAGTCGGAGCCGAAGAGCAGGCGCCGGGGCGTGAACCAGTCCACGACCCGCTCGACGAACGGGCGTAGGTCGTCCGGCGTCCACCCGGCCCAGTCGGCCTCGGTGATCATGCCGGAGAGCTTGACCGACACGTTCGGCTGCGCGGCGAGCTCCGGCATGGCCCGCGACCAGGGCTCGTCGCGGCCGCCGGCGATGCGCGGCTTGGCGGTGTGGTCGAGGACGAACGGCAGCCCGGGCAGGCGCCGTACCACCTCGATCGCCGCCGGCAGCTCCCGGGCCCGTACCAGCAGGTCGTAGGCGAGGCCGCGGCTCTGCACGGCGGCCAGGCCGCGCCGGACGTCGTCGCGGCGCAGCCAGTCCGGGTCCGGCTCGTCGTGGACCTGGTGGCGTACGCCGACCAGCCACCGGCCGGCGGGCCCGTCGAGCAGTTCGTCGAGGTCGTCGCCAACCGCCGGGGAGGTCAGGTCGACCCAGCCCACGACACCGCGGACCGTGTCGGTCGCGGCCGCCACAGCCAGGAACTCGCGGGTCTCGGCGAGGCTGGACAGCGTCTGCACGAGGACGGTCGCGTCGATGCCGGCCGCGTGCAGGGCCGGCCGCAGGTCGTCCGGGCCGAACGCGCGGCGTACGGGGTCCATGGCTGCGCCCGCCATCCAGGGATAGGTGTACCGGGCCGGGTCCCAAAAATGCTGGTGAGCGTCGATGCGATGCATGAATGCCTCCTGGGGACGGCACGACCGGCCGCAGCATAGATCGTGCCGCCGCGGCCGGTCGATGCGCTACACGAGCAGGTCGAACTCTTCCCACGGGCCGACGGCGGTGCGGTTGGCGATCAGCGGCTGGGCGCCGGCCGACTCCGCGGTCACGAGTCGGCCGTTGACACGGGCGCGCAGGCTGATGCTGCCGTCGGTGTTGTAGACGACGTCGAACGACTGGGCCGCGTCGATGACGGTGGAGTCGGCGATGAGCGAGGACGCGCCGCCGTTCGGGGCATCGACGTAGCGGTTGTTGGCGTGCGCCCGCAGGCTCACGCTGCCGTCGGCGTTGTCGATGAGGTCGAACGTTTCCCAGCCGTCGACGACCGGCCGGTTGGCGATCAGTGGCTGAGCGCCGGCCGACTCGGCGGTGACGATCCGGCCGTTGGCGTGGGCGCGCAGGCCCACCGACGAGCCGAACTGCCGCCACTGCTGGTTGGTGCCGGTGCCGCAGGCCCACAGCTGCAGGTTCCGCGTGCCGAGATCGGCGTCGAGGCACAGGTGCGAGTCGACCCCGCGGATGGTGCCGTCGGAGAAGAGGCGCCACTGCTGGTTGGCCCCGCCCAGACAGTCGTGGATGACGACGCGGGTGCCGTTGGTCTTGCCGAATCCGAAGGCGTCCAGGCACTTCGTGCCGTTGTAGACGGTGATCGTCCCGTTGGCCTGGCGGGTCCAGCGCTGGCTGGTGCCGTTCTGGCAGGCCAGCACCTGGAGCTGCACGTCGTTCGCCTGCGAGGAGCCGGGCACGTCGAGGCAGGCGTTGAAGCTGGCGTTGCGCAGCTCGGTCGTGGCCGAGCCGAGGGAGCCCCAGGAGTACTGGAGCCGGTCCACGGCAGTCGTGTTGGGCGTCCACAGCGGCACGTTGCCCGATCCGCCGGGGAAGGCGCTTGCCAGCCGCTGGTTGTTCAGGGTGTCGTGGTCGGGGGTCGTGGTGCGCCCGCCGATGGTGTGGCACCAGATCGTGCCGAGGTGGTACTGGCGGGCGACGTCAGTGACCGCCCGCAGGTACGCGACCTCCTTGTCGGTCGTGCCGCTGGGCTGCGCGTTGAAGTCGACGCCGGTGTCCGCCGATGCGCCGAACTCCTCGATGACCGTCCGCGAGGCACAGTTACCGAAGAGGCTCGTGATGTCGCTGACCCACTGGGCGTACGTCCGCGAGCCGTACGGGAAGGCGTAGCGGTGCATGGCGAGGTACACCCCGTTGAAGCGGGCGTCGTTGCACAGCGGCCGCAGGTCGCTGCCCCAGCCGCCGCCGTCGAGCTGGGCGCCCTCGATGAACAGCCGGTCGTTGGTCAGGCCGTCCGCGTTCATGCGGGCGATCCAGGTGGCGGCGAAGTCCAGCCACTGCGTCGTGTTGAAGCCGATGGGCTCGTTGATCGGGTCGAAGTAGATCAGCGGGTTGCCGCGGTAGCGGGTGGCGAGGGTGTCCCACATCTGGTTCCACGCCGGCAGCAGGCTCGCGGGCACCATGTTGGTGCCGTCCTGGGACCAGTAGCAGAGGATGACCTTGAAGCCGCGGGCGGTGGCGGCGTCGATGACCCCGTTGTACGTGTTCCAGCTGGTGGTCGCCGGGTTGATCGGCAGCCGGACGGTGTTGGCGCCCAGGCCGCTGGCGAACGCGGCGAACATGGCGTCGGCCTTGCTGCGGGCGGCGTTGTAGTCGTCGCTCGCCGAGAGCCCCTGCAGCACGAGCCGGTCGGGGCTGAAGTTGTCCCCGAGGCGCGACCAGTGCACGCCGTGGAACTGGCTGGGGTCCAGCGGCGCGGCGGCGGCCGCCGGGGCGGCGGCGGTCACCACCGTCAGCGCGGCGGAGGTGAGCGCGGTGAGCACGGCGGCCGCGAAGCTCAGCAGTCTCCGTTTGCGGCCATGCGTTTTGACGGCCATGGCTTTCCTTTCCGGTAAGGCGGATTCAACCGGTCGGAAATGAAGCTAGCGACGTCTCCCTTATGCGTCGATCGCGTCTTTCGGAATTGACCGATCTGTATGACGAATGCGCCGGCGCCACCACCCGAACCCGTTGGCCGCGGCGGCTACGAAAATGAATGCACCGGTGACCATCTGTTGATCGAAGCTGGGCAGTCCGAGAAGGCTCATCCCATTGGACAGGAACCCGAGGAACAACACGCCGATGCCGGTGCGCAGCAGGCTGCCGCGGCCGCCGGTGAGGCGGGTGCCGCCCAGGACGACGGCGCCGACGATGTTGAGCAGCAGCGGGCCGCCCATGCTCGCCCCGGCCCCGGCCAGCCCCGAGGTCAGCACCAGGCCGGCGATCGCCGAGCAGAGCCCGGCGGCGGCGTAGACGGAGATCCGGATGCGGGCGACGTCAACGCCGCTGATGCGCGCGACCTCGGCGTTGGCCCCCACGTGCAGCACCCGGCGGCCCCACGCGGTGCGTGTCAGCGCGACCTGGGCGACGACGTACAGCACGAGGGCGAGCCAGACGGCGCCCGGCACGCCGGCCGGGCCGTCGATGCTGAAGCGGATGAAGCCGACGGGCACCGGCGCGATCGTCCGGCCGTGGCTGAGCAGGGTGGTGGCGCCGCCGACGACGTAGAGCGCGGCGAGCGTCACGGCGAACGGCACGACCCCGAGCCGCGCCACGACGAGCCCGATCAGCGCGCCGATCGCGGTCCCCGTCGCCAGGCCGGCGGCGACGCCGGCGGCCAGGCTGCCGGTGCCGACGAGGACCGCGGCGCCGGCGACCCCGCCGGCCCCGATCACGCTGCCCGTCGACAGGTCGATCCCGCCGGTCAGGATCACGAACGTCGCGCCGATCGCCGCGATGGCGACGACCGCCGACTGGCTCAGCACGTTGATCAGATTTGAGGGCGTGAGCAGGCCGTCGGTGACGACGCCGAGGACCGCGACCAGGCCCAGCAGGGCGGGCAGCATCGCGAGGTCGGCGAGCCACTCGGGGCGGGCGCGGCCGCCCCGAGTGGCGGGGGCCGCGGCGGAGGGCTCCACGGCGGAGCCCTCCGTGCGGGTGGACTCAGGACGCACAGCCCCACACCTGTGCGCTGGTCGTGGCGTAGTTGGCCTGGTTGAGGGTGAGCCCCTTGGCCTGGACGCTCTTCGGGTCGATCGGCTTGCCGCCGAGCGCCGTGGTGACCGCCGCGACGGCCTGCTTGCCGAAGTCGTCGACGGGTGTGGCGATGTCGGCGTCGAGGGTCTTGGCCCGCATGGCCTTGCAGCCGTTCTGGTCGCCGTCGATGGTCACCAGGAAGACGTGCTTGGGGTCGCCGATCGGCGCGAGCCGGCCGGCCGCGATCAGCGCCGACTGCACCGAGGGCAGCAGGAAGTCCGACGGCGAGTAGATGGCGTTGATCGTGGGGTCCTTCTGCAGCGCGTTCGAGGTGCCGTCGAGGGCCTGCTCGGGCTTCCAGTCGGTCGGCACCTGGCTCACGATGGTGACGCCCGTCCCGGCGGCGATCGCGGCGTTGAACCCGTCGCGGCGGCCGATGGCGTTCTGGTCGGTGAGGCCGCCGACCAGCTCGAGCACCCGCAGCGGCGTGGTCTTCGCCGCGGCGAGGAACTCGGCGGCGACCAGCTTGCCGTCGGCCACCGCATCGCCGGTGATCTGGAACGTGATGTTCTGCTGGTCGGCGACCGCGCGGTCGATGGCCAGGAACGGGACGTTGCGGGCCTTGGCGAGGCTGGCCGACGAGGCGATCTGCTGGCCGTCCTGCGCGATGACGACGACCGCGTCGACCTTCTTCGTCTGGATGAAGTCCTGGATCTGGGCGGCCTGCTTCTGGGCGTCCTGGTCGGCGACGGCGAACTCGACGGCGTATCCGGCGGCGTCCGCGGCCTTCTGGATCGATGCCTTCTCGGCCTGGCGGATCGCATTGAGCAGGTCGAAGCTCACCCCAATGGTGCGCTTCTTCCCGGCCGACCCGTTGGATGAGCCCGAGTCCTTGGCGGAGCCGCAGGCGGCGAGCAACAGCGACGCGGCGGCGGCCGCGGCCAGGAGGGGTGCTACGCGGAACCGTTTCACGACAACTCCAATGCGACGTTGGGGGAAGGGGGTGCGGGGGAACGGCGCCGGCGCGTCCAGCGGGCGCCGGCGGCGAGGACCGCGGCGAGCAGCACGCCGCCGCGGACGATGTCGAAGACGTACGGCGAGGCGCCGGAGAACACGAGGCCGGTCTGCACGGTCGTGAGCACGAGCGCGCCGAGGACGGTGCCGCCGATGCTGCCCCGCCCGCCGAGCAGGGTGGTGCCGCCCAGGACCACGGCCGTGATGACGGTCAGCTCGTAGCCCTGGCCGATCGACGGCTGCACGGCGCCGAGCCGGGCCGTCTGGGCGAGCGAGGCGACCGCGGCCAGCAGGCCGGCCACCGCGTACGCGCCGACGAGGACCCCGCGGACGGGCAGGCCGGCGTTGGCGGCCGCCTCCGGGCTGGAGCCCACCGCCTGGACGTACCGCCCGAACGTCGTACGACCGAAGACGAACACCCCGGCGAGCGCGACCGTCGCCGCGAGCAGAACCGGCACCGGCACCCCGAGCACGACGGCGGTGCCGATGCCCCGCAGCCCCGCCGGCAGGTCGATGTTCTGTTGCCCGGTGACGTGGCCGCCCGCGCCGCGGAACACCTGCATCGTGGCGAGGGTGACGACGAGCGCGGGCACCCGGGTAAGGGCGACGGCCAGCCCGTTGAGCAGGCCCATGGCGACGCCGGCGACCGCGACGACGGCGAAGACCACGGCGGCGGGGCGGCCGGCCAGGCCCCCGCCCGTCTCGATCGCCGCGGCGAGGAACAGCATCGACCCGACGGACAGGTCGATCCCGCCGGTCATGATCACGAAGGTCATCCCGACCGCGGCGACGATCAGCGGGCTCGCCTGCACGGCGATGTTGCGGACGTTGGCCACGGTGGCGAACTCGTGGTACGCCAGCGACAGCCCGATCAGCAGCACGACCAGCACCGGCAGCAGCGGCTCGCGCCGCACCGCGGCCCACAGGCGGGCGCTCATGCGGTGCCCCCGGTGGCGAGCCGGATGACGGCGTGCTGCGTGGCCCGGGACCCCTCGAGGATGCCGGCGAGGCGGCCGTCGTGCATGACGCCGACGCGGTGGCTGAGCCCCAGTACCTCCTCCATCTCCGAGCTGATGAGCAGGATCGCGGTGCCGTCGCGGGCCAGGTCGACGAGCAGCCGGTAGATCTCGGCCTTGGCGCCCACGTCGATGCCGCGGGTCGGCTCGTCGAGGATGATCACGCGCGGCCGGCGCACCAGCCATTTGGCCAGGACGACCTTCTGCTGGTTGCCGCCGCTCAGCGAACCGCCGCCGGCGCCGAGGCCGCCGCGGGCGACCAAGCGGACCCGGCCGGCCAGCTCCTCGGTCAGGCGCCGCTCGCGGCCGCCGTCGAGCCAGCCGAGGCGGCGGGACCGGCAGACCGCGGGCAGGTCGACGATCGACAGGCTCTCGCGGATCGGCCGGTCCAGGAACAGCCCCTCGTGCCGGCGGTCCTCGGTGACGAACGCCAGGCCGGCCGCGATGGCGGCGCGGGCGCTGCCGCGCCGCAGCGCCCGGCCGCCTACCTCGACTTGCCCGATCGCGCCGGCCAGGCCGAAGACCGCCCGCGCCACCTCCGTGCGGCCCGAGCCCATCAGGCCGGCCAGGCCGAAGATCTCTCCTTCGGCGACGTCGAACGAGACGCCGGCGACCCGGGCGCCGTCGCCCAGGTCACGCACCGACAGCGCCGTCGCCGCCCGCGGAGGCGCCGGCACCGGGTAGCCCCTGGCGAGCTCCCGGCCCACCATGAGCGACTCGAGCGCGGCCCGGTCGAGCTCGCGCGTCGGGCGGTCGGCCACCACGCGCCCGTCGCGCATGACCACGACGCGCTGGCTGAGCCGGGCTATCTCCTCCAGGTAGTGCGAGATGTAGAGGACGGCGACGCCGTCGGCGCGCAGCTGCTCGACGATGCCCATGACCAGCTCGCGCTCGACAAGGTTGAGCGAGGCGGTCGGTTCGTCGAACACGATCGCCCGCGGGCCGGTGGCCAGCGCCTTGGCGATCTCCACCAGCTGGCGCTGCCCGGCCGACAGGTCGCGCACGACCGTCTCCGGTCCGAAGCCGGCCCCGACGCGGCGGAGCACGGGCGCGGCCGCCCGGCGCAGGCGGGCGGGGCGGACCGTCGCGCGGCCGGCCTCGCGCAGCCGGTCGATGAACACGTTCTCGGCGACGGTGAGGTCGGGGAACAGGCTGGTCTCCTGGTGTACCGTGGCGACGCCGGCGGCGTGATGGACGTGCCCGGCGTCGGGTCGCAGCGTCCCGCCGATGATGTTCTTGATGGTGGACTTGCCGGCGCCGTTCTCCCCGACCAGCGCGACGACCTCGCCGCCGGAGACGGTGAACGAGACGCGGTCCACGGCGGTGATGCCGCCGAAGGACTTCGACACGTTGCCGACCGAGATCGCCGGCTCGGACATCTAACGCCTCCCGCTACAATTTCGAATTGGCTGAATCGGGCTCAAGGTGCCGCTGACGCTACGCCCGGCGATCATGCCGGTGAAGCGCATGTTTCGGCACGCGATCATCCGGAAATCGGATCGCCGCAGCATTCGCGATACGGATCGCGCCGTTTCGTTACTCACGCTTCGCTGCGGGCCCGCGCAGACCTATGGTCGACGGCATGACGCAGCCGCAGGCGATTCCAACCACCGGTTCCGGTTCCGAAAGAGTGCTTTCATGACGACGACCGCGCCGGCCGGCGTCGTGGAACCGCTGGTGCCCCGGCCCGGCGTCGACGACGTCGGCCTCGTCCTGGCCGACGTCGAACGGGGCACGCCGGTGCGCACCGCCGCAGGCGTGGTCGCCGCGGCCGACGACATCCCGGCGGGGCACAAGGTCGCCGTCCGGGCCGTCGCCGCGGGCGCCCCGGTGCGCAAGTACGGCGAGGTGATCGGCACGGCCCGGCGCGACATCCCGGCCGGCGCCCACGTCCACGTGCACAATCTTGGCATCGGGCCGCACGCCGGCCCCGGCGCGGCGCACCGCGCCGGCGGGTCGTGGCGGCCGCCGGCCGCGCCGACCCGCGAGCACTTCCTCGGCTACCGCCGACCCGACGGCCGGGCGGCGACGCGCAACTACATCGCGGTGCTGCCGACCGTCAACTGTTCGGCGACGGTCGCGCGCCTGGTTGCGCAGGCCGCCAATGCCGCGCACGCGGGCCTGCCCGGCCTGGACGGTGTGATCGCGCTGACCCATGGCCTGGGCTGCGGGCTGGCCGAGGGCACGCCGGGGGACGAGATCCTGCGCCGGACGCTGCGCGGTTACGCCGCGCACCCCAATGTTGCCGCGGTCCTTCCGATCAGCCTCGGCTGCGAGATCAACCAGCCGGAGCACGTCTTCGGCGCGACGGTCCCGGCCGAGACGCTCGGCATCCAGGAGCTGGGCGGGACGGCGGCCACCGTCAACGCCGCGCTGGAGCGCATCGCGGGGATGGCCGGAGAGGTCGCGGCGCTGCGGCGCGAGCCGATCCCGGTCGCCGAGCTGACGCTGGGGCTGCAGTGCGGGGGCAGCGACGCGTACTCGGGCCTGACCGCGAACCCGACGCTCGGCGTCGCTGCCGACCTGCTCGTCGCGGCCGGCGGGCGGGTCGTGCTCGGCGAGACCCCGGAGATCTACGGTGCCGAGCACCTGCTGCGCGACCGGGCCGCGACGCCGGAGGTCGCCGGGCGCATCGACGAGCTGATCCGGTGGTGGCAGGAGTACACGGCGCGCAACGGGGCCGCGCTGGACAGCAACCCGTCCACCGGCAACAAGGTCGGCGGCATCACGACGATCTGGGAGAAGTCGCTGGGTGCCGTCCTCAAGGCCGGCACCAGCCCGCTCAACGACGTGGTCGCCTACGCCGAGCGGGTTACCGCCGCCGGGCTGACGTTCATGGACACTCCCGGCTACGACCCGGTGTCGGCGACCGGCATGGTGGCCGGCGGGGCGAACCTGCTGGCGTTCACCACCGGGCGCGGCTCCGTGTTCGGGTCCCGGCCGGCTCCGTGCCTCAAGATCAGTACGACGTCGCAGTTGTTCGAGCGCATGCGCGGCGACATGGACTTCGACGCCGGGCCCGCGATGTCGCGCGACGAGCAGGTCCACTTCGGCATCCGCCTGTTCGAGGCTCTCGTGGACCTCGCCTCCGGCGCCCCGAGCAAATCCGAGGCGCTGGGGTTCGGCACCGACGAGATCGTGCCGTGGCAGATGGGGGCCGTCCTGTGAACATAGTTCTTCCGATCGGCACGAGAGGTACACGATGAGATTCAGCGACAAGGTCGCGGTCGTCACCGGCGCCGACTCCGGCATCGGCCGGGCCACGGCGACGCGGCTGCTGACCGAGGGGGCCACGGTCTTCGCCGTCGACGTGCGGCACACCGACCCGTGGCCGGAGGCGGTCGCGGAGCGCCTGCACACGGTCGAGCTCGACGTCGCCGACCCTGCCGCCCCCGAGCGCCTGTCGGCCCGGCTACGCGCCGAGGCCGGGCGGGTCGACGTGCTGGCCAACGTCGCCGGGGTCCTGCACATCGCGCCGTTCCTGGAGGTGACGCGCGAGGACTGGGACCGCGTGCTCGCCGTGAACCTGGCTGGGGTCTTCTTCCTGAGCCAGGCCGTCGCCCACATCATGGTCGGCACGCGAACCCCGGGCCGGATCGTCAACGTCTCGTCGGTGCACGCCGTGGTCTCCGAGCCGAACGCGGCGCCCTACACGGCGACCAAGGGCGGCCTCGAGGCGATGAGCCGCACGATGGCGTCCGAGCTCGCGCCGCACGGCATCACCGTGAACTGCGTGCGCCCCGGCGCCACCCGTACCGGGATGAGCGCGCCCATCTACACCCCGCAGATTGTGCGGGCCCTGGAGGCGAAGATCCCGCTGGGCAAGATCGCGCCGCCGGAGTGGGTGGCCGCGGCCATCTGCTACCTCGCCTCCGACGAGGCGTGCTACACGACCGGCGCCTGCCTCGACGTCGACGGCGGCTACGCCATGGACGGCTCGCTGCCAGGGACGGCGTACTCGTGAGTGCCGTCGCCGTCGTGACCGGCGCCGCCTCCGGCATCGGCCGCGCCGCCGCCGTGTCGCTGGCCCGCGACGGTCACCGGGTCGCCCTGGTCGACCTCGACGTCGCCGGGCTGGCCGAGACCCGTGCCCGCATCGAGGGCTTCGGCGGCAAGGCGCAGGAGTTCGAGCTCGACCTGTGCGACCCGCTCGCGGTCGGCTCGGTCACCCGGGAGATCGCGGTGACCTTCGGCGCCCCGGAGGTGCTGGTGAACGTGGCCGGCATCGGCGTGGCCGCGACCGTGCTGGAGACCAGCGACGAGGACTGGGGGCGGGTGCTGGCGGTAAACCTCACCGGCCCGTTCCTCACGACGCGGGCGACGCTGCCGCTGATGCTCGACCGCGGCCGGGGCGTGATCGTGAACATCGCGTCCGTCGGCGGCCTCGTCGGGCTGAGCCGCCGGGCCGCGTACTGCGCCTCCAAGGCCGGCCTGATCGGGCTCACCCGGGCCATCGCCGTCGACCACGCCCGCG
Source organism: Dactylosporangium salmoneum (assembly GCF_039532525.1). NCBI lineage: Bacteria > Bacillati > Actinomycetota > Actinomycetes > Micromonosporales > Micromonosporaceae > Dactylosporangium > Dactylosporangium salmoneum. The sequence goes on from NZ_BAAARV010000006.1 coordinate 44,405, forward strand.
ACGGCATCCGGTGCGTGGCGATCTGCCCCGGCACCGTGGAAACCGAATGGGTCGGCAAGATCCTCGCCGGCGCGCCCGACCCGGAGGCCGCCCGGGCGGCGATGGCGGCCCGGCAGCTCGACGGACGCATGGGCACGCCGGACGAGATCGCCGCCATGGTGTCCTTCGTCGCCGGGCCGGAGGGCCGGTTCATCAACGGCGCCGCCCTCGTCGTCGACGGCGGGATGACGGCGGTATGACCGCGCTCGCCGCCGACCTCGGCCGCATCGTCGGCGCCGCCAACGTCGAGGTGCGGCCGCCGCCGGGCCCGATCCGCGTCGGCGGCCGGCCGGCCCGTCTTGGCCTGCAGGACTCCTGCCAACTGTGCGACGGCGTGGGCGACTGCTGCGGCGCCGCCGGCACCTGTGCCATCCTGCGCCCGCGCGACAGCCGCCGGATGCTCGCCCCGAAGCTGGCCGCGCTCGCCGAACTGGATCTAGACTTCCTGGTCGTGGTGAACCCCGGCTGCCAGCGCCAGCTCAGCAGCGCGGCCCGGCGCGTCGGGCTGCGCACTCGGGTCGTGCACTTTGCCGAGCTGGTCGTGGCGGCGCGGGACGGCCGCCGATGAGCGCGCCCGAGGAGCCGGAAGATCTCGATGCGATCGACCTCGCGCCGCGTGACCCGCGCGACGCCATGTCGCTGCAGACGGCCTGGCTGCGCAGCTTCCTTGCGGTGGCGGACCGGGGCGGCTTCGGTGCCGCCACCGTCGCGCTGCACCTGTCGCAGTCGCGGGTCAGCGCCCACATCGCGGCGCTGGAGCACGCGCTCGGCGTGACCCTGTTCGACCGTAAGGCCCGGCCGATCCGCACGACCGCGGCCGGCGAGCTGTTCCGCGGCCACGCTATGGCGGCCATGCTGGAGCTGCAGCGCGGCGTCGAGGCGGTGCGCAGCACGCTCGACAACATCGTCGCCCACGTGACCATCGGCAGCTATCCCAGCGTCAGCTCGGCGTACCTGCCCGGCGTGCTGCAGCAGCTGCAGGCCCGCCACCCCGGCGTCACCGTCGAGCTGCACGAGGGCACCGCCGCAACACTGGAGGAGATGGTCGCCGGCGGCACCGTCGACCTCGCCTTCCGGCCGCTCCTGCCGAAGATGCGCGAGACCACGCTGTGCCATCGCACCATCTGGCACGAGGACATCGTCGCGGTCATGCGTGAGCACGACCCCTTGGCCGCGCTGGCCACGGTGAGCGTCGAGGACGTCCTGGCCCGGCCACTCATCGGCAACCCGGCCGGCACCGAGGAGGAGGGCGGCGGGTTCGACGTCCGCAACACGCTCGGCGAGGCCGCCGGGCGGGCCAACATCGTGTACCTGACCGACCAGCCGACCACGCTGGTGGCGCTGGTGCGCGCCGCCTTCGGCATCGGTGTCATCAACCGCCTCGCCCTGGCGACCACCAGCACCGAGGGCCTGACGATCCGCACCATCGACTCGGTGACCGCGCACCGCCACGTCGCGCTGTTCTGGCTGCGCCGCCGGGCCGACAGCGCCGTCGTGCAGGCGTTCCTCGACGCCCAGGAGCGCGCGCCGCTCCCGCCCGGCGTGCTGCCGATCTAATCGAGCCGCAGGGCAGGCAGCCCGGCGCCGAACGCGGCGAGCATGCGTTTCGCTCGCCTCAGCGGCGACGACGCCGACCTCGTCGAGTTGGCGTTGCAACACCGCGAGTTGGTGGCGCAACGACACCGCCTCCGAACCAGGTGACCGTGACCGGAGAGACGGCGACGATGACGCAGATCAGGAGGAACTCCCGGCCGCGGCGTCCAGTGATAGGTAGCGCCTCCTAAACGCGCTCGAACAGGTCTTGGACCGAGGAACCTGCGCGGGGTTTGACTGTGCATGCCGAAACAGGCAGCGACAAGGAGGTTGTCATGCCCGATCGCATCCTAATTCGCAACGGCCTCGTGCTGACGATGGAACCCGGTGACCGGCCGCGCCGCGCCGATGTACTGGTGGAAGGAACTCGCATCGTCGAGGTCTCCGACCACATCCCTTCCGCGGACGCCGACATCGTCGACGCGACACGCTGCATCGTCATGCCCGGAATGGTGGACACGCATCGCCACGTCTGGCAGACGCAGCTGCGTGGTGTCACGTACGACTGGTCACTGAAGGACTACATTCGCTCGATCCGCTTCCAGGCCGCCGTGCACTACCGCCCCCACGACATGTATGTCGGGAACTACCTCGGCATGCTCGAGGCCATCGATGCCGGTGTCACCACCGTCCTCGACTTCTCGCATTGCATCAATACCCCGGAACACGCCGACGCGGCGCTGCAGGGGACCAGGGAGTCCGGCATCCGGTCCATGTTCGCGCTGGGGCTCAACGACGTGCCGGTGGCGGACGTCTACTTCAATACCCTCGCCCAGCGCATCGAACACGCCCGCAAGTTGCGCACCAACGAGCTGTCGTCTGACGCTGGTCTCGTCACGATGGGCATCAGCCTCAGCGATGTGCTCGTGGCGGGCATCGAGCGCGTCACGCAAGAGGTCGCCACGTCCCGGAGCCTCGGCCTGCGGATCACCTTGCACGCCAACGCGGTGATGTTCCCGCAGCCGGTGTCGGAGGTCGCCTTTCTGGAACAGGAGGGCCTGCTCGGACCAGACCTGGTCTGGGTGCACATGAACCAGACAACCGACGACGAGTTGCGGCGCGTCGCCGATACCGGCGGATCCATCTCCACCACGCCGGAGACCGAAATGCAGATGGGCATGGGGCACCCGGCGCACGGGCGGTTCATGGCCGTCGGCGGCGAGTGCACGTTCGGTTGCGACGTGATCTCCAACAACTCCGGCGACCTGTTTCCACAAGTCCGCCTTGCCCTGCAGACGGAACGGATGCTGCGCAACGATTCGGAGCTCGCGCGATACCACGGTCCGGACCTGATCAACCCGTCCGCGTTGTCCCACCTGGAAGGCGCGACCATCAACGGCGCGCGGGCACTGGGGCTCGATTCCCGAGTCGGCACCCTCACCGCCGGCAAGGAAGCCGACATCATCGTGATCCGCGGCGACGCGCCCAACATGCTGCCCGTCAACGACCCGGTTGCCGCCGTCGTCATGCACGCGCACGCGGGCAACGTCGACACCGTCATGGTCGCCGGCCGCGTTCTCAAGCGAGACGGCCGCCTGCTGGCAGACCCGGCTGCGCGGTTGCGGCTGATGGACGAGTCGCACGCGCACCTGTTCGAGGCGATCGAGCGGACCGGTGGGCTCATCCCACAGCCGCCTACGCCGCTGCCCTGGTGACGGCCAGCCCCGGATCCAGCCATCCGCACCGATCTGCGGCCGCGCGAGCCGCGGCGCGCATGGCGGTGACCGCGGGGCGGCTCGCGGCATCCCGCCGCCAGACGAGTTCCCACTCGAACACCGGCGTCGGCTCGACCAGCCGCCGTACGACAAGGCCGAATCCTGGGTCAGGGCAGGACACCGGCCAGGCGGACACGCCATCCAGCTCGCTGACCTGCTCGAGGATGGCCGACAGGGGCACCTGGGAACACCGCACCGGTCCGGGGTCGACGCCCGCTTCCTTCAGGAAGCCGACCACGAAATCCACCCAGTCGGGGGTGTGCTCGGTACTGCCGAACACCCAACGTGCCGAGCCGAGCGCGGCGACCGGCAGGGGATCCCGGGCCGCCAGAGAGGAGTCCGCGCGCATGACCACCCGTACCGGATCGAATCGGACGAGTTCGCCGGCGAGGCCGACCGGCAGCCGGGTACGCCGTCCGAGCGCGACATCGAGCCGGTCTGCCTCGACCTCGGCGAGCTGCCGTGGCATCCCCGCGATGCCCTGCGCCACATCCAGCTGCGGATGCAGGCGGCGCATCTCTCGCAGGATCTTCGGAAGGGTGTCGAGGCCGTCGACGATGGTCGCGACGCGGACCGGTGCCGGCGCGGTCGCGGCACGCAGCGCCTCGCTCGCGGCGGCCAGCAGTTGCCGCGCCGGGGCGAGGAAAAGGGCACCGGCCGGGGTCAACTCGACGCGGCGGGTGGTGCGAACCAGCAGCTGGGTGCCCAGCAATTCCTCGAGGTGGCGGATCTGGGCGGAAAGCGACGGTTGCGCGATGTACAGACGCGCAGCCGCCCGGCCGAAATGAAGCTCTTCGGCAACCGCCACGAAGTAGCGGACCAGACGCAGGTCAAGGTCCATGTGGGGAGTGTAGAAGGCCATGTTGGCGCTCCGGGTCATTCATTCAGCGCGGATTCCGGGTCGCGGCGATCACCGCGACCCGGAAGCTTGGTTATTCGTCCAGAACTGTGCGAAACCAGGCACCGGACTCGGCGCCGAGCGCTCGGTAGGCGGCGATGAATTCGGACCATGCCGTGTCTCCGTGCCAGGGGTGCGGCAGCAGTTCGGCAGGAAGCCCCGGGTCGGCGAACGGGAACCGCCGATAGCTTCGCACCAGGTTGACCCGGGTGACGAGGGCGTCCGAACCACGGCTGGCACCCGAGTGCACACGCGGGAAGGTGGGCCGCCAGTCGGCGAGCCAGTCGCGGTACTGGCCGTTCAGTTCCGCCAATTGCCAGCAACGATGTGCCATCTCGCGATCGCTTTCCCGGCTGCCGGTGCGCGCCGTCAGCTGGGTCAGGTGCAGGCCCGGCTCGTCTGCCGTCAGTTCGTTCGCCAGTGCCGTGACACGGTCGGCGTGATCGCGCGGCGACACCCAGGTCGCGGGGGCCAGAGCGCCGTACCCCAGGAAGGCCAGGCGCTTGCGAAGCACGTCCCGGACGCTGCGTCGGTCCTCGGGCACCTGGTAGGTCACCAGGTGCCAGGTGCCGTCCCATGCGGCGTCGTCACGGTTGAAGATTCGCTCGCGACCCTCGTCCAACATGGACAGCCCCTTTGGGGTGAGCGAGTACATGACCGTGCGGCCGCTGCGCTCGGAGCTGAACCAGCCCTCCGTGCGCAGCCGCGTCATCGTTGCCCGAGCCGCGTCGGGTTGCACTTCGAACGGCGCCAGCAGCTGGCACAGCTTCGACAGGCCGATTGCCCCGCCCTCGTAGCGGATGAAGTCGCCGAACAGGTCGAAAACGACAGATCGCGTATTGCGTGCCGCATCGGTCATCACGGCAGCCGTAGGAGGGGTCGGATCGGCCGCGGGCCGCGACCTCGAGTATTTGTGACAAATCTCTGACGCACACATCAATGTTGTCACACGTTGCGCCGGCTGGCCAGGGACCTGGCGCCCCTGGCCATGAACGACGCGAGAAAGGCAAGGCATGAAAGTCGCTATCGCCGGCGGTGGTCCCGGGGGGCTGTTCCTCGCGATCCTGCTGAAGAGGGCGCGTCCCGACATCGAGGTCGTGGTGTGGGAACGCAACCGCGCCGAGGACGCGTTCGGCTTCGGCGTCGTCTTCTCGGACACGACCCTGGCTTCGATCAATGACGCCGACCCGGTCCTCCAGCAGGCCCTGGTCGACCACGGCGCGCGTTGGGACACCATTGAGGTCCGGATGAAGGGGGAGCGCTGGACGGCCGGCGGCAACGGCATGGCGGCCGTGGGCAGAAAGACGCTGCTGGCTCTCATGCAACGGCGCGCCATCGAGGCCGGCGTCAATGTCCGCTTCCGTACCGAGGTGGGGCTGGCAGACACTGCCGGCTTCGACGTCGTCGTCGCCGCCGACGGCGCCAACTCCAGGCTGCGTACCCAACTCGCCGAGCACTTCCGACCCAGCTGCGAGCAGGCCACCGCGAAGTTCATCTGGCTCGGCACCACGCATGCCTTCCCGGGGCTGACATTCCTGCACGAGCAGAGCCCGGACGGTGTCTTCGCCGTGCACGCCTACCCGATCGACGCGCGCACCGGAACCTTCATCGTGGAGACCGACGAGGCGTCATGGCGATCGGCTGGCCTCGACGAGTTCGACGTCGAGCAGCCTCCCGGCCCCAGCGACACCAAGTCCAGAAGGTATCTGGAGAAGCTCTTCGCCGAGCACATCGGCGCAACGCCCTTGCTGGTCAACAACTCGCGGTGGGCGAACTTCCGCACCCGCCGGGCGGCCACCTGGCGGCACGGCAACGTGGTGCTCCTGGGCGATGCCGCCCACACGGCTCATTTCTCGGTCGGCTCCGGCACCAAGATGGCCATGGAGGACGCCATCGTGCTGGCCGACTGCCTGACCACCGTCGACGACCTCGACGAGGGGTTGGGTCGCTACGAAGAGCGCGCCCGGCCGTCGGTGGAGAAGATTCAGCAGTCGGCCGCGCCCAGCCTGGCCTGGTGGGAGCACTTCGGACGGTTGTACCAGGCGTTGGATCCTTGGCAGTTCGCCTTCCACTTCTTCTCCCGCACCCTCCCGGTGGACCGCCTGGAACGGCGCGATCGACGCTTCGTCGAGGCGGTCCGTGGGCGATGGGCCGGCGAACACGGGGCACCGCCATTGCACAGCCCGGGTCGGCTGGCTCACGAAAGCGTTGCCGGCCGCGTCCTGCCGACCGACCCGGGCGGTGTGCTGGCGCCCTGCGCCTCTGGACAGACCCTGCGGCTGCCGCTGCACGCGGCTGCGCCCGCGTCCAGGTCATCGAGCGCGCCATGGGCGCTTCGCACCACCGCCCCTGACCGCACCACCGAGGTCGCCGACGCGGCGGCCCAGGCGGCCTCCGCCGCCGCTCAGGCCGCCCTCGTCGTCGTCGACGGCGGAACCCGTTTCACCCGTGCGCTGCTCAGCGAGGAGCTGCGCCTCGCATACGGGGCGACCACCGCGATCGTGGTGAACGCGGGGGAGCCCGAGGTCGCCGAGACGGCCGTCCTGTCCGGGCGCGCAGACTTCGTGGTCATCACGAGCGAGGATCTGCCCGGGTGGGCGCGGTCAGGAGACGGAGACCAACGTGGCTGAGACCACCGCGATCGAGCGGGCGGGACTCGACGCGCTCTTTGCCCCGCGGCGTTGCGCGGTGCTGGGCGCGTCCCGACAGCCGGGCAAGCTCGGTGCCGTGATGGGCCGCTCCCTGGCGGCCGCCGCCGGCGGCGTGGCGCTGATCAACAGCCGCGCCCCCGACCCTCGGGCCGGCATCTCCGGCGACCTGCGTCAGGCCATCGACGTGGGCGGACCGATCGATTTCGCGGCGATCTGCCTGCCCGCGCCGGCCTGCCCCGATGCGGTCCGTGAGGCGGGGGCCGCCGGGGTCCGGGCCGTGCTGGTCTGTGCGGGCGGATTCGCGGAGAGCGGACCATCGGGCCTCGCGTTGCAGGACGAGCTGCGCCGCGCGGCAGTCGAAGGAGGTGTTCGGCTCCTCGGACCGAACACGTCCGGCTTCGTCGTTCCCGGCCGACGTCTCGTGGCCAGCTTCGTACCCGCAATGAGCCACGTGCTCCCGGGACGGATCGCGGTCGTGGCGGCGAGCGGCGGCGTGCACCACACGATCGCCCTCATGCTGGCCGCCCATGGCCACGGCATCAGCTTGGGGGTGGGTCTGGGCAACGCGGTCGATGTCGGCACCGCCGACGTGCTGGACTACCTCACTCGGCACGAGGAGACGGCGGCGGTCGCACTGCATGTCGAGTCGATCACCGACGCCGCCGCGTTGCTGCCGACGGTGGAGCGTCTCGTCGCCGACCGGCCGGTCGTTGCCTCGATCGTCGGCCGCCACGACATCGGCGCGTTCGCCCAGTCGCACACCGGTGCACTGGCCACATCGTGGCGTACCGCCCGGGCCGCACTCCGCCAGGCCGGTGCGGTGCTCGTCGACGACGAGCGGGCACTGATCGACGCCGTTGTGGCGTTGTCCCGCACGCGGCTGCGCCCTTCCCCGCGTCCGGGCATCGCCCTCGTCACGGCGCAGGCCGGCCCGGGCTTGATCACCCTTGACCAGCTACGTGGGCGCGGCGTCCACCTCCCCGAACTCGCCGCCGCCAGCCGCGAGCGCCTCGCCGCCGTGCTTCCCCCACTGACCTATCAAGCCAACCCGGTCGACACGGGGCGCCCCGGTCCGGGCTTCGCGGACGTCATCGACATCACCGCCGAGGACCCCGGCGTGGACCTTGTCGGGGTGTACGCCCTCATCGAGCCCGGCGCCGTCGACCTGCCCGCGGCGCTGGCCGCCCGGACATGCCCGGAGTCAGCGCCCGTGATCGTCGGCATCGGCGGCGCCGGTGACGACGTCTCCGATACGGCGCGCCGCCTGCTCGACGCGGGAATCGTCTGCGTGCCGGGGCCGACAGCCCTGGCCACGGCGCTGGCCGCGCTGGCCGACGACGCGAAGGCGCGCGACCGGTTGCGTCGCGTCCCCGACCGCGACGCCAGCCGCGCGTCGACGATCGGGTTCGGCGCGTCCCGCGGCTGGGACGAGCAGCAGATCAAGATCGCTCTTGCCGGGCTGGGCCTGAACGTTCCGCCAGGACACCGCTGCGCTTCCCGCGACGGGGCCAGGCAAGCGCTCGCCGCGCTGGCCGCGCCGGTCGCGGCGAAGATCCTGCGGCCGATCATCGCGCACAAGACCGATGCGGGCGGTGTCCGCCTGAACCTGCACACCGATGCGGACATCGTCGCCGCCTGGGACTCACTGGCCGCCATCGGCGCCAGTGAGGTGCTCGTCGAAGCCATGAGTCCGCCCGGGGTCGACCTCGTTGTCGGCGCCCGTCGCGACCCGGCGGTGGGGCCGATCGTCCTGGTCGGTCTCGGCGGCACCGCGGCGGAGGTGCTGGGCGATGTCGCCGTCCGTCTGGCGCCGCTCTCCGTCCGGGAGGCCGCCACCATGGTCGAGGACCTGGCCGGTCGCGCGCTGCTCAACGGCTACCGCGGCGGCCCCGTGCTCGCGGTCGGAGAACTCGCGGAGACGTTGGTGTTGCTCGGCGACATCCTCACCGAGCATCCCGACGTGTCGGACATTGAGATCAATCCCCTTCGACTCACCCACGACGGACTGTGGGTGCTCGACGCCCTGATCACACATCTGGACCAAGGAGGGCATACACCGTGACAACCTTCGCGCGTACCGGCGGCGAGCAGCCGGCGCGGGCTGCTGAGCAAGGGTGGATCATCGGCACCGATGTCGGGGGAACCTTCACCGACCTCTGGGCGCGCTCACCGGACGGACGGTCGTACGTCTGCAAGTCGCCGACCACGGCCGACGTCGTGACAGGCGTCGTCAACACCGTGCACCTGCTGGCCGAACGGGTCAAGATGACGCCCGCCGACCTGTGCCGCCAGGTGACACGGTTCGGGCACGGCACCACGGTCGGCCTGAACGCGTTGCTGACCGGAGCGTCGGCGCGCGTCGGCCTCATCACCACGCTGGGCTTCGGCGACGTGCTGGAGATCGGCCGGCTCCGCCGCGGCACGGCGGGTCTGCGCGGTCTCGACCGCGGTGACTACTTCCTGCGTGGCCGGACCCCGCCGCTCGTACCCCGGGAACTGGTCATGGAGGTCGAGGAGCGGGTGGGCCCGCAAGGGCAGGTCCTCGTCCCGTTGCGGAAGGAGTCGGTACGGGCCGCGCTACGGACTCTCGCGGATGCTGAGGTCGAGGCGGTCGCGGTCTGCCTGCTGTGGGCAACCGAGAACCCCGCGCACGAGAACGCGGTTCAAGACCTGGTGACGGAGCTGATGCCGGATGCGTTCGTCAGCCTCTCGCACGTCGCGGCGCCCGCCGTGGGCGAGTACGCCCGCGCGTCCACGACTGCGGCCAACGCGGCGCTGGGGCCGATCGCCGGCCGGTACCTGCTCCGTCTGCAGCGGGAACTGCAGGCGTTGGGCATGCGTGCACCGATCATGATGACCACGAACGCCGGTGGCGTCGTGCCGGCCGTCGCGCTGACGCAGAAGCCGGTGCAGGGCCTGCTCAGCGGGCCGGCGTCGTGCGTGGTCGCCGGTCAGGCGCTGGGCGCCGCGCTGGGCCGCTCCAATGTGCTGACCCTGGACGTCGGCGGCACCAGTTTCGATGTCGGCGTCGTGGTTGACGGCGCGCCGCTGCTGCGCGACGACGTCACGTTCGGCGGGGCGGACATGCTGGTGCCCAGCGTGGACGTGGCCAGCATCGGCGCGGGCGGCGGTTCGGTGGCTGTGGTTGCCGACGGCATGCTCACCGTCGGCCCGCGCAGCGCGGGCGCCGTTCCGGGTCCGGTGTGCTACGGCAAGGGCGGGACCGAGCCCACGACCACCGACGCTGATCTGCTCCTGGGCGTCCTGGACGCCGCGCGGTTCGACAGCGGGGGAATCCGGCTGGACATCGATGCGGCCCGCGATGCGATCCGAGAACGCATCGCATCGCCCCTCGGGCTGAACCCGACGCAGGCCGCCCTCGCGATCCGCCAGGTCTTCGACGCCGCGATGGCGGACCTGCTGCGTGCGGTCACGATCGAGCGGGGCCATGATCCGCGCGAGTTCGTCCTGGTAGCCGGCGGCGGCAGTGGCCCGTCGCACGCGTGGGCCCTGTGTCGTGAGCTGGGACTGGACGGCTTCGTCGTGCCGCCGACCGCCACCGCGCAGTCGGCTTACGGGGCCGGTACGAGCGACCTGCGCACGACCGCGTCGCGTACCTGTTATCTGCGTCTGGCCGCCGGCGTCGAGCCGGGCGACGCCCACGCGGCCGCGCTGCGCGCCGGTCTGACCGATGCGCACATGCAGGCAACCTTGGTACTGCCGGACGACGCCGGTGAATCCCACACGCGCTACACGGCCGCCGTCCGCTACCACGGCCAGGCCCATCATCTCGATGTCGACATCGACGAAGTGCCGGATGCCGAAGCCCTGTCCCGACTGCTGGTCAGGTTCGAAGCCGACTACGAGAGGCTGTTCGGCAAGGGCGCCGGCTTCCGTGAAGCCGGCTTCGAGATCCTCTCGGTGCGCGCCGTCGTGACGGCACCGGCCCCCCTGCCGACCGCATCCGGGGCCGGCGACGTCTTCGAGTTCAGCGGTACGCGCCCGGTCGTCTTCGACAACGCCGACATGCCCGCGGACACCGCGGTCTACGCGGCCGAACGTCCGGCCGCCGAGCAGACCATCACCGGACCGAGCCTGCTCCAGCTGCCCGGGTGCGTCGTGGTCGTACCGCCCGATGCGACGGCGACCACCGACGGCGCCGGAGTCATTCACGTGAGGATGAGAACGCCATGAACACCATGCCCGCCCGCCCGGACGATGACCCGGTGCTCGACCAGATCGTCCGCAGCCGGCTCGTGGCCATCACGGACCATATGCGGCTCGCCCTCCAAGCGGTGAGCGGCAGCCCGACCGTCACCGAGGCGAGCGACTTCTTCACCGGCCTGTACCTGCCGACCGGTTCGTTCGCGACGATGGGCCACCAGGTCACGTTCGAGGCGCCGCCCGTCGGCGCGCTCATCCGGCACCTGCTCGCCAACGGCACCCGGCTGCGTGACGGTGACCGCATCATCGGCAACGACCCGTTCGTCGGTGCACTCCACCAGAACGACCTGCAGATGTGCGCACCGCTGTTCGTCGACGGCCAACTCGTCGCGTGGGCCGGGGTCATGGCACACGAAACCGACATGGGGGGCATGGACTTCGCCTCCTGGTCTCCCAAGGCGCGCGAAGTCTGGCAGGAGGGGTTGCGCATACCTGCTGTCAAGCTCGTTGACGGCGGCGAGCTGCGCGACGACGTGCTCGCCATGATCTTGGCCGCGACTCGGCTGCCCGCCCAGGTGGGCCTCGACATCCGGGCTTTCATCGCCACCCTCAACGTTGCGGCTGAGCGGCTGGTCGAACTCTGTCACCGCTACGGCGTCGGCACGGTTCAGCGTGCCATGGCCGGCATGGTCGACGACGCGGAGCGAGCCCTGCGGGAACGACTGCGCCAGATGCCCGACGGCGTCGTGCACACCCGGGACTTTCTCGAGCATGACGGGCACAGCAACCGGCTGTATGTCGTCGATGTTGTCGCCACCAAGCGGGGCGACCAGCTCACCCTTGACTTCTCCGGGTCATCTCCCCAGGCGCCCGGCTTCGTCAACTGCTCGCGAGCCGGCCTGGTGGGTGGCGTCGCCGGAGCGCTGATACCCACCCTGGGCTTCGGCATCGCCTGGAACGACGGCCTGCTCAAACCGGTCACGGTTGTGGCACCCGACGGCCTGATCTGTACGGCGGTAGCGCCGGCGCCCGTTGGCAGCGCGACGGTCGAGACGGTCTGGGTGGTCAGCAACGTCGTCGCCGCGGCCCTGAACCGGCTCCTGGCTGCCACGCCTCTTTTCGCGCACCGTGCCCAGGCGGTCAGCAGCGGCACGATGGCCACCTTCAACCTGAGCGGACACAATCAGTACGGCGAGCGCTTCGGACTGCACCTGATGGACCCCCTCGCCGGCGGCTTCGGCGCGTTCGTCAGCCATGACGGGCAGGACGCCGCCGGTCCGATCAACACACCATGCCCGTCCATTGCCGATGTCGAGGTCAACGAGCAGAAGACGCCACTGCGATACCTGTACCGGCGACTAGCCCCGGACACCGGTGGCGCCGGGCGGCGACGGGGCGGTGTCTCCGTCGAGGTGGCGCTGACCGTAACGGTCAGTTCGACCGAAGCACTGATCATGACGCACGGCGCGGAGGTACCCAATGCCACCGGACTCTCCGGCGGGCTACCCGGGAGCACCGTGCGGCAGACATTCGCCCGTGGCCTGCTCGACGGGCCGGCGGGATTCGAGCACGCCGTGGCCGGTCTCGCCGCGCACTCGACTCGCCTCGCCGGCTCGGTGCTCGACGCCGCGGCGATGGAGAACCTCGGACCCAAGCCAGGCGCGCGTACGCTCCGCGACACCGACGTGTTCACGGTGACCTGGCAGGGCGGCGGGGGTGTCGGCGACCCGATCGACCGCAAACCCGAGCACGTCGTGGCGGACGTACGGCGGGGCGTGGTCAGCCCGGCCGCGGCGTTGGACACCTACGGTGTGGTGCTGGCAAGAGGCGCAGCCGGCGTACCGGAAGGCTGGCACGAAGAGCGGACCCGCCAGACTCGCCGAGCGATCCGGGCAGCGCGGCTGGGCTGCCCGGTCGAGGCGGTTCCGGACACCACCCGCGAGCCGGATCCGTCGACGCCGCCCGCGGGCCTTGCCGACGGTGAACGCTGGTTGCGGCTCACCGATCGGCTGGCCGCGATCTGTGGGGTCGACGGCGGTTGGCGGGTCGAGACCATCGACGGCGCACTGCTGAGCGTCGGGTCGACCCGCTGGCGTGAAGGCGCTCGATCCTTCCCGATCCAACTGCCCGCCCGTGCCGGTGCGACCCTGCACGAACAGCTCACCACGACCGGCTGGCTGTGCCCCCTCACCGGGTACCTGCTCGCGGTCGACGTACACCTCCGCGACGAAACCCCGCCGCATGACCTTGACCTCTTCCTGCCCGGTGAGGGTCAGACCGGTGAACTCGTACCCCAGCAGGCGAGGACATCATCATGAGCACGACGAAGGTCATCGTGACCATCGCGCCGACCGGTGGGATGGCGAGCAAGAAACAGAACCCCAACCTGCCGACTCAGCCGGCGCAGATCGCCCGGGACGTGTACGACTGCTACAACGCTGGCGCCAGCGTTGTGGCCGTGCATGCCCGCCGTCCGGACGACCAGGCGACCTGCGACCCGGACACGTACCGTGACATCAACGAACGGATCCGGTCCCGCTGCGACATCGTCATCAACAACTCGACGGGCGGCGGCGTGAACGGCGATCTCGTCGCGCGGGCCGACAACGGCTACCTCGAGATCCTCTGGGAGGAGCGCATCAAGGGCATGGACGCCGGCGCCGAGATGTGCACGCTTGACGCGACGACCATCAATGCCATGTTCGACGGCTCCGAGATCCTCATGAACACCAACCCGTCACGTTGCCGCGCCCTGGCGGAGGGCATGTGGGAGCGCGGCATCAAGCCCGAGTGGGAGGTGTTCAGCCCAACCCACCTCATACAGGACGTGTCCACGTTGATCGACGCCGGCCTGGACCGGCAACCGTTCGTGAACATCGTCCTCGGCGCGCACCGTGGCTTCCAGAACGCGATGCCCTACTCTCCCCGGATCCTGCAGCAGATGGTCGATCTTCTGCCCACCGGTGCGACCTTCTGCGTAAGCGGCATTGGCCCGGCTCAGCTTCCGTCGGCGATGAACGCCTTGCTGCTGGGCGGGCACGTGCGTACCGGCCTCGAGGACAACCTCTACTACCGCCAAGGCGAGCTGGCCACCAACGTGCAGCTCGTTGAGCGCCTCGTGCGCCTGGTCACCGACATGGGGTTCGAGCCCGCCACGCCGGCAGAAGCCCGCGAGATCATCGGCCTGCCGTTGGCAGGCGCACCATCCCGGCCCGAATTCGCACTCGGATAGTGGAGCCGAGAGCCTCCGGCGGACGAAAGGCCCTTGGACCGAGCCGACCAGCCATACCGATATGCTGGCGGCGCTCGGCGCCGGAGGCGTCGGCCTGACCTGGTCGTGCCGATCGGGTACGCCATGGCCAGGGATTGGCCGACCGTCCTATCGTTGACCTGACCCGCGAGCGGATCAAACGCCGACCCGTGCTCGGCGGATTCGTCAGCGAGCACGAACGAGCTGCAGAGAAGCCCAACAGACCCAGCTGACAGGATTTTGGAACCTCACTGGGTGGACCACGTGGGAACGCGGTACTCGTCAACAACTGACGGCCGGCGCGAAGCGGAAGGAACCAGCATGACGGGACGCACGGTAGTCGGAGCATCGATCTGGCGTCCCGTCGTGCTCGCCGCGGGGGTGGGCTTCGTCCTGCTCGCCCCCGCGGCGGGCGTGCTGTTGCATCAGGAGCGGAGCAACTCGGAACGGTTCGACTTCTGGCCGTTGCTGGAGTTGCTCGCCTACCTGCTGCTGGTCCTGCCATGGTTGGGGCCGCTCGTGCTGCGGTTGCTCGGTGTGCCGTGGACCGTCGGCCTACTCGGCGAAGTGCTGATGCTTCCGATCTACCTGGCGTTCTACCGCCCCGGCGGCGTCAACCATTCCTGGTGGGTCTACGGACTCCAGGCCGCATTTGCATACGGCCTGGCGGCAATAGGGTCGGCGCTTTTCGGAAGGTCGCCTGCTCGACCGAAATGACGACAGGAACTAGTGATATTTGCGCAACGTGAATCGCACCATGTGGCTGCCGGTCGTCATCACAATATTCAGCCAGCCGGCGTCGTGGCCGATCTGATCGGATGGGTGATTCGCCTTCAGCGCGTCAGGCAGACCCTCGCCGAGCAGGTCGTGAGCGCCGTCGTCCTGAACGCACCGGTGCGTCGCATCCTCGCCCTCGTCGTGCCGGTGGCCGCAATGCTCGCTGGGGTGGCCGCCTGCAAGCGTCCGGAGGCGCCGGCCGGGCCGGTCGAGGGAGGCGGGCGTCCCCGGCGGACAGCTGATCGCGGTCCGTCGGCAACTGGTCGGCCGGGCCGGCGGACGGCTGCTGCTGAGCACATCGCGGCGCAACCGGTCAGCGCCGCTGGGCCCGTCCAGCTGGTCGAAGATCGTGACCGGGCTGGCACGACGCGCTGAGGTCCCCCGGCTGTCACCGCACACCTTCCGGCATCAGCGTCTGACCGACCTCGCCCGCGCGGACTGGACGCTGGACGAGATCGCCCAGTACGCCGGGCACCAGGACCTGTCCACCACATTGCGCTACATCCACCTCAGCGGCCGCGAGTTGGCGGCACGGTTCCACCGCGCCAGCCAGTCCGTCACCGCCGACCGGGAACGGCTCCTGGCCTCGCTGGCGCAAGCTGGCCCGTCAGGAGTCCAGCACTGCCAAGGTGATGTTCTCTACGATCTGCATCGCCGGCCGATGGACGGCCGAGAAGCATCCCGAGGCGATCAGCCCGGATCTGTGGACCAGAGACATCGCCGCGGAGTACGTCGCCGACACGATGCACGCCAACTGCGGCGACTGGGCCGGCCACAACCACAACAAGACCAGCTACGGCCGCCCGCTCGCGGCGTCCGGGATGGCCAACCGCGTCGACAGCATCCGCGGCTTCTTCTGCGACCTGATCGAGTTCGAGTGGATCGAGGCGAAGTTCGACCCCCGCCGGGTGCTCACCCTGCCTATCTCGCTGCGCGCCCAGATGAAACCGAACCCGCGAACTATCGACGACGCGTCCTGAGCCAAGCTCATGGCCGCCGGGCTCACCCTCAACAGCGAGGACCTCAAGCCCTACGGCACCCCAGCTTCGAAAGCCAAGGGCCAGCTCAGCACCTACTACCCGATCGAGATGCTGCGCGCCCTGGTCGGCGTCTGGCTGTTCGCCGGCTGCCGCATCGACGAGATCCACCGCCTCGAACTCGACTGCATCATCTGGGACACCGGCACCGACCCGGACACCGGCGAACAGTTCACCAGCTGCCTGCTACGAGTCCCGGCGAACAAGACCTCGGGCCCCTTCACCAAACCGGTCGACCCGGTCGTCGGGCAACTCGTCGATGCCTGGAAGCTGGTCCGTCCCATCCAACCTGACCTGCCCGACCGCAAGACACGTCAACCGCGACAGCACCTGTTCACCTGGCGCGGCCAGCTGATCGGCAAGGCCTACCTCAACGACCGGATCATCCCGGCGCTCTGCAGCAAGGCCAACATTCCCGAATCCGACTCCCGCGGCGCACTCACCAGCCACCGCGCTCGCGCCACCATCGCCACCCAACTGCTCAACGCCCGGGAACCACTCACCCTCGCCGACCTGCAGCAATGGCTCGGCCACAAACACGCCGCCAGCACCCGCTACTACGGCGAAATCTTGCAACGCACCCTCAGCGCCGCCTACCGCAAAGCCGACTACTTCACCCGCAACGTCCGCACCATCCAGGTCCTCATCGACCGCGAGTCCATCCTCACCGGCACGGCCGCCGGCGGCGAACAGCCCTGGAAGTACTACGACCTTGGCGACGGCTACTGCAGCTACGACTTCTTCGCCAAGTGCCCACACCGGCTCGCCTGCGCCAAGTGCTCCTTCTACCTGCCCAAACAGTCCAACGCCGGCCAACTCCTGGCCGTCAAAGACGGGATCGATCAAATGCTCGAGCAACTCGACCTCACCGACGACGAACGCGCCGCACTCGAAGGCGACCGAGAGGCCCTGACCGCCCTCGCCAACCGACTCGCCGACGTCGCAACTCCATCCGGCCCGACACCGAACGAACTCGGCAACGGCACGGCCTTCATTCCGCTCACCGCCCTGCGCGCCAGCCTCCGGGAGGGCCCTCCGTGACGAGAGCGCCTCGCACAGAATCTCGGACGCCCCGTGCGATCAACCTGCACGGGGCGCCATTGTTGCCCTTCAACCAGTTCCCCGGCAGGGGCACGAGCGCTGTGCTGAGTTCAACCGCCAGTGGTCGAAGCGATTCACCGGACTCGTTGGGCGATCCTCAGCTCCGTCAGGTAGCGCTTGACAATTTGCCCCCCGTAGTCCGCGTCGATCAGCCGCGCGATGGAGTTCAGCAGTGCGTTCCGCTGCACGTCCGGCAAGGCACGGTGTCCAGAGTAGGTCAACAGCAGATCCAGGTAGTCAGCTGTCGAGTACGGCAGTTCCCACTCGTATCGGTAGAACTTCGCAGGCCCGAATCGCCCCGACGAGGTGAGCTCCCGATCGTCCTCGACGATGTCACGAGCGGTCTCAAGACGCAGACCCGGTGAGGTCGACGGATCGAAGCGCTCGTAGCACTTCTGGATCTCAACGAAGAATGCCTCGGTCCAGGTACCGCCAGCGATGTGGTGGGTTCCCACGGTGGCCAGCAGGCCACCGAGACGCAAAGCGTCAGCAGACTTCGACACCCGCACCGCGGGGTCGATCCAGTGAAACGCGGTAGCGGAGAACACCACGTCGAACGGTTCACCGGGCAAGGGCCACTCCTCGAACGCCGCCGTAACGACCTCCACCGCGTCGAACGCGGCAAGATTTCGCCGAGCCACAGCCGCCATCTCCGCGCCCAACTCGACAGCCACGATGCGGCAGCCCCGCTCGGCCAGCGGCACGGTCGCCTGCCCGGTGCCACAGCCGATCTCCAGCACCCTTGCCCCAGGCGCTACCCCGGCCGCAGCGAGATCATCAAACATCTGCACTGGGTACCGAGGGCGGGCACGGTCATAGCGTGCAGCGTCCTCGTTGAAGGTCTCTCGCAACCTCACGTAGTCATTGCTATCGCTCACCAACAGAGAGTACGAGCGCAGCTCCTACGACAGGCACCCAATTCTCGATGCCAGGCACGGCAGGGTGGAGCCGCTAGCCCGCCCGCCGATCGTTACTGGAAATTCGCAATAACGTGCCTGTTCAGGGCGGTGGAGGCTGACCGGGTCTCGATCATCCACGCCTGGAACGCCTCGATGTGCTTCAGCCTTGACGCATGTCGGCCCGGCGTCGAAACCATGTCGGCACTATTCGCCAGATCTTCAAGCCTGACCGTAGGTCTTCTTGACTCATGGCAATTGTGCGATCACGAGGAGTTGTGCGGTGGTGGGCGCGTCGCCGAGCTGGCGTTCTACAGTTCTGGCGTGATCTCGGCTACCGTGCCTTCGCCCGGCAATCTCCCGTCCCAGATCACGTCCTTCGTCGGCCGGCGTCGTGAGGTGGCGGGGTTGCGGACGACCCTGCGCCGACACCGGCTCGTCACCGTCGTCGGTCCCGGGGGAGCGGGCAAGACCCGCGTGGCCCTGGAGGTCGGTCATCAAGTGGCTAGATCGGTGCCCGGTGGTTGTTGGTTCATCGACCTGGGGCGGCATCCCGCCCGCCGGGCCATCGTCGACCAGGTCGCCTCGGCGCTGAGGCTGACCCGGGAGAGCGGGCCCTGGACCATCGATGATCTCGCGGCCCGGCTCGAGGATCGCGAAACCCTGCTGATCGTCGACAAACTGCGAGCATGTGGTCGACGAGGTTGCCGAGCTGGTTACGGGACTGCTGCGAGCCACCCGCGCCGTGACGGTGCTGGCCACGAGCCGACAGGCGCTCGGGATCCAGGGTGAGCAGCTCCTGCATCTCGACGGGCTCTCGTTCCCGCTGCCCGCTGATCGCTCCTCGCCGGCCGACCTGGCGGGCTACGAGAGCGTCGTGCTCTTCATCGAGCGGGCGCGGTCCATCGTCCCCGGGTTCGATCTGACCGGCGAGAACGCCGCCGCGGTCGCCGACATCGCCCGGAGGCTGGACGGCCTCCCCCTGGCTATCGAACTGGCAGCCGGGCGACTCAGGGTGCTCTCGCCTCAGCAGATCTCCAGCCGTCTGGAGAATCAGTTCCGGCTGTTGTCCGGATCCAAGGGATCCGATGAACGGCTCCACACGCTGCGAGCCGCCATCGAGTGGAGCTACGAGCTCTGCTCGCCGTCGGAACGGTTGTGCTGGGCCCGGCTCGCCGCTTTCCCGGCCGACTTCGACATCGAGGCTGCGGAGGCGGTCGCCTCGGGTGGTGAGCTTGGGGTGGAGGACATTTTCGAACTGGTCGGGGCGCTCATCGAGAAATCGGTTCTCCGCTCCTCCCACGCATCGCAGGAGCATGTGCGCTGAGGCACCGCACGGCGTCACTGCGCCCTACATGCAGACCTACCCGACCTCGGAGGCGGACTTCCAGAACTTCGAACTGCCCGCCGAAGACATCCTCGAGGGCAACCCACGCACCGAGGTGGCGGTCCACTACCAGAAACCGGACGGCTCGGTCATGGTGGGCGTCTCCCGATTCACCGAGGGCAAGTACCGCTACCGGCAGACCGCCGACGAGATCAACTACGTCACGGCCGGCAAGATGATCATCACCTCGGACCGGCGGCCACCGGCGAGATCGACTCGCTGGGCTCATACACGAAAATGCCCAGGCCGGCATGAGGTGACCGTAGTTTCGGGGCCCCACGGGGTCGCTGCGGAGGCGGCGTAGATCATCACCGTGTACCAGGCGGCGGCGCAGACGTTGGCCGGGCGGCGTCTGTACGTCGCCGAGGGGATCGACCTGGTGAGTCAGGTCGTACCTGTCCAAGATCAGGCGGGTGATCGGGACGGCAGGTCGACATAGCGGGGGATCTGGCTGGCGATCCGGGCCAACGAATACCACTCAGCACGACGCACACTTGATTTCGGTCAAGTGGCCGCCGGGCAATTCATGGCATAACGGGCATTCAATTGCCCAATTTGAGCACTTTCGCCCAACTTGCTTGATGGAGGCGCCGGCGTGCGCCCCGGCGACCGGGCGGAACGGGTGGACCATTACGCGGTGCTGCGCACCATCGAGGACGCCTACGGTCTGCCACCGCTCGGCGCGGCAGCGCAGGCCGTGCCTTTGCGCGTGCCCTGAACGTTCCGGACCGTCCGCTGGCGGGCGGCAGCGCATCTCGGCCTCCGGCATGCCGGCCAAGCGGCTGACGCCGAGCCGGCTGCGTACGTGCGTCCGGGTCGGTAGGAGGTATCCGGGCGCGGGTGGGCTCGACGAACGGCGCCAGCAGTGAGGCCTGCCCGGTCATGCAGGATTGTCCCGGACTGGGACGAGGAACGCCCGCAGCACCGCGGCGTCGGCCGGATCGAGCTCGGCGGTGAACTCGCGCAGGACCGCCCGACGGTCGCCGGGCCCGTCGAGCAGTGCACGCATCTGCTGCGCGACGACGGCGGCGGTGCCGTAGGTGGGCCAGTAGACGTGTCGGCGCCCGCCCTGCGGGCTCGGCCCGCGCTGCGTCAGACCCTTCTCCAGCAGGCGGGTGAGGATCGTCTGGACGGTGTTGTATGCCGCGGCTCTGTCGAGGCCCTCCAGTACCTGGGCAGGGCTGAGCGGCTCGGCGGCGGCGCGCAGCACGGCCAGTACGTCCGCCTCGAGCGAGCCCCACGGCCGCCGCTCGGCGCTTTCCTGCCGGGTCACGTCCCGACGGTACCGGCTCTGCCCGCGGCATTCACCCTCCAGCTTGACACCGACCTACAACTTGTAGGACTTTGACAAGGCTAACCTAACCTGACTGGGGAGTGGTCCGTGTTTTTCGCCAGCCTGCTCATCGGCCTGCGGGACGGCCTCGAGGCGTCGCTCGTCGTGGCGATCCTGGTCGCGTTCCTCACCAAGGCCGGGCGGCGCGACTGCCTCCGGTACGTCTGGGCCGGCGTCGGCGGCGCGGTCGTGGTGTCCGCCGCGGTCGGGGTGCTGCTGACGTCGGCCGCTGCGTGGCTGGGCGCCGGCACGCGGCTGGAGCTGTTCGAGGCGGTCACCTCCCTGGCCGCCGTCGTCCTCGTCACGTGGATGATCTTCTGGATGCGCCGCACGGCACGGACCATGCGCGGCGAGCTCACCGGCCGGCTGGAGAACGCGATGCGCGTCGGCGGCTGGGCGGTCGCCGCGATGGCGTTCTTCGCCGTGGTGCGCGAAGGCGTGGAGATGGTGCTGCTGGTGTTCGCCGCCGCGGAGGGGGCCGGCAGCGCCGGGGCGGCGCCGCTGGCCGGCATGCTCACCGGCGTCGCCGCCGCCGTGGGGCTCGGCTGGGCCGTGTCCACCGCCACCGCCCGGATCAACCTCGGCCGCTTCTTCACATGGACCGGCGCGCTGCTCATCCTGGTTGCCGCCGGCATCCTCAAGTACGGGGTGCACGGACTCCAGAGCGCCGGCGTGCTGCCCGGCGGCAACCGGATCGCGTTCGATCTCGGCGGCCTGTTCGATCCGACGTCGTGGTACGCCACCGTGCTCGCCGGCACCGTCAACCTCACCCCGCGCGCGAGCGTGCTCGAGATCGGCGCCTGGCTGGCGTTCGCGATGATCATGCTGGCGCTGTTCTTCCGCCCCGCGCACGCACCGGCGCGGCCCCGCACTCAGGCGGTCGCGGTGCTGGGCGCCGTCGCCGCCCTCGCCTCGTGCGGCGGCCCGCAGCAGGCGCCCGCGGACACCGGCTCCATCGCCGTCACCGCCACGGACACGGAATGCCGCCTGAGCGCGGACCACGCCGCGGCCGGGCCGCGGGTCTTCGACGTGCACAACCAGGGCAGCAAGGTCACCGAGTTCTACGTGTATGCGCCCGGCGACCGCATCGTCGGCGAGGTCGAGAATGTCGCGCCTGGCCTCACCCGCAGCCTGCACGTCGACCTGCCCGCCGGCGCCTACACGGCCTCCTGCCGTCCGGGCATGACGGGCGCCGGGATTCGCGCCGCGTTCACGGTTTCGGGACCCGGCAGTGGTACATCCAATGCCTCCTCGGCCGATCCGGCGCTCGCCGCCGCCGCGGCAACCTATCAGGACTACGTGCGGCAGCAGGCGGCCGCGTTCGTCGAGCAGACCACGGCGTTCGTCGCCGCCGTGAAGGCCGGCGACCGCGGCAAGGCGCAGGCGCTCTACGCCGCGGCCCGAGCACCCTACGAGCGGATCGAGACCGTTGCCGAAAGCTTCGGCGACCTCGACCCGAAGATCGACGCCCGCGACGGCGACCTCGACCCGGGCGCCGCCTGGATCGGCTACCACCGCATCGAACAACAGCTGTGGAACGGCGGCGACCTGACCGCCGTCGCCGGCGTCGCCGACCAGCTCCTCACCGATGTCACCGAGCTGCGCACGCGTCTCGGCGGCGTCACGCTGACCGCTCTGGAGATCGCCAACGGCGCCAAGAGCCTCCTCGACGAGGTCGCCACGAAGAAGGTCACCGGCGAGGAGGACCGCTACTCGCACACCGACCTGTCGGACTTCGCCGCCAACGTCGAGGGCTGCCGCGCCGCGATCGCTGTGCTCAGACCCGCCTACGACGCCCACCTCGACGACCAGTTCGCCGCCGTCGACGCGGAGCTCGCCAAGTACCGGCAGGGCAACGGGTACGCCGCGTACGACACTCTGCAACAGGTCCAGGTGCAGCGGCTGGCCGCCGTCGTCAACGCGCTCGCCGAGAAGGTCAGCGCCGTGCCGGCCGCCATCGCCCACCGCTAACCATGCTGGCGACCACCACACCATCCCGGCTCGCCGCCGCGCCACGGTCAGCCGGGCGGGCCCAGCCCGACGTCGCCGGCGGTGAGCACGGCCGGTCCCTCGGGCGCACTTCGGCGCACGAGCACCCCAGCCTGACCTGGAGCACTATGGAGCTGAACCAGAACCTCCTCATCCTTCACGGGCGGCACCCCCCATGCGATCAACCTTTGATCGACCGCTCAAGCCTGCTCCTCTCCGATGAAGGAGACCCTGAGAGCACCGCTCACGGCTGACCGGGGTCCGCGAGATTCGCGGGGGTCACCCCCGCATTCAGGCGGTTCTTATGTGGCTTGGCATAGGTTTGTCCAGATTTGCCATACCTCGCCGAGCCGGGCGCCCGACGGCGCAAGGAGGTCCCATGACGCATGCCGAGGACGCCACCACAGCAGGGCCGGCCCGCGGGGGCCGGTACGCCATGCGAAAGCTGCCCGACGTCACCCTCGCCTTCTGGATCATGAAAGTTGCCGCCACAACGCTCGGCGAGACTGCTGGAGACCTGTTCGCCCAGACCCTCAAGCTGGGGTACTTCCTCACCACCATCGCCCTGTTCGGCATCTTTGTCGTCACGCTGCTCGCGCAACTGCGCTCCCGCCGCTACAACCCTTTCTGTTACTGGACCGTCATCCTCTCGACGAGCATGGCCGGCACCACCATCTCGGATTTCATGAACCGCGACGCGACCGCCAAATACCTTCCCGTCGGCGCCGCGACCCTCGGCTGGGGGCCGCAAGGACTGGGGCTTGGCTACCCTGCCGGAGCGGCAATCCTCGTCGCACTGCTGATGGCCATCTTCGTCGCGTGGCGGTACACCGGGCTTACCTTCGCGATCCGCGACATCGACACGTTTCGAGGCGAGGCGCTCTTCTGGGCGGCGATTCTGGTGTCCAACACGCTGGGCACGTCGATGGGCGACTTCCTGTCCGACAGTTCCGGCCTCGGCTACGGCGGCGGCGCGCTCCTCATCACCGGCGCGCTTGCGGCCCTGCTCGCCCTGAAATACATGCCAGCCGTCCCGAACGTTGCCCTGTTCTGGGCGGCTTTCGTACTGACCCGGCCGCTGGGCGCCACGACCGGTGACTTGCTCACCAAACCGACCGCCAAGGGTGGCGTGGACCTGGGCACATTCGGCTCGTCCGCGGTCCTGCTCACCGTGCTGTTCGCGCTCATGGCGTACGCCCACGTCAAGGACCGCAAGCAAGGCCCACGTCTCCACGAAAACGGTGCAGGAACCGCCACCTGCCTACGCGCAGATGGATGAACGGCAGAATGCAAGGCCACCAGGGGTGCTGCGCAGGGCCGGGCGGCCCGTGTAGCGCGGTTCGCGCGCTATCGTTCGGACTCACGCGGTTGAGCCGCGGTGATCTCTGACCCGCACGGCACGCCGTGCCCGCGCTGTCGTGATAATCGACAGCGTCGGCCGGCTCCGATTGGGATGATCCATCGACTGGGTGCCGAACATCTGGCCCGGCGCCGTTCCTCCCGCGGGAGCGTGGCGCGGGCCGCGGCGGGTAGACACGGGGTGTGGATGCGCGTCCACCAACGCGATCGTTCCTTCCGGAGCAGCGATGCGAACGCCTCTGGTGATCATCGGCGCACTCCTGCTGCCGGTGGCGCTGACGTTGTCCGCCGCCGTCAGCGCTGTGCTGCTCGCCGGTCACGGTGCGTGTCCGGGCCCGTCCCGACCGCACGTGCCCGGCGCACGGATACTTGCCATGTCCGTGGTCGGCCACCCGGACGGGATGGGCGGCCGCGCCCTGATCACCGGGGTCCCGGCGTTCTGTGACGTCACGATCGTCCTGACGCACCCGCCGCTTCGTGACCGGGTCCGGATTGAGGTGTGGCTGCCACGATCGACGTGGAACGGCCGATTCCAGGCGACCGGCGGAGGAGCGTTCGCCGCGGGTGAGTTCGAGCGCGCCCTCGTCCCGGCGGTCCGGCGGGGCTACGCGGCGGCGTCCACCGATGCCGGTGTGCCGGGCCGTCCCGGGGGCCCGCCCGTCTGGGCTCTGCGCCGTGACCGGACGGTCAACGAGGGGCTGTTGGCCAACTTCGCCTACCGCTCGGTGCACGACATGAGCCGGATCGGCAAACAGGTGGTCGCAGGGTTCTACGGCCGGCCGCCCGCCTACTCATACTTCACCGGCTGCTCCACCGGCGGCCGGCAGGGTCTGATCGAGGCGCAGCGCTACCCCGGCGACTTCGACGGCATCCTCGCCGCCGCGCCCGCCGCCGACTGGAACCGTCTGACCCTGGCTCAGTTCTGGCCGCAGGTCGTCATGAACGAGGCGGGTGTCTACCCGACCGCATGCGAGTTCGCCGCCTTCAACCGCGCCGCGATCGCCGCGTGCGACGGCGACGACGGCCGCCGCGACGGGATCATCGGGCGGCCCGACGCCTGCCGGTTCGACCCCGGCCAGCTTGTCGGCACGAGCGTGCGCTGTCACGGCCGGACGATCCGGATCAGCCGGGCGGACGCCGACATCGTCCGCAGGATCTGGGCCGGCCCGACCACCCGCGCGGGCAAGCGGCTCTGGTACGGCCTGCCGCGCGGCGCGTCCTTCAGCTGGCTGGCCGGCACAACCAAGCCCCTGCTCGGCGCGCGGCGCGGCGCGCCGCTCCCCGTCGCCGCGGACTGGATCCGCGACTTCCTGCTGCGGCAACCCCACGCGGACGTCTCCACCATCGGCTACGCCGAGTTCGAGCGCCTGTTCGACGAGTCCCAGGCCCGCTACGACGCCGTCATCGGCTCCGACAATCCCGACCTGTCCGCCTTCCGCGCCGCCGGCGGCAAAATGATCACCTGGCACGGTCTGGCCGACCCGGTAATCTTCCCGCAGGGCACGGTCGACTACCGCCGCCGAGTCGAATCCGCCATGGGCGGCGCCGCGGCCACCGACCGGTTCTACCGCGTCTTCCTCGCCCCGGGCGTGGGGCACTGCTCCGGCGGGTCCGGACCCGTTCCCACCGACCCGCTCGCGGCGCTCGTGGACTGGGTCGAACACGGCCGCGCGCCCGACACATTGCCAGCCGCCACCGGCGCGCATCCGAACATCAGCGGCGACCTGTGCCGCTACCCGCAGCAGGCCGCCGCCGATCGCCACTGTCACTGACGGACCCGCCGGTCGCCGACCGCCTACGGATGCTCGTTCTTACAGTTACGGGGGTCGATTTCCGGCCTCCTGTGCCAACGCATTGCTCTACAGGGCTGCTGGCCACGCCCGACCAGACGGTTGCGAGGCGAGGATGGTGGCGTCGCCGGTGTGCTGGTCACGGCCGTTCGCCGTAGCAGCGGCTGAGGTCGGCGCCCAAGCTCGCCACGTTCAGGCCCTTGCCGCCGGGGCGTTCGTCGACCGCGCTCTCCCGGTGCGTGGTG
This sequence comes from Dactylosporangium salmoneum, assembly GCF_039532525.1. Taxonomy (NCBI): domain Bacteria; kingdom Bacillati; phylum Actinomycetota; class Actinomycetes; order Micromonosporales; family Micromonosporaceae; genus Dactylosporangium; species Dactylosporangium salmoneum. The sequence goes on from NZ_BAAARV010000006.1 coordinate 70,629, forward strand.
TGTGGCCGTAGCTCGTCGACGGTGTACGTCAGGTCGAGCGCCGGGTTCAGCGTCACGGTCAGGATCACGCGGGACCTCCGGCGACCGGGTGCGGGCGGCGCCGGGATCCGGGATTGCCGGAGCCGGTGCCGCCCGCGTGGAACGGCTGGGTCAGCAGGCGTCGTACTTGTAGGTGCCGCTGCCGGGTGCGGTGACGTTGAGGTCGCGCAGCACGATCGACAGCGACGGGCCGTAGCCGTTGCACGCCTTGGTGAAGGCGTTCTTCGTGTACTCGATGACGATGACGTTGTTGCCGTAGACCGAGGTGTAGGCGTCGCACTCGTTGTAGCGGCCGCACTCCTCGGCGATCGCGAAGTCCAGGCCGGCGTTCTTGCCCGCGGTGCCGAGGGCGGTGGTGTTCTTCTGGGCGATGGCCAGCCCCTTGTCGTGCGCGTGAAGGGCCAGCAGCTGCAGCAGTGCGACGGCGTTGGCCTTGGTGAGCAGGCCCCCCGAGCGTTCGTAGGAGTCGATGTTGTCCGGCTCCACGGCCTTGAAGCCCTTGCTCGCGCAGCCGTCGATCCAGCCGTTGACGATCGCCGCCACCGCTGTGCGCTTGGCCGGCGTCGAGACGTCGATGAGGTTCTCGCCCCAGGCGCCGTCGACCACGTACTTGCCGGACGAGTCCTTCAGCAGCAGGTCGTTGTGGTTGGTCTGCCACCAGGAGATTTCGTCGGGCTGGGTCTGGAACACGTTGACGTAGCAGATGTTGTAGAGACCGGCCGCCGGTGTGGCGGTCCGGTCGCGGCTGACCACCGTGACCCCGGACGGCGGCGTGTACGCGGCGCCGATCTGGTAGTCGAACTTGGCGTTGACCGGGGGCAGGGTGTAGGTGGTGGGTTCGGCGGCGCCGAAGCCGAGGCCGATGACGGCAAGGACCGCCAGGGCAGGGACGCCGATGCGGCGCAGGACGGGAATCACAGGGAGAACTCCGAAAGGGATCGGGATCTGCCCCGCCTCGGGTGCATCGCACCCTGGCGACCTGTGTGCCGGACTCGGGAAGGCTTCCGCTACCGGCTGGGCTCGACCGTTGCCACGGATTCAACTGTGCGAACAGAAGGCTGTCAATAGTTGTTTCTGCGTAGAAAGACGCAGTATTCGCACACTCGGGCAACTGATACTGTCCATACGAACAATGAGGAGGAGCGATGCAGCTCGACGTGCTCGTGGTCGGCGACGCCAACCCCGACCTGGTGCTGCGCGGCGACGTGCGGCCCCGGTTCGGGCAGGAGGAGCAGCTACTCGACGCCGCCGACCTGGTGCTCGGCGGCTCGGCCGCGATCACCGCCGCTGGCTGCGCCCGCCTGGGGCTGCGCACGGGGCTGCTCGCCGCCGTCGGTGCGGACGTCTTCGGCGCCTTCGTCCGGGAGCGGCTCGCCGAGCGCGGGGTGGAGCTGTTCGTGCCCGGGTCCGCCGGCGCGACGCCGACCGGGCTGAGCGTGATCCTGTCCGCGCCCGGCGACCGCGCGATCCTGACGCTGCCCGGCACGATCCCGGCGCTGCGCCCCGCTGACGTGACCGACGAACTGCTGGCCGCGGCCCGTCACGTACACGTGGCGTCGCTGTTCCTGCAGCCCGGGCTACACGCGGGGCTGGCCGGCGTGTTCACCCGGGCCCGGCGGCTGGGAGTCGGGACGTCGCTGGACACGAACTGGGACCCGTCGGGCCGGTGGGCGGCGCTGGAGGAGATCCTCGCCGTCACCGACGTGTTCCTGCCCAACGCGGCGGAGCTGCTCGCGGTGACCGGCGGCGACCCGGCGGCCGCGGACGGGCCGGACGAGTTGCTCCGGGAGGCAGCCGTCGCCGCGGCCGCGGCCCGGCTGGTGTCGGCCGGGACCACGGTCGTGCTCAAGGACGGGGCCCGGGGCGGCCGCGCCTGGTGGCCGGGGGACGGGTTCACCGCCGCGCCGGGGCTGCCGGTCGACGTGGTCGACACCACCGGCGCTGGCGACAGCTTCAACGCCGGCTTTCTCGCCGCCCGACTGGCCGGCCGGGACGCGCCGGAGGCGGTGGCCTGGGCCGCGGTGGCGGGCTCGCTCAGCACCCGGGCCGCGGGCGGCACGGCGGCCCAGGCGACGATCGACGAGATCACCCTTTCAGCCCGCTGAAGGTCATCGTTGCGATGAACCGCCGCTGCGCCACCAGGAACGCCACCACCAGCGGCAGGGTCGCGACCACGTTGCCGGCCATCAGCTGCGACCACGCGGTGCGCCGCGTGCCCTGGAAGCTGGCCAGGCCGACCTGCAGGGTGTAGCGGTGGTCGTCGCTGATCGCCACCAGCGGCCACAGCAGGTCGTTCCAGCTTGACAGCAGCGTGAACACGGCGAGCGTCGCCAGGGCCGGGCGGGCCAGCGGCAGCACGATACTCACAAAGGTGCGCAGCGAGCCGCACCCGTCGATCCGGGCTGCCTCCTCCAGCTCCACCGGCAGCGACAGGAAGAACTGCCGCATCAGGAAGATGCCGAACGCCGAGGCGAGCCACGGCACGAACGCCGCCGCCAGGGTGTCGACGATGCCGAGGCGGGCGAACATGAGGTACGTCGGGATCATCAGCAGCTGGGTCGGGATCATCACGGTGGCGACGATGGCCACGAACGCGACCCCCCGTCCGGGGAAGCGGAGCCGGGCGAACCCGTAGCCGGCCGCCGAGCACAGCACCAGGTGCGACACGACGGACACGGCCGAGACCAGGACCGTGTTGCCCAGCCACAGCAGGATGTGCGACTGCGCGAACAGCTGTCGGTAGCCGTCCAGGTGCAGCCCGCTGGGGACGAGCGTGGGCGGGAACCGGTTGATCTCCCGCGTGGTCATGAACGACGTGAGGACCATGTGTACCAGCGGCAGCACGAACAGCAGGGCCGTCGGCATGAGCACCAGGTGCCAGGGGCTGAACGGCAGCCATCGGCGCCGCTTCACGGTGTACATCAGAAGGCCTCCTCGCCGCTGCGCCGGCTGCGCCAGATCGCCAGGGCGGTGAGCAGCAGCGTCACCGCGAACAGCAGGTACGCCACGGCCGCGCCGTAGCCGAGCCGGCGGGTCTGGAAGGCCAGTTCGTAGATGTAGTAGACGACGGTCTGAGTGCTGTTCATCGGCCCGCCGCGGGTGGTGGTGTAGATGAGGTCGAACAGCTGCAGGGCGGTAATGGTCTGCCAGACCGTGGTGAACAGCGTGACCGGGCGCAGTTGCGGCAGCGTGACGCTGAGCAGGATCCGCCACCGGCCGGCGCCGTCCATGGTCGCCGCCTCGACCAGTTCCCGCGGCACGTCCTGCAGCGCCGCGAGGTACACAACCGTGGTGAACCCGACCTCGCCCCACAGCGCGATGACGCAGACGACCAGCAACGCCTGCCGTGGGTTCTCCAGGAACTGCTGGGTGGGCAGCCCGAGCCGGCGCAGCGCGTCGTTCGCCACGCCGAACTGCGGGTTGAACACGTAGCCGGCGAGGATGCCGGTCGCCGCCGCGGAGGCGACGTAGGGCACGAAGATGCAGGTCCGGTAGAACCCGATCAGCCGGATGCGCTGGTTCAGGGCGATCGCGATGAGCAGGCCCAGCGCGATCGACGCGGGCACGAACAGCGCGGTCAGTACGAGCGTGTGCTGGGCGGCCGCGGCCAGGTCCGGGTCCTGCGCGAGGCGTTCGTAGTTGCGCCAGCCGATGTCCTGCGGGTCGGCGATGCCGTTCCACTTGGTGCGGGAGATGAAGAACGCCCACACGGCCGGGAAGAGCGACAGCCCGACCACGACGAGGGTCGCCGGCCCGGCGAACGCCCATCCGGTGAGCGTGCGCCGGACGGCCCGCCCGGAGGCCTGGCGCTTGGCGACCGTGCGGCCGGAGACCGCGAACGTCAGCGTCACTCGAGGGCCCCGGCCGACTTCTTGGCCGCCTCGTCGAGCGCCTCCTTCGGCTTCGCGGCGCCCTGCAGCACCTTGGAAATGGCGTCGCCGACGTTGCGCGACATCTCCTCGTAGCCGGCCAGGGTCGGGCGGCCCTGCTTGGCGTTGGCCAGGTTGTCGAAGAACTTCTGGCCGCCGGGGTACTCCTTGACGTACGCCGCGAACTCGGGCGTGCCTTGCTCGCTGGAGCGCAGCGGGAGGTTGCCGATCGCGAGGTTCCACTTCGCGTCGACTTCCTTGCTGGTCAGCCACTTGATGAAGTCGCGCGAGGCGCCGGCGCGGTTGGCGTCGCCGTGGTCGAACAGCACCCACAGGTCGGGCCCGGAGACCGTCTGGTGGTCGCCGTTGTAGCCGGGCAGCTGCGCGACACTGTAGTCGAGCCCGGCCTCCTTGAGGTCCAGCAGCGCCCACGGGCCCGACATGACCATCCCGATGTGGCCGTCTTTGAACAGCGGCAGGTACTTCTCGTCGGTCTGGTCGAGGTACATCGACTTGTCGTCGACCGCCATCGCGCGCAACAGCTCCAGGGCGGAGACCCCGGCGTCGGAGTTGAACGCCGGCTTCTTGCCGTCGAGGATCTTCCCGCCGCGCTGCCACAGCATCGGCCAGAGGTGCCAGGTGGTGTCCTCGCTGCCCGATACGGAGTACGCCGAGCCGTACACGTTCCGCGCCGGGTTCGTGAGCTTCTTCGCCGCCGCCCGGTAGTCTTCCCACGACCACTGGTCGGTCGGGTACGCCACCCCGGCGTCGTCGAAGAGCTTCTTGTTGTAGATCAGTGCGAGGTTGTCGACCAGCGCCGGCACGCCGATGACCTTGCCCTCGTAGGTTGCGGTGTTGCGGGCCGCCTCGGGGATCTCCTGCCAGCCGAACGACGGGTCCGCGACGAACTTGGCGAGGTCCTGCGTCTTGCCGCTGGTGGCCAGTTCACCGGCCCAGCTGCCGTACGCGTAGGAGATGTCCGGGTAGCTGCCGCCGGTGAACCCGGCCGAGAGCTTGGTGAGCAGGTCGTCGGTGGTCGAGGCGCCGGCCGACGTCTTGATCGTGACGTTGGGATGCGCCTTGCTGTACTCGGCCGCGAGCTGCTCCGCCTGCACCTCGGCGTCGGTGGTCTGCCCGGTCCACCAGGTGATGGTCACCCGGGCGGACGGGTCGTATCCCTCGGCCGCGTCCTTGCCGTCGCCGGTCGTGGACCCGCCGCCGCACGCGCCGAGCAGCAGGGCGACGCCGGTTACGCCGGCGAGCAGCCTGGTCCGTCGATTTCCTGGGGTATGGATCGTCATCGCTGCACCTCATTCACTGGGGGTTGCCGAGAGGCTGTCTGGTGCCGGGCGGGGCACAGGCGGGCCGGGACCTGCCGGGCCCGGGCGGGGTCAGGCGAGCACGACCGACCGGGTCAGCAGGCGGGGGTGGTCGGGGTCGAGGCCCCGGTGCGCGGCGAGCGCGACGGCGAAGCGCTGGGCCAGGACCAGTTGGGCGAGCGGGTCCCGGTCGTCGCGGTACGGCAGCGCGCCGGCGGCGCGCACCACGTCGTCGAGCGATGCCGGCACCGCCCCGAACGACCAGACCAGGCTGCGCGGGCCGGCGACGGCAACCGGGCCGTGCCGGTAGTCCATCGCCGGGTACGACTCCGACCAGGCCTGCGCCGCCTCGCGTACCTTGAGCGCCGCCTCGTGGGCGAGCCCGACGGTCCAGCCGGTGCCGAGGAACACGAGGTGGTCGATAGCGGCCGGGTCGGCCGGCAGGTCGGTGGCCAGCGCGGCCTCCCCGTCGGCGACGAGGTGGCCGAGGTCCTCGCCGAACGCGGCCCGGGTCATCGCCAGCAGCGTGGTCGGGAAGCGGGTCTGCACCACACTGCGCTCGTCGGCGAAGTCGAGCAGGATGCGGGTGTCGACGAGGTCGTCGACCGGTTCGCCGTCGACGGCGGTGACCGCCACCCGGTGCACCCCGGCCGGCAGCCGGCGCAGCGCGTCGAGCACCTCGGTCGACGTGCCCGAGCGGGTGATGGCCACGACCCGGTCGTACCGGCGGCGCGGGACGAACTCCGACGCGCACACGGCGTCGGTCTCGCCGAGGCCGGCGGCCTCCCGGAGCTCCGCCAGGCTCTGGGCCATGAACCACGAGGTTCCGCAGCCCAGCACGAGCGTGCGTTCCCCGGGTGCGGCGAGGGCGGCGCGGGCCTCCCCGGCCAGCGCGAGCCCGTGGGCCCACACGGCCGGCTGACTGGCGATCTCGAGCACAGTGTCGTTCATGCACGAACGCTATGCGCGTTTACGTTTGATACACAAGGCTACTGCACAAGTGGACATTCTGGATTGCGCATTTGGCTGTACGCAGCAGCGTTCGTGATGTCTGGTAAGCCGGATAAGTCCAGACATAGAGCGTCCGAACTTATCCGACTTAGAGAAACCGTCAATTGGATCACTTGAGGCGGCGGGTGATGGGCCTGGCTGACCAGCGATACCGGGTTCGAGCCTTGCGGATGAGTGCACGGACGGTGACGAAGGCGGCGGCGAGATAGAGGAAGAAGTCCACGATCTTGCCGTCGCGGTCAGTGCAGCGGCGCAGCTTGCCGTAACCGTTCATCCAGGCATGCGTACGCTCGGCGACCCACCGTTTGCCGACCTGCACCGGCGCGGGGGCACCCTTGCGGGCGATCTCGCCGTGCAGACCCAGTTCGTCGAGCAGGGTGCGGGTGACGTTCGAGTCGTAGCCGGCGTCGAGATGGACGGTGATGTCGTCGGGCCAGTGTGCACCGACCTGGTCGGTGGCCGCCTGCACGGTCGGGCCGAGCAGGGGTGAGTCGGACCCCGGGGGAAGCCAGGTCCCTGCGACTGGTCAAACGGTGACGCGGCCGCGCAGCGACTCCGGCAGCAGGTCGCCGTGCGCCTCGGTCAGGTCGTTGCACAGCGCCCAGATCTGCTCGACCGTCAACGTCGCGGCGGTGTTCGGGTCGACCATCGCCGCCTGCCGGACCAGCCTCGGGTCGCCGTCGAGCGCGGCGCGCACGGTCAGCTCGCCCACGCTGACGAACCCGCGGTTGACCGCGGCGCACTGCGGCGGCAGCGCGCCGACCCGCTCCGGGCGTACGCCGAGGCGGTCGACCACGCACGGTACCTCCACCGCGAAGTCCTCCGGCAGGTTGCTGACCAGCCCCCGGTTGGCCACGTTGGCGTGGATGCGGCGCAGGGTCCCGGTCTCCATGCTGTGGATCACCTGCGGCGCGTACTCCGTCGCGTCCCGGTGCAGGTCCAAGGGCTTGCCGGCGAGGACCGCGGCGCGGGTGGCGGCGTAGTCGGCGAGGTTCGCCTCGCTGATGCGCACGTACTCGCCGACCGGGATTCGCAGCCGCTCCACCTCGCTGTCGTGGTGCAGGTACCACGGCACGTACTCGGCGGAGTGTTCGCTGGTCTCGGTCGGGAAGTAGCCGAGCCGGCGGTACATGTCCATCCGCACCCGGCGGCGCAGCTGCGGGTCCTCGGCGAGGCGCGCGTCCAGGCGCGGGTACAGGCTCTCGCCGCGATGCTCCCAGCGCAGCAGCCACGCCTGGTGGTTGACCCCGGCGGCGCGGTAGTCGACCTCGTCGAGCGGCACGCCGACCAGTGCGCACAGGTCGTGCACGGTCCAGAAGACCGAGTGGCACAGGCCCACGACGTTGAGGTCGGGGGCGATCGCGGCCAGATAGGCGACATTCATCGCCATCGGGTTGGTGTAGTTGAGCAGCCAGGCGTCCGGGCACACCGCGCGCATGTCGGCCGCGATGCCGGCCAGCACCGGGAAGGTGCGCAGGGCACGGAAGATGCCGCCGACGCCGACCGTGTCGCCGATGGTCTGCCGCAGCCCGTATCTGGCCGGTACCTCGAAGTCGCGCACCGTCGCCGCGTGCATGCCCACCTGGATGGCGTTGATGACGTACGTGGCGCGGTCCAGTGCGGTCCGCCGGTCGAGGCTGGTGGTGATCTTCGGGGTCGCGCCGAGCTGGTCGGCGGTGCGGCGGGCGATCGCCTCGGCGGTCGCCAGCCGCTCCGGGTCGATGTCGTGCAGGGCGAGCGTCACCCCGCGCAACTCGTCGAACGAGAGCAGGTCGGCGAGCAGCTCACGGGTGAACACCACGCTGCCCGCGCCGAGGAACGTGATCACAGTCATGCTTCGGATTGTCAGCACGCAACGCAGAACCGCACAAGGTTCTTTGACGTCTCGCGCGCAAACGAACTATCATGATTGCGCGTTTGATCATCGATCGGAGCCTGCATGCCCCAGAGTTCGCTGCGCCGGGCCGACCGTATGTCGGCCATCCTCGAGCGCGTGTCCCGGCAAGGCTCCGTCGATGCCGGCGTCCTCGCCGAGGAGTTCGTGGTCTCGACGGCCACGATCCGCCGCGACCTGCAGGTGCTGGAGGAGCAGCGGCTGCTCTCGCGCACCCACGGTGGCGCGGTCGCCGTCGACGTGGCCTACGAGCTGCCGGTGCGCTACCGGGTCGGGCACCACCGCGAGGAGAAGGCGCTGGTCGCCCAGCGGGCGGCCGCCCTGCTGCCCCGCGGGCCGCTGACGCTCGGCCTCACCGGCGGCACGACCACGCTCATGCTGTCCCGCCTGCTCGCCGAACGGGTCGACCTCACCGTCGTGACGAACGCCCTCAACATCGCGGCCGAGCTGGCCCTGCGCCCGCGGCTGAAGCTGATCATGACGGGCGGGGTCTCCCGGACACAATCGTACGAGCTGGTCGGCCCGATCGCCGATCAGGCGCTGTCCGGCCTCAACATCGAGGTCGCCGTCGTCGGTGTCGACGGCATCAGCGCCCGGGGCGGCCTGACCACACACGACGAGATCGAGGCGCACACCAACGGGGCGATGATCCGGCGCGCCGACCGGGTGATGGTGGTCGCCGACGGCTCGAAGGTCGGCCGCAACTGCCTGGCCCGCATCTGCGCCATCACCGACGTGGCCGTGCTGGTGACCGACGCCAGCGCCGACCCGGAGCACGTGGAGGCGATCCGCCGGGCCGGCACCGAGGTCGTGGTGGCAGCGTGACAGCCGCACCGGTGCGCCTGTTGGTCGTGTGCGCGGGCGGAGTCCGTTGCGTTGAGCGTTGTCCTGGTCAGGCAGGCTTGGACGGTGAAGCTCTCGAACCGTCGGCGTCCATCACTGCCACCGCGGTCGGCGTTCGCCGGGTACCGGTTCCCACCCGACGTCATCGTGGTCGCGGTCAGTCTCTACCTGCGGTACAACCTCTCCTACCGTGATGTCGAGGAGTTGCTGCTTGAGCGTGGTGTCGAGGCCGACCACGTCACCGTCTTCCGCTGGGTGCAACGCTTCACCCCACTACTGGCCGACGCGGCCCGGTTCTGTCGGCACGCACCCGGTGACAGGTGGTTCACGGACGAGACCTATGTGAAGGTCAACGGCATCTGGCGGTACGTGTACCAGGCCGTCGACCAGGACGGCCAGGTCATCGACGTGCTCGTCTGCACCCGCCGCGACGCGGCCGCGGCACGGCGGTTCTTCATCGAAAACCGCGTCCATCACGTGCGGGACGTGACGTTCCGTGAAGACCTACACCAAGCTCGAACCGGCACCGGACCTGCCGTCCTCGCACCCCTGCGCAACACCGCGATCGGCTACCACCGCACCAACGGCGACACCAACATCGCCCGCGCCACCCGCCGCCCACACGACCTCATCACCGCTGTGACCAGCGGTTAACCGACAACGTAATGGTCCTGGCCGCGACAGTGGGCGCGACGGGCCGCAAGAGCACCACCACCGACCTGTGCCGCTACCCGCAGGTGTACTGACCGGGGCACCGCGCGGACACCACCGCGGTCATGCGCCGGTGTTCGGCCGGGTGAGTCCCTGGTCGTAGGCGAAGATGACGGCCTGTACGCGGTCGCGTGCGCCGATTTTGGCCAGGACCTTGCCGACGTGGGTCTTCACGGTGGATTCGGACAGCACGAGCCGCTCGGCGATTTCCCGATTGGTCCAGCCGGTGCCGATCGCCACCAGGATCTCGCGTTCCCGGTCGGTGAGGCTGGCCAGGCGCGGGTCGGTGCGGCCCGGCGGCGGGGCGTCGGCGGCGAGGTGGCCGGCGAAGCGGTCCAGCAGCCGCCGGGTCAGCGCAGGCGCGATGACGGCGTCGCCGTCCGCGACCGCCCGGATGCCGGCCAGCAGCTCCTCGGGCCGCGCGTCCTTGAGCAGGAAGCCGCTGGCCCCGGCACGGAGCGCGGCGTACGCGTACTCGTCCAGGTCGAACGTGGTGAGCACGAGCACCCGGGACCGGTCGCCGGCCGCGACGATGCGGCGGGTGGCCTCGATGCCGTCCATGCCCGGCATGCGTACGTCCATGAGAATCACGTCGGGGCGCAGCTGCTCGGCCCGGCGCACCGCCTCGGTACCGTTGCCGGCCTCTCCGACGACGTCCGTGTCCTCGTTGCTCTCCAGCAGCATGCGGAAGCCTAGGCGCTGCAGGGGCTGGTCGTCGACGATGAGTACGGTGATCATGGCCGGCCTTCGGGTTCGGTGAGCGGGGTCAGGTCGAGGATCGCCCGTACCGTCCAGCCTCCGCCGGGGCGCGGGCCGGCCTCGACAGTTCCGGCGTAGAGGGCGGCGCGCTCGCGCATGCCGGCGAGTCCGTGCCCGGGCCTCGCGGCCGGCGGGGGCGGGTGGTCGGGCGGCTGCGGGCCAGTGTCGTGCACCGTGATCTGCAGGCGCTCGCCGCCGGCGGCGAGACCGACGTCGAGCGCGGTGCGGGGCCCCGCGTACCGTAGCGCGTTGGTCAGCGCTTCCTGCGCGATCCGGTACGCCGTGAGCTGAACCCCGCGGTCGAGGGCGTCGACGTCGCCGGCGGTGCGGTAGACGACGTCGGGTCCCGCCGCCCGGATGCGCTCGCAGAGGGCGCCGATCTCGGCGATGCCGGGCTGCGGGTGCAGTTCGGCGGCCTCGGTCTCCTCGCGCAGGACGCCGAGCACCCGGCGCAGCTCGGCGAGGGCCTGCCGGCCGGTGTCGCCGATGAGCTCGAGTGCCTCGCGGCCGCGTTGCGGGTTGCCGCCCACCGCGTACGAGCCGCCGTCGGCCAGTGAGATGATTACCGACAGGCTGTGGCCGACGATGTCGTGCATCTCTCGGGCAACCCGGGTGCGTTCGGCGGCCGCCGCGAGCCGGCTGCGCTGGTCGCGCTCGATCTCCAGGCGCTGCGCCCGGTCGCGCAGCGCGGCCAGTTGGGCCCGGCGGATGCGGATGGCGAAGCCCAGGGCGGCGGCCGCGGTCGCGGCGCTGTAGAGGAAGAACAGCGCGTCCCACGGCGACACCACGGCGGAGACCCGCCACGCAACCAGCCCCAGCGCCGCGGCGACGGTCAGCCCGGCCCACGGCAGGCGTGCCGGATGCACCCGCAGCACAAGGCTGTAGACGGCGATGACCAGCGCGACGTCGGCGCGCAGCAGCACGCCGAGCCACCACTGCACCACGAACACGGCGGCGATGGCGTAGAACGCGGCAGTGGGTGCCCTCCGACGCCAGAACAGCGGCAGGACCAGGCCGAGTTGCAGGGCGACCGTGCCGGCCAGCGACGGGTGGTACAGCAGCATCTGCAGGTCCCGCCCATCGTCGTTGTGGCGGATGAAGTCGGGCGCGCAGAACACCAGCAGTACCGCGGCGACCACCGCCGCGTCGAACAGCCATGGCCGCCGGGCGTCGAGCCGCCGCAGCCGCTGGCCGAGGCCGGAGAGCCGGTCGACCAGCGGGTGGGCGGCGAGGTGGTCGGTGCCGGCGGAGCTCATCGTCACCGACCCTTCTGCGATCGTCATGCGTCCTTGCGTACCAGGCGGTAGGCGCCGCCGGCCAGCGCCAGGACGGTCCAGCCCACCAGGACCAGCGCGCCGGTGCCCGCCGACAGCATGCCCGGGTCGTGCTGCAGCGCGTACAGCGACTCACCGGCGTTGCTCGGCAGGTACGGGCCGATGTTGTCCTGCCAGGAGGTCGGCAGCAGCGACAGCAGCCCGGGCACCAGCAGCAGCGTGGCGACGAGCACCGAGATGCCCCCGGCCACCGAGCGCATCAGCATCCCGAGCGCGGCTCCGATCACCCCGACGAGGCTCAGATAGAGACCGGCGCCGAGCAGCGCCCGGGCGACGCCGTTGTCCGACAGGGACATGTGGGCCGGGGTGCCGGACACGACGGCGTCGACGATCAGGAACCCGCCGAACGCGCCGGCGACACCGACGACGAAGGCGACCACGCCGTACACGGCGGCCTTGGACCACAGCACCGGCAGTCGGCGCGGCACCGCGGCCAGCGTCGAGCGGATCATGCCCGTGGAGTACTCGCCCGCGGCGAACAGCACGCCGAGCACGCCGAGCGCCAGCTGGCCGAACCGCACGCCGAACAGCGTCAGGGTCACCGCGGTCGCGTGGGCGAACTCCCCCGAGCCCACCCGGGTGCCGCCGGCGGTGGTCAGCGACTTGTACCGCACCGCCGCGATGCTGCCGAACACCAGCAGCCCGGCCAGCCCGAGGCCGAGCCCGATCCAGGTGGAGCGCAGCGTCCACAGCTTCGCCCACTCCGAGCGGAGCACCCGCCGCCCGGTGACCTTGTATGCGGGCCGCGCCACCGGCCCGGCGCCGGCCCCCGCCGTGCGGGTGTCCGTGATCGTGCTCATGCTGCCGTCCCACTCGTCACGCCGCCGTGGTACTCCACGGCGTCCCTCGTCAGATCCATGAAGGCCTCCTCCAGCGATACGTGCTTCGGGGTGAGCTCGAACAGCGCGATGCCGTGCTCGGCGGCCACGAGCCCGATCTGCCGCGCCGGCAGGCCGGTCACCCGCAGCTCCTCGGAGCCGGCCCGCCCGGTGATCTCCACGCCCGGGCCGGCGAGCGCGGCGCGCAGCCGGGCCGGGTCCGCGGTGGCCACGACCACGGTGTCGCCGCCGGCCTCGCGCACCAGGTCGTGCACGGTGGTGTCGGCGAGCAGGCGCCCGCGCCCGACGATGATGAGGTGCTCGGCGACCAGCGCCACCTCGGTCATCAGGTGCGACGACACGAACACCGTGCGACCCTCGGCGGCGAGCCCGGCGAGCAGGTTGCGGATCCACAGCACGCCCTCGGGGTCGAGGCCGTTGACGGGCTCGTCGAGCATCACCGTGGCCGGGTCCCCGAGCAGCGCGGCGGCGATGCCGAGCCGCTGCCCCATGCCGAGCGAGAACGACCCGGCGCGCTTGCGCGCCACGGACTGCAGCCCGGTCAGCTCGATCATCTCGTCGACCCGCGACCGCGGGATGCCGTGCGTGTGGGCGAGGACCATCAGGTGGTCGAACGCGGTGCGACCCGGGTGGATCGAGCGCGCCTCCAGCAGCGCTCCGACCTCCTGCAGCGGTGCCGTGTGCCGCGCGTACCGCCGGCCATTGACGGTCACCGACCCGCCGGTCGGCGCGTCCAGCCCGATGATCATGCGCATGGTGGTGGACTTCCCCGCGCCGTTCGGCCCGAGGAACCCGGTCACCATGCCGGGCTTCACGTCGAAGTCCAGGCGGTCGACCGCCGTCTTCTCGCCGTACCGTTTCGTCAACTGCCGTGCCTCGATCATCAGCCGTTCCTCGCCTCGACCCCGCCGCACTTCCGGCGTCCCGTCGACGACGCTAAAGCCCGAACGACCTCCGGCGGCGGTACCGCGGAACGATCTCACCGGTGCGGCGTAGTACCGCGGTACGAGACCGGGGCGACGGACCGGCCGAGATCCTCAGCCGGTATCGACTTTCACGGCGATCCGGGTACCGGATCAGCCGCCACCCGACGGCGACGGCGACGGCGCGACCGTGCCGGACGGGCTCGGGTCCGCCGACGGGCTGGCATCCGCGGGCCCCTCGGATGCATCGGTATCGACATCCCGGACAGCGAAGAGTCGATAGTCCGGTCTGGATCGCAGTTCGATCTGCATCCTGTCACCGCTGTCGGGTGGTGCCCCGCGGCGGGGCACGACATGCCGGTCACGGAACGATTGTTACCGCGAACTCGTCACCGGTAGCAGCGTGTCATCACGGGTCAGTCGCAAGCACCACGACGCCGATGCGCATCGCGCGATCGTGCGTAAGAGACGTGGCAACCTTCTGCTGTACGTCGCGGGTATGGAGACTGACCAGGTTTCGGTGGCCGATCGGGGGCATGGGTGGACCGCGACAGCGAGCTCGACTTCCGCGACTTCGTGCTGGTCGCCTATCAGGGGCTTACGCGTACCGCGTATCTACTGTGCGGCGACCGGCACGAGGCTGAGGACCTCGTCCAGACCGCGCTCGCCCGCGCCTCGCTGGCCTGGCACCGGCTCGACGCAGCACCGGATGCGTATGTGCGCAAGATCCTCGTCAACGTGTTTCGTAGCAGCCGGAGACGTCGCTGGCGGCAGGAAATCCCGGTCCAAGCCGTCCCTGACCGCGGCCTGGCCGATGCCGCCTCGACGATGGACGACCGCGATGTGCTGCGACGGGCCCTCGCCGAGCTGCCGCCGCGGCAGCGCGCGGCCGTCGTGCTGCGGTTTTACGAGGACCTGTCCGAGCACCAGACCGCTGCCCTGCTCGGCTGCTCGGTCGGCACCGTCAAAAGCCTGACCTCACGCGGGCTGCAGCGGCTGCGCCGCGACCTGCCCGCCGAGAAAACCCATGCGCAGCCCGCGGAGGTGGACCGATGACCGACAACAATGACCTGCTGCAGCAGCGGCTACACGATCTGGCCGATGAGCTCGGTCCGTTGCCGGTGCCGCACGAGGAGATCCGCCACCGTACCCGGCGGCTCCGCCGTTGGCGCCGGGCCGGCAGCCTGGCCGCGGCAGCCGCTGTCGCGGTCACGGTCGTAACCGTAAGTGTGGCGCTGGCGGCGCGGCCGACGCCGATGCCCGTCACCGCCCCCGACGGGCCGTTCCTCGGCTGGCCGGTCACCGGCAACGCCACCGGCACCGGCCTGCTGGCCGAGGCGGTACAAGTCTGGGACTCCACCCGAGCCTCGGGCCCGCACACCGACATACACGCCCTGCTCGTCGACCGCGACCCGGTCCTCCTCGGCCCCGTCGTGGTGCTCGAGGGCCGCGACGCGCAGGGCGAGCCCCGGCTGGCCATCCTGACCGGCACCGCCGAGGACCGCGACGCGCTGCGCCTGCGGGCCGACCGGCCGGCGCCGGACCCCGTCACCACCCGAGTGGTGAGCATGGTGAGCGGACGATTGAGTACCGCGACGGGCATCGAGCCGCTCGACTCCCGCCCCTCCGCCTGGCTGTTCGCGCTCGGCGCGCCAGGGGTGACCGGCTTCGGCTACCACTCGACTGCCGTGGACCAGGAACTGGTCGAGGGCGGCGGCCCGGACCTGGGCCGGCGGCTGCTCGTGTCGCTACCGCCCGGCGCGACACCGATCAACACCACCGTCATCGCAAGGCATGCCGGCGCCGTAGTCTTCCGCGGCCCGGCCGACGGCGGCGCCATCGGCGACGCGGTCGCCGTGCCGGCCACGGTCCTCACCCGATCATCCGACCACGCCCGAATCCAGGGCTCGCCACGCGCCCTCCTCCCGGGCCGACTCGTCGCGACGCCGGACGGTCTGCTCGGCCGAATCACCGCGGCGAGCGGCGAAGAGGCCGACGTGGAACTGGTGACCGCCGCCTCGTTCAGCATCGACGCGCTGACCGACATCACATACCGGCCGCTGCGAGTGGTCGGCACTGGCGGCAACGCCCGGCTGGACCAAGTGCCCGCGGACGCGAACGTGGTCGCCACGAACCGGATCGTGACCGTCGACCCGGCCCAGCACTCCGACCGGCTGGGCACGCTGACGATCGGCCGCGTCGGCACCACCGGCCACGACCTGGTCCCGGCAACGGCAACAAGCGACCTATCCCGGGTGTACGTCATGGTGGAGTACGAAGCCGCGAGCCGATGAGCCACCGCCTCCATGCCGCCCCGGGACGAGCGCGTCGTGCTACCGCCTGACGAGGTGACCGGCACCGGCGCTGCGCTGCGACCGGCCCTCAGGCTGACTCGCGGCGTGGGCCGTACGTCATCTGCGGCATCGAGCAGACGCTAGAAATGCAGGTCAACCGCTCGTCGATCTCTGCTCGCTATCTCAGATCCTGTTGGCCGCGGCGTAGAGCTCGTACCACATCACCCGCACCGAAATGCTGCTTGCGATGGCGGCGGTGAGCAGGGCCAGCCATGCCGAGCCGGCCGGCGGCGCGCTGTCACCGGCACCACCCGAGCCGGCCCGATTGACTGATGTGACGCGCTGATGGAGAACTTCTGGTCCACCCTGAAGATCGAACTCGTCTACCACACCTCATGGCGGACCCGCGACGAAGCCGAGAACGCGATCTTCGAATACATCGACACCTGGTACAACACCCGCCGCATCCAACGCAAACTCGGCTACCGCAGCCCCGACGAGTACGAGACCGCCTGGCACGACCAAACCGAGCCAGCTAACCTCGCCCCTGCCCCGACCCGAGGCAGGTAACCACCGCTCCATCAAAGCGGGGGAAGCTCAGATTCACCCGATCGAGGGCGCGGCGCAAGTCGGCGAGGCACCGTTCCCGCCACACGGCCACGATCGCCGATTTCCTTGCCAATCGGGTCGCTCCGCGCTCGCCGAGTGGCATCCACCCGAGGCGGACTACCGTTCGTTGGGCGAGGGCCGATGCGCGGCAACGGCGCATCGCAGACCAGCATTCATTCACGCTCGTCGCTATTGCCCTCCACGTCGAACCACGTGCATTCTGTGGTGTTGGGCGATGCGAGGGGGATCATTGTCGGAGTCAGTCTCACCGAGGGATCCAAGGGCCGTTCGACTGACACGCGCCTTGGTCTCATATCTACAGTCACTGATCCGTGATGGGCGACCGGTTCGGGATTCGATCCGGAAGAGCCATACTGCGTGCTGGCTCGAGGAGTTCGGCGAACATGTCACAAAGTCGGAGAATCCGATCCTGGTGCGTGTCGAGGATCCAGGGCCACCAGCCCCTCAGCCATCTCCGTCAGCCGCGCTGCGCCCGTGGCTGGACCCAGACGCCGAGTCAAACACGGACATGCCGCCACGGCTGATGGGCGTCGCACCTGGCGACGACACCGAAGTTTCCCGAAGCCTGTCGACGACATCGATCACCGCGCTGTTCGAGGAGTATCTCGGACGATGGCAGGACTGGGCCGAGCAGGAGCGCTTCCGAGCGAAAGTCGCTGAGCAGCACAGCTTCCTGGAGGACCTACGTCGTGCGGCGGCCCAGCGGGCGGACACGCACGAACTGATTGTCGGCGTCGGCCTCATCGCAGCCGAGGACGCGGGCAGGTCACCGATCTACCGGCACCTGCTGACCGTGGACGTCGGCATTGAGCACGATCCGGACGCCGACGCGCTGCAGGTTGTGATGACCGACGAGGTGCAGCTGCGGTTGGAGGACCGCAAATTCCTAGAGGCCTCGGACGGCTTCTCGTTCAACCGCAGCGCACCGGCCCTTGCTGAACCCGACCGGCTTCGCTTCCACCCGTTCTCGCCGGCAGCCGCAGCTTGGTTGGAGGAGTGGAAGCGCCACAGCTGGACCGGACCTTTGGACATCACCGCTGCAGACTGGGCAGCTCCAGACGATACCGGCGCGTCGCGCCTGACGCTGTCGCCGGCCCTGCTCCTACGCGACCGCGACCGCAGCAGTGTCGCAGAGTTCTACCAGCACATCGCCGATCAGCTCGACCGGCCGGACGCGACCGCTCCGCTGGGCCTGGCGCAGTTGGTGCTGCCGCTGGAGCCCGCGGACCGGGTGCGTTGGCTGCGTCGCTCCACGAACACCACGACGACCGACGGTATCCAGCCACTGTTCCCGCTGGCGGCGAACCGCGAACAGCAGGAGATTCTCAACCATCTACGGGGCGACAACGGTGTCGTCGTTCAGGGGCCGCCCGGCACGGGCAAAACCCACACCATCGCCAACCTCACCGCCGCGCTCCTCGCCGACGGGCAACGAGTGCTGATCACCAGTGAAAAGGAACGGGCACTACACGTCCTGCGGGACAAGTTGCCGCCAGGTTTGCGCGAGTTGTGCGTATTCATGTCCAGCTTGCAGCGGCGTGGCGCGCAGCAGCTTGAGGACAGCATCAACGACCTGTCAGAGCTGGTCGCCACGGTTGACCCGGTCCGATTGGATGAGGAGATCGTGGCCCTGGATCAGCAACGTCAAGCGGTCATCGAGGACCTCGAGGAGGCACGACAGCAACTGCTCGTCACGCGCTCGCAGGAGCACTTCGTTCATCGCGACGTCGCCGTGGGCTATGAGGGGTCGCTCCGCGACCTTGTCAGAGCCGTTGAAGACGATCGAGCCAGTTTCGCATGGATCACGGCGTCGCGGCAGCCGCTCGCAGCGACGGCCCCGTTGACCGATGACGAAGCTATCGACCTGGTGTCCCTGCTCCGCACGGCAACGCCGCAGCGCGCAGAACGCGCAATCCAGGAACTTCCCGATCTGCGCAGTGTGCCGAGTCCGATGGCGATCACCGCAGCGATCGACGAGGTGACCGCCGCTGAACGTCTCTTCGAGCCCGACCATGGCCACTTGCGACCAGCGTTCATGGTCTTGGAACACCCCGCTAGAGCCGAACTCGAACGGCTGATGGAGGTGGCGATCACCGCGCTGAACGAATGCGGACTGAGCGAGCGGGCGCGTGACTGGGGTGTCGGGGACTGGCAGAGCGCGGCGGTTGAGGCGCTGCTGGACCGGCGTACCGCACCCCTCTGGGTGCCGCTGCTGGAAGACACCGTCGACCTGCACCGCTTCGAACACCTGACCGTGAACCGGGACGGGTCCAGCGTCGACCTGGACACCGCCGCGACGACCAGCCTGCAACGGCTGCTCGGCCAGGCCCGGCGGTTGCGACGGCATTTCGCGCGCGGCGGTCGCCTCCGACGCTACTGGCCCCCGCAAGCGCAGATCGACGCCATGGACCTACTCGAGTCGTGCACGGTCGACGGTGCCGCACCCGCCTCGGTGGCCGAGGTGAACCTCATCATCGGCGTCCTGGAGGCAGAGATCGCCGTTGCGGACGTCGCGAACGGCTGGGCGCAGGTCGGACATCCGCTCGTCCGCGGTCCGCTACGCCACCGCCTGCGCCAGCTGTGCGACCGGATTCCGGCCATTACGGCGATTCGCGCGTTCATCAGCGCCCGCGACATGTTCGAACAGAAGCTACGCCGCCACGATATCCGCTTCCAGATCAGTACGCCCCGCGCGTGGGATGACATCGTCATGTTGGTCCGCGCCGGCGTCAAAATCGCCCGGGCTAAGCGCGCCATCGTCTACCTCGAGCAGGTCGGCGCATCACTGTCCGACTGGGCCGATGCGCCTCGTGCCGCACCGGAAGTGACGCACCTCGCCGCCGCGGTACGTGACCGCGACGCGGACCGGTTCGGCCGGCTGCGACAGGAACTGGACCAAGCCGGCGCCGACCAGCGTGCCCAACGCTCATGCGATGTCCTACTCGATCGGCTGCATTCGGCCCACCCGGAGCTGGCCGAACGCATCACCGCCACCGTCGACGACCCGATCTGGGACACCCGGATGACACGGTTCGGCGCGGCCTGGGCGTGGGCACGAGCAGCGGACTACTGCACCAAACTGGACGCGACCGACGCCGAGGCAACCGACGAGGATCGCGTCGACGAGCACGAACTGCGACTACGCAACATCACCACAGACTTCGCCGCCAAGGTCGCACTGCGACACTGTGCCGCTCGCCTCAGCGCTCCCCAACGGCGAGCTCTGCAGTCGTACAAGGGCATCATCAACGACCTCGGCCGCAGCGGAGGCAAGCAGCACCAGAACCAACGGCACTTGGCCGATGCCCGTGGCGCCGTACAGGAGGCCGCTCCCGCGATCCCGGCGTGGATCATGCCGATCGACGCGGTCGCCCGAACGATCCCCGCCATCGCGGACTCGTTCGACGTCGTCATCGTCGATGAAGCCAGTCAAGCCACCATCAAGTCGCTGTTCCTCCTGTGGCTCGCACCCCGCGTCATCATCGTCGGCGACGAGAATCAGTGCCAGCCCGGCAATATCGAGGAGCACGACAGCGTTCAGGATCTCGTCGACCACTACCTGAGGGAGCTACCGGCCCATGCGCGGGCCGCGTTCAAACCCACCTCCAACCTGTACCGGTTGATGGCCGGCCTCTTCCCGCACGTCGTCAAGCTTTCCCAGCATTTCCGCTGCATGCCCGAGATCATCGGCTGGTCGTCCGGACAGTTCTACAAGGAACGACTCGTACCGCTGCGGCAGTTCGGCGCAGACCGCCTCGAGCCGCTGAAGGTTTTCCGGGTACCCAACGGCAAACAGACCGGGGAGGGTCAGTACGCCAAGAACAAAGCCGAAGCCGAAGCCATCTTCGAAACCGTCGAGAAGATGGTCAACGACCCAGACTACGCCGAGCGCAGCATCGGCGTCATCGCCCTGCAAGGCACCGGTCAGATCTCCGTCCTCGAGGCCGAAATGCGCCGACGACTCGACGACCGCACCATCAACCGCCACAACATACGCATCGGGCAACCCCAAGACTTCCAGGGCGACGAACGGGACGTGATCCTGCTGTCGATGGTGGTCGACCGCGCCCGCAAGGCGATCACCAGCAGACGCGAAGGACACCGCTACAACGTCGCCGCGAGCCGCGCGAAGGACCAAATGTGGCTGTTCCTTTCATTCGATGAACCCTCCACGCACGACGACGATCTTCGACGCTCGCTGCTCACCTACATGAAGTACCCACCGGCGGCGCTGACGATCGACCCCCTCCTGGACCACGTGCCGGCCGACCGGCGCCGACCACCGTTTCGCTCGCTGCTACAGCAGCAGCTGTTCCTCGAGCTGCGCGCGTGCGGATACGCGGTCATCCCGCAGTACGAGATCAGCAAGGATCAAGTCATCGACCTGCTCGTCGTCGGTGAGCAGGGGCAACTCGCGATCGAATGCGACACCCCGGAATGTCCGATCACCTCCGAGCACCTCGAACAGCGATTGCGCTGGGAAGGCGAGCTGCGCCGATCCGGCTGGCAGTTCCACCGCATGCGGCACAGCCTGTGGGCCAGCAACCAAGCCACCGCGCTCGAACCGCTTTGGCAACGCCTGCAACAGCTGCGCATCGAACCACGTTCCCTGCCCACCAGCGACCCGCAGCAGGTTCGCTGGACCCCCGTTCCGCTGCCCGACGACGATGGAGACGCCGATGCTTGAGAACGCCGACGACAACACCCTCGACGAAATCGCTCGTATCGCTTGCGGCGGTGGCGACCTGCCGGTCTATCGCAGCGCCCCCGACCTGGAGAAGCTCCTGCAGCAGGCTGGATGGAGCAACGTACCCCGCTTCCGCGGGGAGTCCCGACGCCGCTGGCTCACCGAACAACTCCGTGCCCGCCGCAACCAACCTGAGGCCATCGACAGCATCGTGCGGCGCCTCGCCGACCGGCGCGAATACGTCCACCGTAACGAACCCCTCGCCGCCGCCGAAGTCACCGAGCTCCTCAACACCGTCCTCGTCGTGGAAGGCTTCGAAGTCACCCACGCACTCGGCAAGCCGGCTATCCGCAAGTACGCCGAGCCGAAGCAGCACCAGGAGACACCGGACGTCGTGCTGCACGTCAACATGGCTGACCTCATCCGTGACCCAGAGCTTGCGGCGGTCCTGGAGCACCGACTCGCCGAGGCCCGCACCTGCGACCGAAACGGGGCCTACACCAGTGCCATCATCATGCTCGGCAGCCTCCTCGAAGGCGTCCTGCTCGATGCGCTCAAGGCTCGAGTCCCCAACCCCACCAAGCCACTGGACAAGTGGATGCTCCACGACTTGATCGACCTTGCCCACCGCGAACACTGGATCCAAGCCGACGTCTATCGCTTCGCCGCAACGGTGCGCCACTATCGCAACCTCGTCCACCCCAACGCGCAGGTGACGCTCGGCGACCTTCCTGACCAGGACACCATCAAGATGTGCTGGCCCGTCATCAACGCCGCCCTCAACGACCTAGCTGCATCCGCTATGCCGTAACAAGCCGGTGGTCGACTCGGAGCCCGCTCTCGGGAAAGATCACCGTACGGACGTTCGTGTCAAAGATGTGTCGCGATCGTCCATAGTGGACATTCGGATTGGGCGTATGAACCTCGGGGGTCAAGGTGTCGATCACGTAACGCCACGATCGCCGGAATCTTGCATAACGCCTGTTCAACAGCACTCTCGCTTCGAGTGCCTAGCCGGTCGTCACGGACCCTTGACTACCCAGCACAACCGCGGAGCCACGCAGCGAGGACGGCGGGATACCGCCACCCGCGCAAACAGTACGGCCGTACGGGCAAAATCGCGTGTCACGACACGAACAGAACATCGCGGTCAACAAAAAGGCCAGCTGAGCTGGCCTTTTACTATGTGGGGACGGTGGGATTCGAACCCACGACCCCTTGACCCCCAGTAGCCGAAGGCCCCAGCGACGTGCTCAGGCACGTTCTCCCAGGTCGCTGCAAGCATAAACCGGCCGAGTAAAGGAGTCCGCGTGTCGCCGTCCGAGCATTGAGCAAGAGTCCTGTGTCACCGGCCGTGGGTCACCTCGGCGCGTGAGTATTTGCCGAGCCCCTCCCGGGCGTCGTGGCCGCCTTCGTTGTCCCAGACGGTGGTCGCGTCGACGCCTTCGCTGCGCGCGACGGTCGGTGTGGTGCGGGATGCGGCGAGGATGACGGGAGCGCGCAGTTGATTGCTCGGGTCGGCGGCTGCGGCCATGGCGATGTCTGCGGTGGCGGCGGAGACCTCGGGTGGCACGACAAGCAGGTCGATCTGGTCGCCGCGCTCGGTGGTGGCAATCAATATGGCGGGGTCGACGGTGCTGAACCATCCGGCCCGCACCACGCGGGTGCCGACCGCGAGGCGCCGGAAGTGGCCGTCCCAGCTGTGGCCGTTGAGCATCAGCTGACGGATCGGTCCGTACCGTTCGTTCAGGGCCAGGATCAGTCCCGGCAGTTCTGCCACCGGGTCCCTGGAGCGGGGCCACCACCCGCCGTCGAGGACGGATCGTGTGGCGCGCACGGCGGTGAGCGACAGCCGCGGGTGGGTTGGTGGTTCCGGGGGAACGACGGTGGCGCGCTGTGCGGCGGTGAACATGGCTGGACCCCTCTCCCGACCTGCGGCTGCCACCGGACGACCGGCACGGGAGCCTGCAGCTTGCGTCGGCGCGAATCGAACCTTGCCGAGCGGGCTGTGGTCCGTCGGCGGTGTACGTATCGGTCACCGGGGTCTGAGGTGTCGAAGCCAACCCTACGCCCGCGAGGCCGAAACGATGCGCTCGGCCTACGCCGACGATCTTCCCCTGGACGACCACGACCGCCTGATCGCCCTCGGCTGAGACGATCGACGCGGATGAGGACCCGCAGGTGGCCGAGCTCGAGCGGCGGTGCGTGAACATCCACGCGGATCTGTGGTGTGCGCCGGGACGAGCCCGACCGGTGACGGCCGGCGCGCAATCGTGACCGCGCCGGTCACGGCGACAGGGCAACGGCGCCCGGCCACAACCTGGCGCGGCAGACGTGACCGCGGCGGCTGGCGTTTCTGAGGACCCGTATCGACCGGACGCCGGACCAGCATCACTGCTGGTGAGGCTACCTCACGCGTTCGGGACGACAACGACGGCGACGCGACCGATGAAGTCCGGGTCCGCTTTGAGGACGGCATGGATCAGCGTAAGGTTGGTTGCGGGATGCGATCTGCATCCCCGCGCCCGTCAGCCTTTGTGCCGAGCGCCTCTTCCGCCGCCTGGACCTCGCGGTGACGACCAGTGAGCCCGGCGCTTTAACAGAGGCGCCGTCCCTGCCGATTGCTGCGGCTGTCCCCTGATGGGGCGTGGACCATGACTATGCTCGCCGTGCCGACCCCGATCACCGAACCACCCCCGGAAGCCGAACGCACACCGCGGCCCGCGCCCATCCCTCCCGCGCCGCCGGCAACCGGCTCCAATGCTCCTGCCCTCACCAGGCTGCGCCTGCCCAGGGATACCCCGTTCCCGACGGAACAGCTGCTTCGCGCACGCGGCCGTCTGCCGCTGGAACACCCTGACCGTGATGTCCTGCGGGCCCGAGCCGTCGAGGACAACCTGCCGCTGGCCAAGCGGCTCGCCCGGCGCTATGCCGGTCGCGGGGAACGCTACGACGACCTGCGGCAGGTCGCCTCGCTGGCGCTGGTCAAGGCCGTCGACGGCTACGACCCGAACCGGACCACCCTGTTCGTCAGCTACGCCGCTCCGACCATCATCGGCGCGCTCAAACGGCACTTCCGCGACACCGCCTGGGCCATGCGCGTGCCCCGAGCCGTCCAGGAACTCCTCCTCGAGATACCGGCCGCCACTGAGCATCTCACGCAGCTGCGTGGCCGTGCACCGACGTCGGCCGAGCTCGCAGACCACCTCCACGTCGCCATCGACCTCCTGTGGGCGGCGGTCAGCGCCGGCCAGGTGTACCGCCTGCCGTCGCTCAACGAGTCCGTCACCGGCCACGACAGCGCCGAGCTCATCGACCTCACAGGCGCCGTCGATCCCCGCTATGGCGCCATCGACGACCACCTCACGCTCGGGGTGCTCGTCTCCGCGTTGCCGCCCCGGCAACGGCGCATCCTCACCATGCGGTTCTCCGAAGAGATGACCCAGGCCCGCATCGGTGCCGAGCTCGGCATCTCACCGATGCATGTCTCCCGCCTGCTACGGGAAGCCCTGGCCCAGCTCCGGGCCGGTTTGCGAAACTGAACGGAGGCGCAGCGATGAGTGAGATCCCGCACCAGGCGCCGTTGTCGGCCGAGGACGTGTTGTACGAGGCGGCCCATGTGGCCTGTCTGGCACCGTCGATCGAGGACTCCCAGCCCTGGCTATGGCGCATCCGCGGCACTGCACTCGAACTCCGCGCGAACCGGTCCCGTCAGCTGACCGGTGCCGACCCGCAGGACCGGCTGATGACCATCAGCTGTGGTGCCGTTCTGCACCACGCCACCGTAGTCCTCGCCGTTCTCGGGGCCGCGGCCACCGTCGAACGAATCGAGGACCCGGCCGACCCCGACCTGATGGCCGTGCTGAGGCTCACCGGTCCGCACCAGGTGACCGCCGAAGAGATGCGCCTGCACCACGCCCTGCGCACGCGCTGCACCGACCGGCGTCCCTTCCTGGGCGTCGCGGCGCTGCCGGAGGAGGTATCGGCGCTGCTCCATCGGGCGGCGGAGCCGTTCGCGGTGAACCTGCACGCGGTGGCGCCGTCGCCGAAGGCCGTCCCGTCCTTTGCGGCATGGTCAACTGACGCCCATCGCCCGGCCGGCTGGATGGGCTCTCGGATGCCGCCGGCTCGCGACGCCGTACCGACCAGGGCGGCAGTCCCGAAGATGACACGGACCGGACCGCTCCATGATCAGGGGTGGGGCGAGGACCGGTACACCACGTACCTGGCGTTCACCACCGCGCACGACACCCGGGCGGACTGGCTGCGCACCGGCGAGGCGCTCAGCGCGGTCCTGCTCACGGCCACAACCGTCGGGCTGGCATCGTCGGTGATGCACGACTCTGTCGAACCACTCGGCGGTGCACCGGCCGGACACCTGCAGCTGACCATCCGGCTCGGCGTCAACGAGAGCGCCCCCGCGGCACCCTCGACGCCCCGCCGACCGCGCGAGGAGGTCATCGAGGTGGTACCGGAGAACTGATCGGGCTGCCGTCACGGCGTCGGCGCCGGCGGTGGGACGTGTCCATCAACGAACACTCATCCACCAGGGTCAGGAGCAGCGCGGCCCACTCCACCCCTGTCCGTCCGATTCACCGAGGACGCGAGGGGCGAGCGTTGCCGCCGACTGTCAGGTGTCCCGGGGCGTCGACGCCGTGAAGGCCGCCAGACCGCATTGGGTCGGCGGATATGTGCTCAGGAATCCGTAGGAGATCGTCATCGCCGACGACCGGCCGGCCGGGGATCGGCATGGACGCAGCGGTTGCCGTTCATTGTTGGCATGAGACCCACCCTCGATGGCGGGTGCGGCGCCGGCCGGCGAGCACAGAATACTGGCCAGGTTGAATGCTTCCGCGTCGAGGAACTGGGCGACGGCCTACGCCGAGGCCGGCCGAATCGCAGAAGCCCGAGGTCGGTGAGATCGAGCACGATAGTGGCGACGACATTGGTGGCGGTGGCGTCTGTGGTGGCGGCGAGCAGGTGGTGGCAAGTGGTGAGGTCGAGGTTGCCGTGGGCGGCGATGGTGAGCGTGTCGTCGTTGGTGGCGACATCGAGGGTCAGGGGTGCTGTCATCCGGGCCGCTTGATGGTCGCCGGGGCCGTCTGCGGTAGGTGCAGGTTGCGCCGGTGGACGTCCTGGTGGGTGGCGGTGGTTGAGGTCGAGCACGATGAAGTCCGGGCGTGGCGCGGTAGTGTGAGCGCCGCGGCGGTAGATGAAGTCGAGGGCCTGCTCGCCGTCACGCGCCACGTGGAGAACAGTTTGCACGGCGTCGTCTTCGAACGCCTCGCGGGCCATCAGTTCGTCGCCGGGGTCGTCCTCGACGAGCAGGATCGGTGCGACGTCGGTCATGACCGGTTCTCCTTCAGCCGTGCCGCTCCTGGCCTGCGCAGTGCCGGCCGGTGAAGGAGAAGTCGCCCGCCGCCGACGGCCGCCGTAGGGCAGCTGGGATCGCAGACGAGACACGGATGCTGTCACCGTACCCGCTGCGCGTGGTCCCGGCGACAGACGCGACAACCTCGCCATCGGCGACCCGCCGCCCGCGGCCGAGCCGGTCGGAACAGATCCGGTGCGCGTCTCGCCGTACGGAGCGAGCCGGGCGCCGACCACGTGCCGGAAGTTCAGCAGTAGGGCGGAGGTCTGCTCGTCGCCGAAGCGCGAGACCGTCAGCGCGCGGACGGACTCTTCCGCCATCCACGCGGTGATCTGCTGGATGAAGAGCTGAATGCCGCGCACCCGCAGCACGAGTTCCTTGTCGCGGCCGACGGTGAGCAGATACAGCAGACAGGTCCCATGCTCGATGGGCGTGCGTCCCCATCGAAGGGTTGCGACATCGACCGATCGTCCACAATGCACAATAACCACTGCGGCACCATGCGGTCCTGCCGCGGCGGCGGGAGCCCGGTCTGCGATCAGCACCCGCGCCGGTCGGCGCCGACCCGGGCCCGCATGGAGAACGCCGCCGCCGAGGACCGGATGGGCGGTACCGCCGCGACGGCATCATCGCGGTCCGAATGTAGGAGGGCCGTCCCGCCCGGCGCAGACTGACCGTGTCGCGGGATGAGCGGAATCAAGGTGACACGCAGACGTCGCGGCAGTCCGGTTACGTGGTGCATCGACGCGGGCCGGCCGCCCGGCGGCCTGCCCGTGTCGATGAGGTGGTTCAGATGACGCGGATGTTCGCGGCCTGCGCACCCTTGGCGCCCTGTGCGATGTCGAACTCGACCCGCTGGTTCTCGCCGAGGCTGCGGAAGTCGTTGGAGGTGATCGCCGAATAGTGGGCGAACACGTCCGCGCCACCGCCGTCGGGAGCGATGAACCCAAAACCCTTGTCGGGGTTGAACCATTTCACTGTACCGGTCGTCATGTGATCTCCATCGAAGGCAGGATCCTGAGCCCGCTCGCCGGACCCGGCGTCGCGGCGGTGATCGCCCAGGTCTTGAGACGACCGAAAAACAAAAGAGCGCCCGGGGGATCAGATACCCACCAGGCGCTGGCCAAGTATTCGGTACTCACAACTGCAACTTTTTCACCGTACCACGGTCCTGCGTGCTGCACATCCGATGCGGGATTCCGGGGACGACCGCATCGGGCATCTTGTCCAGGCCGCGACCTCGGAGGACCCGACCACCTGACTGGCCCGCGGTCCCGTGGACTCACCCTGGCCGGGGAGGTTGGATGAGTCCGCTGCGTCTTCACCACCTCGTCACGCCCCACGACCACGCCAGGTTTCAAGCAAGCGCCAACGGCACGGGCGCCGGACGATCGCTCGGGCGCTGCGACGTAATAATTGATCACCGTGCCGTTTAGGGCCGGTCCGCCCAGGGCAAGTTCAGGGTGACAACGCGAACCACTGGCAGCGCCTCAGCCGAGACGCAGTGGTGGTGAGCGGGAGGGCGCGGAACATGGCACTCGACGACAAGGTCGGCAACAAGGTGGAAGAGACCGGCGGTCAGGTCAAGGAGACCGTAGGCAAGGCCACCGGCGACGAAGACCTGCAGGCCGAGGGCAAGGGCGATCAGGCGTCCGGCAATCTGAAGCAGGCCGGTGAGAAGATCAAGGACGCGTTCAAGAGCTGATCGAGCTCAGCGCAGGACGGGACCCCCTGCGGGGTCCCGTCCTTGCTCATATTCTCTACAGTGGACAGACCGTCGCGGCGGCTGCGGTCCGGCGCAGGCGGCGCCGCCGCCGAGAGAGCGGAGGGCCTGCCATGGAGTTCGACGTGACCATCGAGCTCCCCAGGGGAACGCGCAACAAGTACGAGATGGATCGCCGCACGGGTCGAATCCGGCTGGACTGGACGCTGTGCACCGCGACTCAGTATCCGGCCGACTACGGCTTCATCGAGGACACCCGGGGCGGTTGGACGAGGGAGAGGCCGTTGATAGATCGCTTTCGGGCCGACCGGAGCACGCCGCAGGCCGGACGCCAGGCACCGTTTTGCTGACCTTATCCGCGCATCCGGGGGAGGGCTCCCGGGCGCGTGTTGCGCCGTCCGGAAGCCTTTGCATGCCGGGCGCTCGTGCGGGGTCAAGCCCCGGCCGTCATCCGGCCGGGTCGTCAGCGACCGCCCGGTCTGCGTCGCCACCGCTGTGCTGACCCCGACCGTCCGGGATCGACAGGACGGCGAGGATTGCCGGAGCCGGCAGCCGATTGGCCGGATCCGCTGCCTTGTCCAGAGCGGCCCGGGCGGTGGCGGCCTTGACGCCGGGCGGTACGACCAGCAGGTTGATCTGATCGCCGGGCTCGGTGATCGCGACCAGCAGACTCGGCTCCGACGTGCTGAACCAGCGGACCGGAACCGGGCCGGAGCCGACCGCGGCGGGCTCCAGGCCGGTCCGCCAGACCCGGCTGTTGAGGATCAGTCGGCGGATCGGTCCGTACTGCTCGGTGAGCGCCGCAACCAGACCCGGCAGCTCGGCAGCGGGCTCCCACGAACGTGGCCACCAGCCGCCGTTGAGGGTGGCGTTGGGCATCCGCTCCCCGGCCAGCGTGAGGCGGGGCTGGACGGACGATTCAGGGGTTTGAGCGCCGGCAAGCATGGCAGGCCTTTCTGTCGACGTGTGTCCAAGTGGGGGAGTGGCCGTCCAAGGCCGCTGGATGCCACAGGGCAGCGCGCTCACCGGCGTCGGCCAAATCGCCACCGGTCATGGAACGTGGACGTATCTCCATGCTACGTCCGGCCGCGGGCCGCGAGCCGCGTCCGGTCATGCCGGGCGTCGTGATCGCGGATTCTTCAGGCGGGCAGGGCACGGGCCCATGGTGCCCAGGATCCGCATCGCGGTTTGTTGCGCTCATCGGCGGGTATCAGTGTGTGGGCCGTCTGGACTCCGCGGCACACGATCAGTCTCTCCGCTCGGCTGTCGCAACTACGTCATCGGCGCGGCGGGCTGCCTATCGCCCCGCCATCATCTGGCCGGGCTGCAGGCTCCGGCGATGCGCGTAGTGCACGACCCGGCGTGACCCCTGACTTCCCCAGAAGAGAGCTGCCGCCGTGAGCTGGCTGAGGCATACCCGTGACCGGGCGCAGATGCGCCTGATCGCCGCCCGTCGCGGCAGCACCCTGCCGCCGTTCATCGGCGGGGAGCCCGCCGGTCGGACCGCACCGGCGCTGATCGTCGAGGCGGCGCCGACCGTCGATGACGGTATTCCGCGAAGCGTCCGCATCGCCGGCGCCTGGTCGTGGCGGGTGATCCTGTTCGTGGTCGCCGCCTACCTGCTGCTGCGGGTGCTCGGCGTGCTCAGCGTCGTGGTGATCCCGGTGGCGGTGGCGCTGCTCCTGGCGGCGCTGCTCGAACCGGCCGCGGCCGCGCTGCGCAGCCGTGGCGTCAACCGCTCCCTCGCCGCCGGGACGGTGCTGGTCACCGGTCTGCTCGTGGTCGGTGGTGGCCTCACCCTGATCGTGCAGACGTTCATCAGCCAGTTCGACGCCTTGGCCACCCAGGTGGGTCAGGGCGTCGACCAGGTGCAAACCTGGCTCGGCCAGGGTCCACTGCACCTGTCCGACGCCCAGCTCAGCGGGGCGGTCGACGAGCTGCGGCAGACCGTCACCACGCATCAGGGCGCGTTGACGTCCGGCGCGCTGAGCACCGCGGCGACCCTCACCGAGGTCCTCGCCGGCTTCTTCGTCGTGCTGTTTACCCTGTTCTTCTTCCTGCGCGACGGCGGTCAGATCTGGCAGTTCCTGTGCCGCATGCTGCCGCGCCCGGCCCGGGTGCCGGTAGCGCGCGCCGGTCACTACTCGTGGCACACCCTGGTCTCCTACGTCCGCGCGACGGTTCTGGTGGCGTTCGTCGACGCGGTCGGCATCGGTATCGGCCTGGCGGTCCTGCGGGTCCCGCTGGCGGCCCTGGTATTCCTGGGCGCGTTCATCCCGGTCGTCGGCGCTACCCTGTCCGGGGGCATCGCCGTGCTCGTCGCGCTCGTCACCCACGGCCCGGTGACCGCGCTCATCGTGCTCGGCATTGTGGTCGCCGTCCAACAGCTGGAAGGCCACGTCCTGCAGCCACTCATCATGGGCCGCGCGGTCGCCCTGCACCCGCTCGCGGTCATCCTGGCCATCGCCACCGGCGTCGTCACCGCCGGCCTCGTCGGCGGCCTCGTCGCCGTGCCGCTGCTGGCCGTCGTCAATACCGCCGTGCGCTACCTCGCCGACCATCCCGCCGCGGAACCGACCCCGGACCGGGAACCTCCCGGCACTGAACTGACCGACCCCGACGAGGCCGCAGCACAGCACGCCGTCGCCGCCGCGGTCGAGGAGGCGGCCCCCGACGCGCCACCCGCCGAGGCCACTTCGGTAGAGCCGCATCCCGGTCGCGCCGACGTCGGAGCCGGCGCCGTCATTTCAGGCACCTGGACCCACCTGGACCGCGAGTAACACCCCGGGCAAACCCGCCGGTCCTGCTAGTGTGGGGCGGCGCCCATCGGACGATTCGACCGCAACCTGTCATCGAGCAGTGCGAGCATCGCTGGATGCTCCGAAGTTCCTCAAGGTGGCCGCGGGTCACCACCACGAGGGCACGCCCGAGCACCCATTCCAGCCGTGCCGGGATTCCGACCTCGGCGCGGCCTTCAGGCACAGCGCGTCCCGTCGGCGGCACCACCTGGCGCCCGCCCAAGACGATCGATCACCCTTCGGAGCGGACATGCGTGCAGCACACCCAGAGACTCGGCGGCGAATGAACGTCGACCACGACGCGGCCCGCCCGAGCCAGGCCGAGGCCACCGACGACGGGCTCGACGCACTCACGGGCTCGCACGCCAAGGGCCGGGCCGGCAACGCCGACGTCGACGACGTGGCCGGGCCGGTCTCGGCATCCGACCTCGAATCCACCGACGAAGAGATGTCCGTCCCCGTCGTGCCCATGCGTGGTGACGAGTTCAGGTGCGCACGATGCTTCCTGATCCACCATCGCAGCCGGCTCGCCGACGATCACGGCGTGCAGGTCTGCCGCGACTGCGCCTGAACGGCACGGCGGTCAGACGCGGGGCGGCACGTGCGGGGCGAGCAGCGCGGTATCGCGCTGTGGTCCTCGGCGCTCTCGCTCCGGCAATGTGTCGCGCTCGACCGCAGGTCGTTGCCTACTGCGACAGGCACGACCTGCCTGTCGGGGGTCAGGTCGCGGCGGGCGTTTGAGTCGGTGTCATCGCCGCGACAAGGGTGGCAAAGACGACGTCATGCGCGACCCGATGGTGGACCACAATGTCCAGAGCGCCACCTGGCCGTGCGATGGCGCCCGGATTTCTCACGCGAACGACGCCTGGCTCGCTCACCCGTCACCGGCGCCCTCGTCTCTCCCGGCGACCGCGCCGCAGCCGTCGGCGTGCCGCGCTCACTTCCGGACGGAGCCTGTCCCTTGCCGGTCGGCGAACCAGTAGCGAGCCGGTCCGCGGTGTGGTGGTGGAGCCGTCTGATCGGCGACTCATGGGCGGTCGGTGAGCTTCGCCGCGGCGTTCGGCCGGTAGCCGTCGGCGGCGCGGGCGCGTACGGTGTCTGTGTCACCCCGGTCCCCGGTGGCTGAGTCCTGCTGACATCGCGGCTCGCCGACCACCTTGGGGGTTCGCACGACCGGGTTTCTGCATTCGTTGTTCGTGGCCTGTCCGGCCGCTCCCCGGGCTGCGGTGGTGCCGTCGTGACCACGCCTGTCCGCATCGATGCTTTATTCGGAGGGGGAAGGTGGTATCCCGGACGGCAACCTGCCCGGGATACCACCACTCACGGCGCTGCAGCGCGGAGGCCGAGAGGCGGTGTCATCGCGGCGACCGGCAGCAGCCCACCGCACAGCAGATCTCCGACGCTCGTGCGCGACCAACTGGCCCTCGCGAAGGTGGAACTGGTCGAGAAGGGTAACCGGGGCCCGGGCTCGGCGGCGGGCTGTGCGGGGCAGGGACGATGCTGGCCTGGTTCGGGGTCGGGCTGCTGCTCATCCTGCTCGTGGCGGCGCTGGACCTGGTCTGGCCGCTGTGGCTCGCGGTACTGGTGAGGCGGTCGACGACGCCAAGCAGCGCCTCGGCGCCGCGGCGGAGCGGACACGCCGGACGGTGAGCGATACGGCGACGTGGTGGCGGACAAGGGTGGTACCGCGATGGGCCTCATGGCGGTCGACGTCACCGCGGCGCCGGAACTCCCAGAACGAATTTCGACTAGGAGCCGGGCTACCCTCGCGCGCTTGCGATAACCGTTGCGACCGCGGCGGTCCGGACCGGTGCCGCATGGTTCGGCTCCCCGAACGCCGCAACCCGGGCGCCGACCCTGGCGTTACCCGTACACCGGCCGGCGAGGGCACACCACCGGTTCGTGCGCCAGTAGCACGCGGCCGAAGCACGACGACATCGCGGTAGCAGCTCGGCAAGCGGCGTAGAAATCAACCCACGGGGCATCGAGTGTGTCAGGACCTGATGTCTGCAACGCAGACATCATCCGTACGCGTGAGGGAGAATGCCATGAACCAGGAACACACTCTGGTCCGGACGCTGCACGACGTCGGCGCCGCGGTTTGGCTGGGCGGATCGCTCATGGGCGCGGTCGGTCTCAACGGTGCCTCGAAGGACGTCACCGACCCCGACGACCGGACCCGGACAGCCGCCCGTGGCTGGGCCCGGTGGGCACCGGTGTCCGCGGCGGCGATCGGCGCGCACCTGCTCGGCGGACTCGGACTGCTCATCGCCAACCGCGGCCGCGTCCTCAGCCAGTCCGGCGTCACCGCGAACACTGTGGTCAAGACCGCGCTGACCCTCGCCGCGATTGGGACCACCGCCTACAGCGGCGTACTCGGCGTCAGGCTGGCTCGTGCCGGGAAGGTCCCCGCTGAAGGCGGTACCGTCCCTTCGGACGCCACCCCGCACGATGTCGCCGTCACACTGCAGCAGCTGCGGGCATTGCAGTGGGCCACTCCCGCCCTCACCACCGCGATCGTCGCGCTCGGCGCACAGCAGGGCGAACAGCAACGCCCCAGCCGGATGCTCGCCGGCATAGGCGCCAAGCTCGCCCGGGCCACCGGCCGATAATCACGCGTTCACCGACCGCGAGGGCGACCTACATGCGCCATGGCGTCACGGCACCGGCGTGTTCGCATTTGCCAAGGGGCTGCTGTACGCACACTGCGGCTGGCTGTTCAACCGCGAGGTCATCAACAAGCCCGCTTCGCTCCTGACTTGCTCGCCGACCGCGGCATTCGGGTCGTAAACCGGCGCTGGCCCGCCTCGCCGCCAAACGCGTGCTTCTGCGCGCCGAGCGCGGTGGCGAGGCGGGGATGCCCACTACAGGGCACGAAGCTGCTGCGCGGGGGCGACGGCGTCCGGGGTTTCGGCTGAGGGTGGTGCTGCCTTCAGCGGGGACTTTCCCGGCGCGGGCGATCCGGGTGCCGAGGACGCCGCTGTAGGCGGTGGTGCCGATCGCGGCGACGGTCAGTGGGTCTCCGCCAGGCCAGACTGCGGCACCGACGTCGTGCAGCGTGCGGACGAGTGTGTCTGCGTCTAGCCGGCGTTTGGTGTTTACCTCCGCACACGCGGGAAAGTGCAGGAGGTGCACATCGGCGCCATGCGGTCCGTCATGGCGAGCCTGGCGTCCGCGGCCCCTATACCCCCGCGGCCGGGCATGAGCTGGTTCGGGCCTTGGCGCGTACACCGACGGATCTGGTCCGCATACCCGCAACAGTGAAGGCACCGCGGGACCACGGATGCCGTTGTGGTGTGCGGGATGCGGCGTCCCTGCCGATCGTTCCGTCCAACAGTCGAGGTGGACGTTGGTACGTGGGCGGTCGCCGGACCAAGCGATCATCCACCATCTGTTGGAGGACTGATGAGCTACGAACGGGACGCATACGGAGCCGGTGCCGGGCGGAGAGACGAGCCCATGCCGGCTCGGCGTGACACAGGTAGCGCCCGTGACCGCGATCCGCGCTTCGATGGTGCAGAGCCGGACGACGGTGCCCGCTCGGTGCCCCCGGACCGGCACACGGTCCTCGACCGTGGGCAGGAGCGCTACGGCGGGATCAAGTGGGGTTCGGCATTCTTCGGCTGGCTCACCGCCATCGGCACCGCTGTCATCCTCACGGCGTTGCTCGCCGCCGCCGGCACCGCTGTCGGCGTGGCCACCGGTACCAACGCCACGAACGCCGCCAGCAAGGCTGGCCAGCAGACGACCACGATCGGCATCGTCGGGGGTATCGCGCTGCTGGTGATCCTGTTGGTCGCCTACTTCTGCGGCGGCTACGTCGCCGGCCGGATGGCGCGCTTCAACGGTATCAAGCAGGGCATCGCCGTCTGGGTGTGGTCGATTGCGATCGCCGTGATCATTGCCGTCATCGGGGCGCTGCTGGGCAGTAAGTACGACATCCTCAGCAAACTCAACGGCTTTCCCCGAATCCCGATCAACGAGGGCGACCTGACGACCGGCGGCATCATCGCCCTGGTCGTGGCCATCGTCGCAGCTCTGGTCGGCGCGGTGCTCGGTGGACTGGCCGGCATGCGGTTCCACCGCAACGTCGACAAGGCCGGTCTCGATCGTTGAGCACGGGTTACCCGGCTGCCGGAGGGAGCTGCGGAACAACGCCGACCCGCGCCTATGGGGCGCGGGTCGCTCGGTGGCAGGTCCGGGTCCGTAACGGGGTGCCATGGCTACTGCCGTCCGGCCGGCTGATTTCCGGCCCGGCAGGGCGAGGCGGGCTGTGGTTTCCAGACGCCGACGGTCAGGTGGGCGAGGGAGCCGGTGTTGTATCGGAACCCGAACCATTCGCAGAGGTCGCGGACTTTCAGGGCGATCTCGGCGTACCGGTTGCTTGGCCAACCGGGCGTCATCCGGTCGCTCAGCCGCAGGGCGAGGTTAGGTGCCGGTCGCGGCAGGGCAGGTGACAGTCCACGTGAAGGGGGTGCGCGGGTTGGCTCTTGCGTCCGAAGCCAAGACCGGGGCCACGGTAGAGGCGGTCAGGGGAGCAAGCCGGCTCAGCGTTCGCGACCGCCTGCTCGGGGCCGCCGCGTGGTTGACCACGCCGCTCCTGCCGGACGACTATCTCGGGTTACTCAATCCGCTGTGGTCGTCCCGGGAGGTGCGTGGGCGGGTCGAGGCGGTCGTGCCGGAGACCGTGGACGCGGCCAGCCTGGTGATCCGTCCCGGGCGTGGCTGGGGGCGGCACCGGGCGGGGCAGTTCGTACGGGTCGGCGTGGACGTCGGCGGGGTGCGGCATGCGCGCAGCTACTCGGTGTCCTCGCCGCCGGAGCGGGCCGACGGGTGTATCACGATCACGGTGAAGGCGGCCCGGGACGGGCTGGTCTCGCCCTACCTGGCGCGTCGGACGGCGCCGGGAACCATCGTCCACCTCGCGCCGGCGCAGGGTGAGTTCGTACTGCCGGAGCCATTGCCGGCCCGGTTGCTGTTCCTAACGGCCGGTAGCGGGATCACTCCGGTGGCGGCGATGCTGCGCAGCCTGGCCGCGCAGGGTGAGATGCCGGACGTGGTGCTGGTGCACTCGGCGCCGACCGCGCAGGACGTCATCTTCGGCGCGGAGCTGCGCGCCCTGGCCGCCCGGTTTCCGCGGTTGCGGTTGCACGAGCGGTACACCCGTGACGGCGGCCGGCTGACGATGGCGCAACTGCGCGGGATCTGCCGGGACTGGCGTCTGCGCGACGTCTGGGCCTGCGGCCCGGCCGGTCTGCTCGAGCGGGCCGAGCGGCACTGGCGACGCGCCGGGCTTGGCGACCGGCTGCATGTGGAGCGATTCCGGCCCGACGTGACGTCGGGCGCCTGCGGGGGCCGGGTGACGTTCACCGTGAGCGAGCGGCACGCCGACGCCGACGGCGCCACCCCGCTGCTGGTCGCCGGCGAGAACGCCGGGGTGCTGATGCCCAGCGGCTGCCGCATGGGCATCTGCTACACCTGCGTGGCCCGGCTGCGGGCCGGCCGGGTACGTGACCTGCGCACCGGTCGGGAGCACGGCGACGAGGGAGAGCTGGTTCAAACCTGTGTGTCGGCGGCCGCAGGCCCCGTCGAGATCGACCTGTAGCGACCAGTTGGGAGACCTTTCGATGACAGGTACCGCACCCGCGTCCGCCGGCCCGGCTGCCCATCTGTCCGAAGTCGACATCAAGGAGATCGGCCGCGAACTGGACCAGATCCGGGACAAGGTGATCGCTGACCTCGGCGATGACGACGCCCGATACATCCGCCGGGTCATCACGCTCCAGCGGGGCCTGGAAGTCGGCGGCCGGGCACTGCTGATGGCCTCGCTGTTGCCGCCGGTCTGGCTGGCCGGCACCACGTGTCTGGCCGTCGCGAAGATCCTGGAGAACATGGAGATCGGCCACAATGTTCTGCACGGGCAGTGGGACTGGATGCGTGATCCGCAGATCCACTCCAGCACCTGGGAATGGGACTTCGCGTCGCCGGCCGACATGTGGAAGCACTCGCACAACTTCGCGCACCACACCTACACCAACATTCTCGGCAAGGACCGC
Source organism: Dactylosporangium salmoneum (assembly GCF_039532525.1). Lineage (NCBI taxonomy): Bacteria > Bacillati > Actinomycetota > Actinomycetes > Micromonosporales > Micromonosporaceae > Dactylosporangium > Dactylosporangium salmoneum. The sequence goes on from NZ_BAAARV010000006.1 coordinate 107,729, forward strand.
GACGTCGGCTACGCATTCCTACGGGTCAGCCCCGAGCAGTCGTGGCACCCGATCGACCTGGCCCAACCCCTCTCCAACGCGATCCTGGCGGCCGGCTTCGAATGGGGCATCGCAATCTACGACGTGGAGCTCGAACGGGCCTGGCGCGGCGAGAAGAGCTGGGCCGAGGTGCTCTCCCAGCTCGGCAGCGTCCTGCGCAAGGCCACCCGCCAGGTCGTCAAAGACTACGTCGCGTTTCCGCTGCTCGCGGGTCCGGCCTTCCTGCCCACTCTGCTCGGCAACCTCACCGCGAACGTCACCCGCAATGTCTGGTCGCATGCGGTCATCTTCTGCGGCCACTTCCCGGACGGCTCGGAGGTCTTCACCGAAGACCAACTCGAGGACGAAAGCCGCGGCGAGTGGTACATCCGCCAACTGCTCGGCTCGTCCAACATCGACGGCGGCCCACTGCTGCACATCATGACCGGCAACCTCAGCCATCAGATCGAACACCATCTGTTTCCAGATCTGCCCAGCAATCGGTACGCCGAGATCGCTCCCAAGGTCCGTGACCTGTGCCAGCGCTACGGGCTGCGGTACAACACCGGCTCTTTGGTTCGTCAGACCGCCAACGTCTGGAAGAACATTTTCCGTCTGGCGCTGCCTGGGCCGAAACCGCGCCCGGCGGACACCCCGCCGATCTCGGCGACCGCCTGATCAGCCAGGACACAGCCACGCTCCATTTGTGCATTGAACGGCCGTGACAGCGGCCCAGTGCTCATGGAGTCGCTACTGCCGGGGCGACCGCCCACTCGTCGACGTTCGACGCGTGTGCCCGTGGCGATCGTCCAAGCCGCGGGATAGCCTCGGCGACCTGCGGCTCCGCGCCGTGAGCGACAACGCCTGACAGTCAGTCAGCGTGGCGGAATCTTGTCCTTTGTGACCGCGTTTTCGAGATCTCGGGCGAAGGCGTCCGGATCGCGGGTACGCACGTAGGTCGACACGGCGTCGTAGAAGCCCTCCTGGAACTCCGGGCTCATGGCCTCGCCGTGGGCGATCGAAAGCAGCACCGACGAGCCCCAGAGGCTCTTCGAGGCATCCCGCTGGTAGGCGGACAGGGACGAGATATCGACGTTGCGGAGCACAGGTACCGACCCCTTCGCCTTGCTGAACGGAATCTGGGTCGCTGGCTTGCTGATGTCGGTGAGGAAGGCGAGGGCGTTCTTGGCGTTCTTGGCCCTGGTCGCGGCCACGAAGACGTCGACAACCGCGAGGAAGCTGTCGCCGGTGCCGGGAAACGCCACAGCTCCGAAGTCCTTGCCCTCCTGTGCGCCATAGGCGACCAGCTCGCCGTACGCCGAGTCGTTCAGGGACTCGAAGGCGCAACCACCGGTGGCGAGCTTCTTTGTCGCCGCGTCCCAGGTCAACGTGCCGGCCTCTGGATCGGCGTAGGCGAGGATGTCGCCGAAGGTCCGCAGCGCCGTCCGCACCTGCGCGCTGCGCCAATTGAGGCGGTCGCCGGCCATGTCCTGCCAGCCCTTCACCCCGATGGTGCTGAGGAGCACGTTCTCGAACAGCTCGACGGTGGTGAACGGGTCCTTGCCACCGAGACACAGAGGGGTGGCTCCGGACGCCTTGACCTTTTGCAGGCCGTCCAGGAAGGCGGCGAGGGAGTAGTTGCTGGAGGGCAGCGTGACGCCGGCTCGGTTGAGTAGCCCGGTGTTGAACCACAGCATGTTGCTGCGATGGGCACCCGTCGGCACCCCGTACGGCTTGCCGTCGTGCATGAGCGAACGCAGGATGGTCGGCTGCATCGTCGCGCGCAGGTCAGCATCGGTGAAGATCGACGCGACGTCGCGGATGACGCCGCGATCGGCGTAGCCTTGCACGGACTTGCCCGCGAAGGTCTGCCAGACGTCGGGTGGGCTGCCACTCTGTAGCCGCTTGGCCAGCGCCACGACCGCCTGTGACCCGGCGCCGCCTACGACCGCGGCGTTGATGACGTCGACATTCGGATTTGTCTGGTGCATGGCGGAGAAGAGCACGTTCAGCGCGGCGGCCTCCGACCCAGAGGTCCACCACGACACGACCTCGAGCTGCTTGGTGTCAGTTGTGGCGCTCGTCGGCTTCTGCGCGCCGCAGCCGGCCACGGCGAGCGCCATGGCCGCGACTGCCGCGGCCGCGCGGCCCCAGCGGCTCATGCCGCGCCTCCGGGCAGGCCCGGCCCGGTGCTCCTGCGGATGGACTCGGGCGCGGCCCTGAGGTCGTAGAGGGCGTAGAGCCCGACGACGGCGAAGCAGGCGGCCGGGACGACGAAGGAGATCGCCGCGCTCGTCTTGTCCACGAGTTTGCCCTGTACGAGCGGCATGATCGCGCCGCCCACGATGGCCATCACGAGGCCGGCGGCGCCGAACTTGGTCGCCGGCCCGAGTCCTTTGAGGGCAACGCCGTAGATCGTCGGGAACATGAGCGACAGACAGAAGGACAGGGCGACCACGGCGAGGACCCCGGCGAGGTTAGGACTCGAGATCGCGAACATGCAGAGCCCCACCGCCAGGAAGGCCAGCACGGCGAGCACTTTGGTGGCGCGCACGCGACCGATCACCCACGTCATCAGGAAGCGCGCTCCGAGGAAGACGAGCAAGCTGGCCTGAAGGTAGGCGCCGCCCTTCTGCAGGCTGCCGCCCAGTGCCTGCTGCACATACTGGATCAGAAACGTCCAGGTGCACACCTGAGCCGCGATGTTCGCAAACTGGGCGATCACCCCGAGGCGGTACCGCTTGCTGCGCCACAGCACGCCGAACAGGTGGCCGATGCCGCCGGTGCGCGGGCCGGCATCGGGAAACTCCTCGACGATCGGCGCCTTCTGGCTCGCGATGGCGACCGCGATGAGTACGAGGAGGACGGCCAGCCCCAGGTAAGGCGCCATCACGGCGCCGAGCTCGGCGGCGCGGATGGCGTGCAGCTGGTCCTGACTCAGCGACGCGATGTCCACCGGTTCCGCGAGTTTGGGCAGGATGAGCGTCGAAGCAAGCAGCACACCGATGTTCGTTCCCACCGGATTGAATGCCTGGGCGAAGTTCAGCCGCCGGGTCGCCGTCTCTTCCGGGCCGAGCGACATGACGTACGGGTTCGCGGAGGTCTCCAGGATCGAGCACCCGGCGGCCATCGCAAACAAGGCAAGCAGGAACGCCTCGTACGTCATGATCTTGCTTGCCGGATAGAAGAGGAAGGCGCCCAACGCCGCCAGCCCCAGTCCGGTGAGGATTCCCGTCTTGTAGCCGAAGCGCTGGTTGATAAAGGCCGCTGGGAGCGCGAGCAGGAAGTAGGCGCCGAAGTAGGCCAACTGGACGAGCGACGCCTGGAAGGTACTCATCTCGAAGATGCGCTTGAAGCCCGCCACCATCGGCGTGGTCAGGTCCTGCGCGATGCCCCAAGCGGTGAAACAGCCGACCAGAGCAATGAAGAGCAGTAGCATCCCACGGCCGAGCAGCGGCGGCCGCTTTCCCTGCTCGTCTTCATCCGCTAGTGGCGGCGCCATGCTGGCCGTTGGCACTCCTTCCGTGCATCGCGCGTACCGGTGTGCGTGTCACCTGTGCGCCGTAATCCGGCCCGCATGGCACGGGTACGACCTAGCATGGAGGCAAGCCTGCACGGTTGCGCCGCCACGCGGGGCGCAAACCCTGGAAATCGCCCGGATCCCGCTGGCCCCATCGCCGTATTCGCCAGGCTGAGCTTCCCCCGCTTTGATGGAGCGGTGGTTACCTGGCGCCGGTCGGTGCTGGAGAGAAGGTTGTAGGTTCCGGCGGGTCGGCCTGCTGGGTAAGCCAGGCGGTCTCGTCGGTCCCCGCGGCCCGGGCGGCGGCCAGCCACGTCCTCGTGCAGGGCAGCGACCGATCCGGTCGCTCAAGACGATGATCCGTAGCCTGACCCGCAGAACGTCGCTTCAACCCAGGGGACGTGCTGATCAGGCTCATCCAGATCCTGAACGGCTGGGCACTTCGTCTGGTGGCTCGCCGTGCTGCATCGCTGGAGATGGAAGAAGATCCGCAGACGCTTCACCGACCACGGAGGAACAACCGCGCCACCACGGACAGGTCCAGGCTCGGGACGGGGGTTGACGCACGGTCACCTCCAGTCGTGCAGCCTGGTGGCGAGCGTGCGCCGGGCGCGGTACAGGTGGCTGCGGATCGCCGGCACGGTGCTGTGGGTGATCTCAGCGATGTCGTCGTAGCTGAGTCCCTCGAACTGGTACAGGACCAGCGCGACGCGCTGGGCGGCGGGCAGCTCGGCGACGGCCTCGGTGACCGCGGCGGCGGCCAGGTGCTCTTCGGCCTGCTCCGCGGGGCCGCGTGCTGGATCGGCCGGTTCGGCCACCGCGTCGAGCGGCCGGGTCCGGGCGGTGCGAGTGCGCTTGTTCAGCGCCCGGGTGGTGACGATGCGGTACAGCCAGGTGGCGAAGCTGGCCTCGCCCCGGAAGGTGGGCAGGGCCAGCCACGCGGCCAGCAGCGCCTCCTGGGTGACGTCCTCGGCGTCCTCGCGTCTTCCCAGCAGTCCAAGGGCGACCCGGTAGGCGCGCGGGGCATGGCGTTCGACGAGGGTGCGGTAAGCGTCGAGGCAGCCGTCCCGCGCGCGTCGCACCAGCAGCGTGTCGTCGACCGGACCCTTGGCGATCCGGGCCGGCCGGATGGCGGTGGGGGAGCGGTCGCCCATATGCACTGACGTGCCCACGGGCGCGCAAAGAAATCCTGCGGCCGGTGCGCGACGTTTTGCCGTCGCCGGTGTCGAAGAGGTGGTGGCCGCGAGGCCGCGTGTCCTCGTGGCCCTCGATCACGAAGGAGCACTCGTCCCATGACCCAGACTCAGACCCCGCCGCGAACCGGCGTGACCGCCGAGACGAAGCCGGCGCCCCGCGGGGGCACAGAGGTCAAAGGCCCGATCCAGCAGAACCGGCTCGCCACCGAGGAGGGCAGGATCAGCGTCGCTGAAGGCGTGGTACAGAAGATCGCCGGCATCGCGTGCCGGGAAGTCAGCGGCGTGTACGCCATGGGTACCGGCGGCAGCCGCGCGTTCGGGGCGCTGCGGGAGCGAATCCCGGGCAGTGCCGGGCCCAACGTCGCTCAGGGCGTCGGCGTCGAGGTGGGGGAGACGCAGGCTGCGGTCGACCTGGACATCGTCGTCGAGTACGGGGTCGGCATCGCCGATCTCGGCCGTGGCGTCCAGCGTAACGTCAAGCAGTCCATCGAGCGGATGACCGGCCTGGAGGTCGTCGAGGTCAACATCAACGTCGACGACGTCCACCTGCCCGAGACCGACGAGGCGCGCGGCGAGTCGCGGGTGTCATGACGACCGCTCCCACTTCGCCGGTGGCCGTGGTGAACGGCGTCGACGTGTCGGCGGTGGCGGCTGCCGTGGAGGCCTGCCCCGCCGTGGCCGGCCTGCTCGTCGGCCCCCGCGGCGGCCCGGCGACCTATCTGCCCGGGCAGCAGGTCGGCGGGGTGCGAGTCAGGCCGCACACGGTGGAGATCGCGATCCGTGCCCGGTGGGGCGTGCCCGCCGCGGAGGTCGCCGAGCAGATTCGCCACGCGTTGCGGGCCCTCGCGCCGGGCCGGCGCGTCGACGTGGTCATCGCCGACCTGACCGACCCGCCGCCCGCCGGGCCGGCGGTCCGGAAGGCGACGCAGTGGAAGCAGTGAACGACGAATTGCAGCGCCAGGCGCGGCGACGGGCGTTCATCCGGGCCCACCATCCCGACCGTGGCGGCGACGCGGCGGTCTTCATCGCCGGCTTGGCGGCGTTCGACGGGCCCGCTGCGCCGCCAATATCCCGGCGGGTCCGGGTGATCGTCGTGCGCCACCGGCCGTTGCTGGTCCGGCTGCTGCGGATCCTGGCGCGGCGCCGCCGACCGACGCGGGTCCGCTAGCCGGCCCGCACCGTTTCCGCCCGCACTCTTTCGGCAAGGACGTGAGAGCAATGAACCGCATCGCCTTCGGTACCGCGATCGGCATGGCGCTGGGATTCGCGGTGGCCTTCGGCAGCGTCGGCCAGATGCTGATCGTCGCGCTGTTCACCGCGCTCGGCTACGGCGTCGCCAAGGTGGTCGCTGGCGACGTGGACCTGCGCAGCTACCGCATCACCCGGAGCGGCAAATGATGCCGGCCGGCGCGCAGCCCGGTGCGGTGGTGCCGTCGCCCGGGTCGATCAGCATTGCCGAGAAGGTGGTGGCGAAGCTCGCCTCGCTTGCGGCGCTGGAAATGCCCGACGCCGCAGCCACCGCCCAGCGCGCCCTCGGCCGGACGAGGCCCAGGGCATCGGCCCGCGTCGAGGGCGATGTCGCCGTCATAGACTTGGAGATCGGCGTGCGCTGGCCGGCGTCGGTGCCGCAGGTCACCGCCGCGGTTCGCCGTCATGTTCGGGAACGGCTGACATCTCTGACCGGCCTGACGATCGCCGAGGTTCGCATCGTCGTGACCGACCTGGCCACGGGGATCCCGCCGTCGCGGGTGCGCTAGCGGGCATGGGCAGGAGGCACGCTGTGAGACTGGTCAACCGGCTGCTCGCCCTGATCGTGAGCCTCGCGCTCGTCGCGGGCGCGGTGGTGGTCGTGGTCGACGTCGTCGCCGTCCTGACGGGCAATCGGCCCATCGCCGTGGATTGGCTCGCCGCGTACCGGTGGGCCGGCCACGTGACGTGGGCCAGCCGCGAGGTCCGGCTCATCTGCCTGCTGCTCGCCGTGGTCGGGCTAGTGCTCCTGGGCATGGAGCTCAAACTGCGCCGGCCCGCCAGGTTGACCATTGACAGCGACAACCCCGCCACCGACGCCGCGTACACCCGCCGCGGCGTCGGGCAGGCGGTCCGGGACGCGGTCACCGACGTTGCCGGCGTTGACGACGCTGCTGTCACCCTCCGGCGCCGACGCCTCCGCGTCCGCGCGAAGGCGGTCGCGCGCGAGCCGGCACCGGCGGCCGCGCTGCGCGACAGCGTCACGCAGGCCGCGCGGTCCCGCCTCGACGCTCTCGAGCTGCGCCGGTCCCCGAAGCTGACCGTGCGAATCTCCGCCAGGGCGCACTGATGCATGCCGACCGCGCCAACCGCGTCGCGCTGGCCATCCTCGGACTGGTCCTGCTCGGTCTGGGTGTGGCCGGACTCCTGCTCGGGGCGGGAGTCTTCGGTGGGCCTGCGGCGCACCGAACCCTGGTGGACAACGACGTCGTCCGCTTCGTCATCTCGCAACGCGACTGGCTATGGCCCGTGCTGGCGGTGCTCGCGGTCGTCGTCGCGCTCCTGGCGCTGCGCTGGCTGCTCGCCGTCCTGTTCTCCACCGGGCGGCTCGCCGGCATCCGCGTGGCCGGGGATCGCGCCGCCGGGCGTACCACCCTCGTCTCCGCCGCGCTGGTCGACGCCGTCTCCAGTGAGATCGAACAGTACCGCGGCGTGCGCTCCGCCCGCACCGGCGTGGAAGGCGACCCGGCCGATCCGCGGCTGGCCGTCACCGTCCGTGCCGACCGCGACGCAGACCTCGCGGCCCTGCACCACGACATCGAACACAACGCCCTCGCCCACGCCCGGCACGCCCTCGACGCGCCCGACCTGCCCATCCGGCTGAACCTCACCACCGCCCGACGCCGCGGCCCGCGAGTCACCTGACGGCCGCTCGACCCGATCCGCCCGACCACCCGGGCACGACGCCTGTGCGCTGTGAGTCGAGCATCAACGACGCTCCTTAGCTTGATCCTCAACCTGCAGCGAGTCCGACTCCAGTTTGGTTCGCCAAGACAATTTGGACATTTAGATCGATCCCTGGAGCCCGGCTCGATTAGCTGGACTTTCGTGTTCCAGGCAGCAGCAAGTCGCCCACAACGGGAGGCTTGTCCGGTTTGCCTTATACGAGCGGCACTCACGGATGTGTGGCTGCCGCGGGCTGCACAGCAGGAGTGGGCTCGCTGGGCCCTAGAACAACTGGGCACATCCGCCGCAGGCGTGCCTCGCCGGCGGTGAGCGTGGATAGCAGCGACATGCGCAGCGCCTGTTCATCGCGGACAGCGCGGGTGCGGGCAGGAGCCAGCAGCGCGCCTCAGCGTCCACTCCGACGGTCGGGCGACATCACGCAGCGCCACAGCTGCTCCGGTTGCCCTGCTCGCTCCGCGGCGGCGATGGGGAGCAGGTGCGCGCGACAGACCGTCGAGGTCTCTGTCCAAACCGGCCCACCGCAGCAGCGCCGCAGCGGCCCCCTGCTGCGCACGCTGATCCGGCCGGGTCGTCCTTGGTGCCTGCTGCCGGCCCTGCGGCAAGGCGGGGTGGGGGACCTCGCCATCTGGTAGTGCATGATCCGTGCCGTACGGGGCGTTTCAGGCGGCGGCCGCGGCCTGGATCATCTCAGAAGCGTTGAGGATCGAGGACCTGTCCTTGTGGCCTCGCTCGTAGTCGAGCACCGCGCGGACCTGGTCGTCGTCCGCGTCCCGCAAGCGGGAACGGATCTCCATAACGGTCATCGTGTCGTATCCCGGCCAAGGCTCTCTGCCTTGCAGGTTGCGGATGGTCTCCACGATCGGGGTGCGGTTGTGGGTCGCGCACTCATAGGCATTGACCGTGGCCAACTCCCCCTGGGAGAGTCGCGTCAGCGAGTCCCGGATCTGCTCGACGGAGAGGCTGTCGTAGTCGGGGATGATGGTCCGCGCCTCCAGCCGCGCCTCGTACGGCATGGCCCGGCTTCGAGCGAACCGCAGCACGTCGACGGCTGCGTCCCTGAGTTGGTACATGCTCTCACGCAGCTGCGGCAGCCGAAGCATCTGGACCGCGCCGATACTCTGGATCTGGTAGGCCAATTCGCCCTTGAACTCTCCGAAGATCACCGCCCCGGCTAGGCGATCCAGCGCCGTGAAGCACTCGGACAGCATGTCTTCGCTCTCTGCGCGCAGGTCGACGGCGAGTTTTGCGGTGACCTCGTCTCTGCAGGTCTGGGCAATCTGCTCCAACGCCCGATAGTTAGCGTCCAGCACGGCTGCGGCTGCGCACAGGTCGCGGGTGTTCTTCAACACTCGGTCTTCGACGTCCGGACCACGCAACAGCTGCAAGGGTACGGCCGACAAGGCGGCGACCTGCCCGCCGATCATCAGGGCTGCGTTGACGCCCAGGTGTTGCAGGCTGCGGCGAGCCCCGAGTTCACCGAGCCGATCGGACACCCGATACGCCCGCTCGCGGGAGCGTCGCCGCTGGGACTCCAGCCGCCGCCGATAGTCGCCCTCAGCGGTGACGGCGATGTTGGCGGCGAGGAGGGTGGTCACGGCGTACTCGGCCGCTCGCGTTTCCTGCAGGTACTGAATGATTTCTCTCGGGCAGTCGCCATAGCGCTTACTCCTTGGAATCGAAGAATCGCGGTGGGATCTGACGCAGATCGGTGCCGAGTTCGGCTACTCCCGCGTGTAGCGGGCCGGCAGACAACCATGTCGGCCGATTGTTCGTAGATGCTCGCGCTTTGTGCCGCGCCGCCGCGTCACCTCAGGTGGCCGGCGCTGCAGCAGCTGCGCGAGCAGCTTCTTGACGCTCCTCATTGCGGATGCAGTTCGGAACGCAGCGATGCGACACGGGCGCACATGCGCCGACACCGCCCGCCTCACACTTCGTGCCGGCAGCGCGACCGATCCACCGATGCCCCGCATCGTGGTGAAGTCCGGAGTTTGGCGTCCAACGGCAGCCGGACGCGAGGCTGCCCATACTGCGGGCCGCTCCCGCGGCTGCGGCGATGCGAACGCGCTGATCGACATGCCATCCCTCGTGAAATTCGCGACCTGCACCGTCCGAATCCGATGGCCCGCTACTGCCGTCAGAAGCCTATGCAGTCGGCTGAGCATCCTGCATCCGAATCGGGTACCACGGGGGAACGAAAGAACGGGTGACCACCGGGGCCAGTGCTCCGCGTCGACTTCACCTGGCCCGTCCTGTTCCGTGCCACCGCAATGCATACGCACCTTTCTGATGTCCGGTGTCGAGCCGGACGAGGGCGAGACGCCGGGTCACCGTCGGCGAGTTCGCAGGAGTCAAGGGCTGATCAGCGGCTGGACGTCAGTCGGTGGTCGTGTCGTAGGGCAGGCCGATCACCACGCTACGGCGAGCGACTAACTGCTCGGGCCGGGATTCCGGTTGCGGCCGTGACCGTCGTGCCCGCCTGGCGTGACCTTGCTACCGTGCAACGGACCCATCCGGCTCGACGGGAGGATCGATGCACCGGGAGCCGTCGCTGACCTTTCTCGGTGCGCTGCAGATCCTCGGCGGCCACGACCGGTCGCGGTTGGAGAAGCTCAACGCCATGCTCGGCGCGGGCACCGTACCCGCCGCCGCGCAAGGCACGCTCACCTGGTCCGGGCTCGCGGAGCCGCCGCGGGCCGCGGCCGCCGTGTGGGCGTGGGTCGACCCGAAGCGCGAGACCTTGCGGGTGCTGCGGGGGCTGGTGAACACGGCCGCCCGCAAGGTCGGCGATGCCCAGGGGTTCGAGCGGCAGCAGCTCATCGCCGCCGCGCACACCGCGCTCGTCGTGGGCACGTTCGCCGAGGCGCTGCAGGAGCGGGTGGCCGGGATTCCCTTCGCGAAGGCGGACGTTGCCGAGAAGGCGCTCAACGAGCTCACCGAGCGCCAGCCGGCGCTCACGCGGCTCTACCTCGCGGAGGTGCCGCTGCCCGGCGTGGGCCGGGGCTTCGAGCAGAACGTGCCCGACGTCCGCGGCTGGCTGTCCGAACTGGCGGCCCGCACCGACCGGTTCCTGTCCGGCCTCGACCGGTGGGATGCGTTCTCCAGGGTGACGATGGCCGGCCTGGCCGAGGCCGCGGTCGTGCGGTACCGGTCGCACTACGCACGGTTGGCCGCGAGCGTGCCCGAGTTCATGGTGTGGGCCGAGCTCGACGACGCCAGGGCCGAGGTGCGGGAGGTGCAGGCCGCGCTGGCCCGCGTCGAGGCGCTGCTGCGCCGCTCGCCCGCGGAGACGCTCCCCGATCTACGGGCGGCCGTGCATCGGGCCAACCGGGGCGCGCTGGCCGAGCCGATCGTGCGCCGCGGCACCGACGGGCTCGGCAACGACGCCGTGGTGTTCCCGGCCGTCGAGGAGATCTACGTCAACCCGCGGTACCGGATCGCCCGCCACGACTCGAGCGCGCGGCCCGGCGACGAGTCCTGGTGGGGCGAACACGCCGTGCGCGACGACCTGGACAGCCTGCTCAGCGCGCACCTGACCTCGGTCGAGGCCAGCCACGTGCCGATGCTGCTGCTCGGCCACCCCGGCGCCGGGAAGTCGCTGCTGACCCGGGTGCTCGCGGCCCGCCTGCCGGCCCGCGACTACACCGCCGTGCGGGTGCCGCTGCGGCACGTCGGGGCCAACCGGCCGGTCCACGAGCAGATCCAGCAGGCCCTGCACCAGGCCACCGACGGGCGGGTGGAATGGGGGCCGCTGCTGACCCAGAGCCAGCCGACGCTGCGGGTGATCCTGCTCGACGGGCTCGACGAGCTGCTGCAGGCCGCCGACGGGTACCTCGGCAACTACCTCGAGCTCGTCGCCGACTTCCAGCGCCGGGCGCTGGACCAGCGGGAGCCGGTCGCCGTCCTGGTCACCTCGCGCACCGTGGTGGCCGACCAGGTCGACGTCCCGCACGGCACCGTCATGGTGAAGCTGGAGGACTTCGCGCCCACCCAGATCGAGGCCTGGCTGGACGTGTGGCGGAGCACCAACGAGGCCGGGATCGCGGCCGGGACGGTCGGCGTGCTGGAGCCGCGGCGGGCCGTCGACCACCTGGAGTTCGCCAAGCAGCCGCTGCTGCTCATGCTGCTGGCCCTCTACTCGTCCGACCCGGCCGCGCCGCCGCTGCAGGCCGGGCTCGCGAGCGTCGAGCTGTACCGGCGGCTGCTGCGCCCGTTCGCCCGGCGCGAGGTCGGCAAGGCGCCGGAGCCGAAGGACGAGGCGGAGACCGTCCGCCAGATGGAGCAGCACCTGCGCCAGCTCGGTGTCGCGGCGCTGGGCATGTTCAACCGCGGCCGGCAGTACATCACGATGCAGGAGCTCGACGACGACCTGCGCCACCTGCGCGTGCACGAGGGCAACGGCGGCGAGCAGGTCGTCGGCTCGTTCTACTTCATCCACGTCGCCGAGGCTCAGCTCACCGGCGCCGGCGGCGCGGGCCGCTGCTACGAGTTCATGCACGCCACCTTCGGCGAGTACCTCGTCGCCGACATGCTCGTCGGCGCCCTGCGCGACCTCGCCCACGAGGCCTACGGCCGCCCGCGGGCGACCGGCGAGCTGCGCGACGACCGGCTGCACGCGCTGTTGTCGCACCGCCCCCTGGCCAGCAGCCGTCCAACCCTGACCTTCGCCGTGGACCTGATCGAGGAGCTCGCCGAGGAGGAGCGCCGGCACGTCGTCACGGCCCTCGACCGGCTCATCGGCGGCTTCCACCAGCGCGACCAGGAGACCCGCTACGCGGCGTACCGTCCGCTGGGCATCGACCACCTACGACAGCTGGCGGCGTACTCCGCCAACCTCGTGGCACTGCGCGTGTCGATCGCCCGCGGCCAGGCGGTGCCGCTGAGCACCCTGTGGCCGGACGGCGACCTGCTCAAGCGGTGGCGCTCGACCGTCTCCCTGTGGAGCTCGGGCCTGGACACCGAGGGATGGCACGCCATGCTCGCACTGCTCAGTCGTGGCGGCGTCGTCGGCGTCCGCCTCACAGCGGCCCATGACGCGCTGCCTGTCGACGTGCAGCACGCCCGACTGGCCTGCGAAATTGACCGCGACGCGATTCTGCGCGCCGGCATCGCCGCGCTCCACGGGGACTGGCTCGCCGCGCCGGGCGACTTGTGGGACGACGTCATGGCGTACTGGGCGATCGCCGAGCTGGTCAACGACGACGACAGATTGCCGGCCGAGCTGCCCCGTCCGTCGGACCCGTCCGACCGGCTGGGAGCGCCGACCGCGGCCATGCTGTGGCGGGTGCTGCGCCTGCGTGGCTCCCGGATGCAGGGCCGCGAGATCCGCGACCTCGTCGGCCACCTGCTGGACTCCCGGCCGGCGGTGATGATCGACCCGTACGCGCTGGCCGCGGCCGTCGCCGCGCACAGCCTGCTGCTCGAGCAGATCCCCCTGCTGCGCGACCCGGCGACCTACGACCGGGCCGCCTCGGCGCCGTTGATCCTGCGGCACGCCGAGGGGTACGAGCGCGACAAGCGGCTCCAGGCGCTGCATCACGCGATCATCCGGCATCGCCAGCCCAGCGGCGTCGTCGCGACCCAGCGGGAACAGCCGGACGAGGCGATGGCGCACGACGCCGTCGAGCAGTGGCTGCGCCGGGCCGGATCGACGGTCGGCACGGTCTGGTGAACGTCAATATCATGGGGTGATGCTTCGTCGGGGGAGTGCCGGGGGCCCGGTCATCAAGTCCCCCCTCGCGCTGCGGCGCGGTCCCGGCCACCCAGCACGGCTGGCGCAGCGCCTGGACCGTGGCCACCGGCGACCCCGGCGCACCCACCCGCCTCGGGGGCGGCCACCCAGCCGCCTCGGGGGCGGCCACCCAGCCGCGTCGGGGGCGGCCGGCCAGCCGCCGGCTGCGGCGAAGGCAGCGAGAGCGGCAGGCCGCGGCGGATCGATGTTGCGCTCGTGGCCCGGCTGGGGCTCAACGGCGGTCGCGGCCGGTCAGCTGGAGTTCGTAGCGGTCGGCCTCGCGGGCGATGGTCCGGACCAGGGCTTGGAACGCCTTCGCGGTCAGACCGGCGCGTGGGGTCCAGCCGTGTGCGACGAGCGCTCCGGACCCGTCGATGCGGTAGCCGACCAGCCGGCTGTGCCGGTTGCGGGACCAGACCATGCCATACGGTTCGTCGAGGCCCTGGACGACATTCCAGCCGACGATCGTCGCGGTCAGCAGGTAGCCGTCGTCGGTCTCGTGGACGCGGACGCGGTGTGAGCGGCCGTTGTCGAAGGCGACCCTGATGCGCGTGCCCTCGACGGAGAGGTCGTTGGCGGTGCACAGGCGGTGCCAGTCAGCGGCGGTGTCGGGCATCGTGCTCCAGCTCCGATCTGAACTCGGCGAGCCGGCGGTCGCGCTCCGGCAGGTGTTCCGCCTCCAACGCGTCGGCCTGGGCGGTGACCCGGCGGATCAGTGCACCTGCCCGCGCCGAGTCGTGGGCGGCCGCGGTCAGCAGTACGTCCTCCTCGACCGTGATGTCGTAGGTGGCCTCCGCGCGGACCGGGAACGCACCGAGGCGGACAGGCGCGGTCTCGGTCGACGCGGCCAGTTCGTCCCAGCGGCCGTTTCGGCCGATGAGCCCGACCGGGCTCACGCAGTGCACCAGCAGGTGGCCGGATTCCCAGCCGACCTGCAGGCTGAATGGCTGCTGCCGGCCCGATTCCAGCTTTGCGGTGCCGAGTAACAGGCCGCGGCGAGGCTGAACGGGCTCCCATTCGACCGCGAGCCCGCCCAGCCGGGGCCGGGCGAGCGCATCGAAGCGGTCGAGCAGCGCCTGGGCCTGCGACGCGTCGATCGGCCGGTCGGGGCCGGCGAGGTGCTCGGGGCGGACCGGAAATGCGGTGGCGAGCAGTTCGGCCGGCGGGGCCGGTATGCGGTCGTCGGCCAGCGCCTCCGCCGCGATGTCGATGTGGCTGTCGGCGTCGACCGCCCGGCCCAGGCCCTCGTGCATGAGCTGGGCGAAGTCGTTCAGGCGCCGCAGCACGCGCCGGGCCTGCAGGCGCTCCACGGTGTCGACCAGGTGTGGGTAGTACACCTGCAGCAGCTCGTCGTCGGTCGGTGGGGAGGTGAGGGCGGTGAGTCTCCGCTCGGTCGCCGAGCGGACCCGGTCGATGCGGCCGATGCGTTGTTCGATCGCCGACGGCGTCCAGGCCAGGCCGTAGTGGTACACGTCCGAGCAGAACGTGTGGAGGTCCTCGCCCTCTTGCAGCAGGTCGGTGCAGATGAGTACCAGCGGGTAGCCGGGCAGGCGGAACTGCTGCACGAGGGTGCGGTTGACCTGGCCGGCCATGCCGCCGACCGGGCGCTGGGCGCGAAAGAGCAGGGTGGCCAGGGCCGATGCCTCAACGAGCGGCCGCTGCCGGATCTCGGGCAGGTTGGTGTCCAGGATGAGATCGTGGTGGTCGGCCACGGCGGTGAGCTCGGCGAGGCTCGACCAGCTGTCGCCGCCGTCGTCCAGCCGGCGCTGGAGCTCGTCGAGGAATGCCGTGGCGATGCCGGCGCCGGGCTCGATCGCCGCGGCGCCGCGCAGCCCGGGTAGGTGGTCCGTGATCGTGCAGTACAGGTCGATGAAACTGTGGCCGAGGCGGGCCGCGGCGGAGAGCAGCTGGGCCCGGATGTACCCGTCGCGGAACGTCTGGGCGGGGTCGTTGCCGGCGGGTGGGGCCGGCCAGAGGGCCTCCCGTAGCGCCTTGCGGCGGCGCAGCTCGGTGAAGAAGGTCTCGGTCTCCAGCAGTTCCGGGTCGGCGCTGCCGGTGGCCGGCTTGCCGCGCTGGCCGCGGTACAGGTCGTTCCAGATAGCCGCGGCGAGGGGCCGGTGCGGGCCCTCGGCGTGGGCGAGAAGCTCCAGCGCGGCGGCCTGCATCGCGTCGAAGCGGGCGCCGCGGGTTGGCTGCTTGGCCGACTCGCTGAGGTAGCGGCGGGACAGCTCGCGCAGCTCGACGGCAAGGTCCTCGCCGGAGGCGCCGAGCACCTCGGTGAGAGCGGCCCGCACGCCGTTGCGCGGCGCGTCGAGAACGGCCATGACGTGGTTGTCGTCGAAGAACGTGCCGAGCGGACCGCCGCGATTGCGGAATCGTTCCTGGATGGTCGCCCCGCTGACCAGGCCGTCGGGGCCGCCGCCGCGAAAGAACCAGGCGAAGAACGTGTCGGTGCCCCCGGCGTCCTCGTCGGCGCTGGCCGGGGCGGCCCGGGTCGCGTCGGCACGCTGGTCGGCGAGGAAGCGGGCGCGGGCCTCGTCGAGTACGTCGCGGTGACGGGGCGCCAGACGGTGCTCGAGGCGGTCGAAGAGCCAGCGGTTGTACTCGTCGTTGAGTCGCTGCTGCAGCTCCCCGACAGAGGCGACCCGACGGACGAAGACGAGGCCTTTGCGCCCGTTGTGCCATGCCGTCCGGAGCCGGGCGACGAGCGCGTCCATCTTCGGGTGCGGCAGGTCGGTGCCGAAGGTGTCGCGGTGGTCGCGCGCGAGGGCGTCGAGCATCGGCACGTCGACGCCGCTGCGCTCGTCCTCGCGGTCGGTCTGGTCGGCCCCGTCGAAGTTCACCGGCTCCGCGGCCGGGTCATCCGGATCGAGGTGCACTTTGCTGGTCTGCTGGAACGACTCGAACGATGCGAGCATGCCCACCTGGAAGCGGGTGCCGAACCGCTCATGGCCGAGCAGTTCGGCGACCTTCTTCTGCACCAGGGCCACGGTGAGTCGTTCGCGGTCGTCGGTGATCCGGATCGGCTCGTCGTGCTCGCGCAGGCCGCCTTGGCGCCACTCCCGGCGGTACAGATTCTTCGTCATCGGCCGGCCGTGAACCGACAGGGCGGTCGAGCGGCGGATGAGGAACTCGCCAACGGCGGCACGGCGGCGCTGCTCGTCCGCGGCGGCGTCGAGCAGCACGCGGAACGGCTCACCGAGGCCGAAGACGTCGAGCTGATGCCATAGCTGGCTGTAGTCGTCGTCGACCGGCGTGGCCGAGATGAGCAGCACCTTGCCGGCCCGCGGTCCGTACTTCGGGCGCAGCTGCCCCTCGATGTCGTCGCGGGCCCGGCCGAGCACAGTGGCAAGCACCTGGTTGCGCGACGAGGCGTGCCGGCCGTAGCCATGCTTGAGGTTGTGTGCCTCGTCGATGATGACGAGATCGAAGCGGGGCAGCACGGTGTTGATCGCCTGTGCGAACCGGTCCTTTACCGTTTCCGCGGGCGCTCGCAGGTCGACGAGGTCGTCGGCGAGCCAGGGGATGTGTCGTCGCAGGCGGTCGCGGAACGTGCGCCGCTGTTGCGGGTCGGACTTCAGGGGGAGCCTGAAGCTCGGCAGCCGCACGAAGAAGTCGCGGTCGGCGTCCAGGGCCGTTTCGTGCAGCAGGTCGATCAGTCCGTTGCAGTGCACTGCGGGCCGGGTCGGCACGCCGGGCGGCATCCGCACCCGCAGGTCGTCGAAGACGACGTTCTTCTCGGTGAAGACCAGCCGCTCGCGCTGCCATTTGCGTTGGATGTTCTCCCGCGGGGCGACGACGAGCACCCGCAGGTCGGGGCGGAAGTGCCGCAGCAGCGCGACCACGCCCAGCGCCACGTAGGTCTTGCCCATCCCGACCTCGTCGGCCAGATAGGCGAAGCCGTGCCGCTGCATGATGTTGTGCAGGGCAACGGCGCCGTCCAGTTGGTCGTCGGCCAGCTTCCGGTTGATCAGAGCGCCGTTGAAGTTCAGCAGCCGGGCCGCGGTCGCCACGTTGATCATGCTGGCTGCTCCGCGCTCTCGTGCAGGAAGTGGGCCTCGTACCAGTTCAGGAACCCGTCCATGTCCGGACCGTTGCTGTCGACGATGCCGCGGCGCAGGGCGTCCTGGACGGTCAGAGCCGTCTCCAGCCGGGTTGTGCCGGCAGGGTCACCGGCCCAGAAGTCCGGCCAGTCCCGGCGGATCCGGTCGGCGACCTGCCGGGCGCACAGCACCATGAGGTATCGGTCCACCGGATCACCGGCCTCGTCCCGGGCCACTCGCTCGACAAGCACCGGCAGCGAGTCGTACTTCGCGCCGAACATGCGGTATCGCGCCTCTTCGTCCCGGCCTTCGCTCAGCGCCTCAGTGACGGAGCGGGCCAGGGCGGCGAAGCCGTGGAACACACCGGCGAACCGGTCGAAGATCGTGTCAGCGCCCCCCGGCTCGGCCGGAACAGGCGCATCCGTGTGGTCGATCAGGGCCCTGCCGTGTTCGGCGATGACCGCGTCCCGTTGCTCCGGGCTCAGCAGCGACCAGTACCGCAGAATCTCCGCCGCCGTCAGGTCGACCAGTACCGACGGGCGATGGGCCATGCCGGTCTCCAGCACCAGGACGATTCCGCACCGTGGTCCGTCGTGAACCGTCAGCATGCTGGACTGGCGCAGCCGGGCAGCGAGCGCGTCGGTGGCCTCCGCCGGCAGCGGCGTCCAAGTTTCCGGTGGCAGGTCGCGCACCTCGAATACCGGCAGCCCGCCCTCTTCGGCCCGCAGGATCGGGCTCGGACCGTCACCGCCCCACAGCACCTCGGCACGATGCTCGGCCCAGTCGTAGCGCACCGCGAGCGGGATCAGGTCGTAGCCGCCGTCCTCGTCCTCGCCGGCCGCCCGCGCGAACACCGGACGTTCGGTGACCTCCTCGAGCCAGAACCGCCGGCGTCGCCGACCGGCCGGCCCATCGACAAGCACGCCCGACTCGACGTTGCCGGCCGCCTGATGAGCGGGCCGGGTCAGGTTGAACGAGCCGACGAAGACGAACTCGCGGTCCGGGCCGAAGAAGCGGTAGGTCTTGGCGTGTACGGTGCGCTGTCGTGCCTTCGGGTCACCGCCGGCGGTGACGGCGCCGGGCAGCCGGCCCCAGGTACCGCCATGTTGCCGTACCCAGTCGAACAGTTGCTCCGGGCAGACGGCGGTATCACGGTCCTCCGGCAGGAGGATCCGCCAGCGGTTCGGTTGAAACCGGCTCAGCAGCTGTTCGAGCGGGGCCGGAGCGTCGAGGTATGGCGAGATGATCTCCAGGTCCAGCCCGTGCAGGTCAGCGCCGGCCGCGTCCTCGAAGAGCTGGGGCAGGCTCCGCCCGCCCACCCGGCCGTTGGCCAGGAAACGCCGCCGCGACTCGCGGGGTAGCGCGGCCAGGAAGTCGCGGATTTCGTCCAGCGGAGTGTGTGGCTTGAAGTGCTCCGCCAGCGCACTGACATGGCCGAGCAGGCCCATCAGGCCGTCGCGCAGCGCGGCCGGTTCCTCGGCCCGGAGGCACTCGACGTGCACGCATTCGACGTTGTGCCACCAGCCGGCCTGGGTCAGGTTCGCCGAGCCGGTGACCACGACCAGCTCGCGCCGCCCCTGCGCATCCTCGATCAGCACGAGCACGAGCTTCGGGTGGAAGAAGCCGGTGGAGGGAAGGACCGGGATCCGCCGGACGTCCAGCACGGCCGGTCCGCGGTCACCTTCGACGAGCGCGCGCGGGTCGTAGTAGACGGCGACCTTGCCCGACAACGGGCGGAGTGCGTCTTCGAGCTGCAATCGGCGGATGTGCGAGTTGTGGTGCAGCGTGCGGTCGAACAGGACGGGCAGCACCTCCTGTTCGAAGAAGCCCGGCTCGAACCGGAACGTGCAGAAGACCGCGGCGACGACTCGCCGCCCATCCACCGCGGCCTGCACCGCGTCCGTCAGCACCCGGTGCGGGATCGCGTCGCTCACTCGGCACCTCCGTGTACGGCGGCCAGCACCGATCGCACTGACGGGATGAAGTACGGATAGACCCAGCGCTCGGCGACCGTGTCGGCGCCGAACAGATCGGACGGCTCCTGCCGGAACCGGACCCGGACCCGCCGCTGGGCGGTGATCTCCACCCACGGCATGGCGCCACCCCGTTCTCGCATCACCTCGGTGTTGCGCGTGACCAGGGCCGCGATCAGCGCCGGGTAGTCGCCTTCCAGCAGCGTGCGCGTCACCTCGCGCCAGCTCGCCGGAAGGGCGCCGGCCGCGGCGCGCCGGACGGTGCCGAGCCGTTCGCCCCACTGCTCGCGCAGGTCGTCAACCACCGCGTCCACCGCGACTTCGTCGCGGGTCAGCAGGTAGTCGAACAACATCGTGGCCGGCGCCAGCACCGACTCGCAGGCGGCGATGTCGTGCAGGTGGGCGGTGATATCCGCCGACCCGGTCCGTTCGGCCGCCGCGGCGAGTTCGTCGACGAACGGCAGGGACAGCCCTGGCCAGTCGGCGGCGTAGGGCTCCAACAGGGCGGCGAAGCGTCGCTGCCGCCCGTGAGTGGGGTCGTTCGTGCCGCCGTGCACGAGGTGTTCCTCGTAGAACCTCGTCTCCGCCACGCTCGGCGGTGTGGCGAAGACCGCCGCCACCGCGGCCAATCGCGGGTTGGGACGCAGGTCGAACGACACTCCCCGGTCGTCGCCCAGCTTTGCGACGAGCTCGCTCGCGTCGCGGCCCCATGCCGGTGCCAGGCGCGGGATGTAGGTGGCATCCACGAATGCGGCCGTCCGCGGGGTCAGCCGAGCCGGCAGTCCCGCCTCGAGGAGGCCGGACGCGCGGGCCGGCGACGAGTAGTTGCCGTACACGCCGTTGGACTTCTGGTTGCCGAGGATCTGCTCGGAGGGCTGCGCCGACAGGTGCACGCTCGGGGCGCCGGCCCGCGACGCGACGCGCAACAGGCCGAAGAAGCCGCGGTGACCGTGCACGACGTGCCGGGCGTAGGCAGCCATCTGCTCCCACACGAGGAAGGCGTCCTCGAGCGATGCCGCCCTGCCCGACTCGACGGCGCGCCCGGCCAGTCGGAGACCCACCAGCAGGGTGACGAATCCGGCCAGCGACGAGGTGACGGTCGTCAGGTTGCCGATCAGCGGACGACCGGCTGCCGACCACACCGCCTGGGCGCCAAGGGCGTCCCGGGACCCCTTTACTCGTGCGCGCGGATCGAGGTCGGTCAGGAAATAGGACAACGATCCTCCACGGCGGTACGAGGCTCACAGTCTCGTTGATCCGTGACCGGTATTGGGTGACCGAACGCACTATGTCGACTCAGTCGTCCGGCTGGCAGATAGTCCTACTGCGATCCGGCGTGGTCGGCTGCGGAGGCGAGGCCCACGCGGGCGGCGATCGCCGCCACCGGCAGGTCCGTTGGTTCGAGCAGGGGGCGGTCGGCGGTCGGCGCCGGGCCGGCCCCAAGACGTTCCGCCACCCGCAGGTCGGCGACCTGGTGCTCGCCCACCAGGCGTGGCACCTGGACGACTCGGCGACCCGGCTCAGCCTCTTCCAGCCCGAGCCTGACTCGGTCGACAAGGTGGCGCTGCTGGCCCACAGTCTGGCGAGGTGGATGAGGTCACGTTCCGCTGAACGACCAGCCGGCCTCCGTGCCCTGCCGGTCGTGGCCCTTCATGGGCAGCGTCACGTTGAGGGACGTGCCGCGGCCGGCCGGGCTGGTCAGCGTCAGCGTGCCACCGAGTGCCTCGACGCGGTCGCGCACGCCGGCCAGGCCGGAGCTCGGATACAGGTCCGCGCCGCCGGCGCCGTCGTCGTGGACGGTCACGCTGAGGACCTCGCACTGCACCGATTCGTCGGCCGCCGATCGGCCGGCGACGATGTCGAGCTCCACGTCGATCGCGGAGGTGTCGGGGTGTGCGGCGGAGCTGGCGAGCCCCTCGGAGACCACGTGGTAGGCGGCGACCTCGACGCAACCCGGCAGCTGACGATCCGGCCGGCCGCGGACCGCCACCGGGACCGGGCAGCGGCGGGCGAGTGCCTTGATCGCCGACACCAGCCCGCCCTGGGAGAGGATCGCGGGATGGATGCCGCGGACGATCCGCTGGAGTTCTTCGAAGGCGCCGGACAGCCCCGCGGCGGTGTCCATCAGCCGGGACCGCAGCTCGCCGGCCTCCTGGGGGACCAGCGCCTCGGCGGCGCGCAACTCGAGCCCGAGCGAGACGAGCCGCTGCTGCACGCGGTCATGGAGCTCGCGTTCGATGCCGCGGCGGGCCTCATCCTCGGCGAAGACGAGCCGGGCCCGGGACGCGGTGAGCTGCGTGCGGCTCTCCGTGTTGGCGATCGCGGTGGCGACGAGCTTGGTGAACTGGGCGAGCTCGTGCTCGATGCCGGGTGGCAGTGGTCCGGCGCTCCACAGGGCGACGAGGACGCCCCAGACCAGGCCGTCGACGATGATCGGCGCGGCGGCGGAGGCATGGATGCCCTCGGCGCGGGCGAGGTCGGTGAGCGGTCCGCTTCTGCCCTCGTACGAATCCATGCGGGCCGGGCGGGAGTCGCGCAGCACGAGCCCCACGACGCCGCCGGAGGAGCCGAACCGCCTGCCGAGCATCGGCTCGGCTCCCGTCCTGCTGTACTCGGCGACGACGGACACCGTGCTCGGACCCTCCCGGCGCATCACCCGGGCGGCGTCCGATGCGAACAGCTCGGCCGTCTCGGCGGCGACCGCGGCGGCGAGCTCGGCGGGGGCGACGCCGTGGGCCACGAGCTCCGTCACCCGCCGCAGCGCCGCCTGTTGCGCGAGGAGCGCATGCAGCTCGGCCCGGCTCGCCTGCAGCGTGCCGGCGGCCCGCAACACCGTCGCCAGGCCGGGCACCACCCCGTCCCGCAGGCGCTGCATGACCCGGTCCGGCAGGTCGGCGGGCACGACGAGCGCGCCGGGACGCAGCGGCAGCTGGATCCGGCCGTCGCGGGGCGGTACCGCGTCGAGCACGATCTCCGCGTGCGGCAGCTGCATGGCGTGCGCGATCCGGTCCGAGGCCGCCGGAAGTACCGCTCGCACGTCATCGGCGTCGAGGATCAGCCGGGTCAGCTGGGCGACCGCGTCGCTCTCCCGGCGCCGTTCGACGGTCTCGAGCGCCCGCCTGCGGGCCAGTTGCGCCACCGAGCTGGCGACCCCGGCGGTTATGAGGAACACCGAGAGCCCGAGCCAGTCCCGCCAGTCCTCCGCGTCGAAGCTCCAGACCGGTGGGGTGTGGAAGAAGTCGAACGCGAACGCGCTGACGATCGACGTCCCCACGCCCAGCCACAGGCCCCACACAATGGAGACGACGAGGACGCCGGGCAGGTAGACGACGGCCAGGGCACCCATGGGAGCGGCCCGCCCGAGTGGGTACACGAGCAGGGTCTCCACGACGATGAACCCGGCGGCGACCGCGATCCCCATGGCGGGTGACGGCGGACTGAGTCGTACCAGCCGCGATGCAAGGCGTCCGTGCATCAATCGGTCCCCTTGTCGAACACGTCTTCCGCCCGTGGCGGGGCAGGCAGAGCCCGCGGCCGGGCAGAACCCGCGGCCGGGCAGAGCCCGCGGCTGTGCAGGCAGAGCCGGTCGGGCAGAGGCAACGAGTCTGATGCTAGGGCGGCGGGCACCGGACGCCGGACTCGTGGCGCTCCGGGCGCCGCGGACCACCCCGGGATTCACCCGGGACCGAAGAGGCCATCAGCGAACCGCGCCCGTGACGAGATCGATGTTCCAGTACCGCTGCAACGACAGGAACAGCGCGATGACCGGCAGCACGGAGAGCAGCGTGCCGGTGATGACCAGCGAGTAGAGGGAGGCCTCGGCCGCGCCGTGCCGCAGCAGGCTGTAGAGGCCGACTGTGAGCGGGAACTTCGTGTCGTCGGCGACCATGACGAACGGCAACAGGAAATTGTTCCAGATCGCGATGAACTGCAGCAGGAACACGGTGATCAGGCCGGGCGCCATGAGCCGCAGGCCGACGGACCAGAAGAGCCGTGACTCGCCGGCCCCGTCGATCCGCCCGGCCTCCAGCAATGCGTCGTCGACCGCGGCGGCGGCGTAGATGCGGCACAGGTAGATGCCGTACGGGTTGAACAGCTGCGGCAGGATCACGCCGGCGTAGCTGTCGGTCAGCCCCACGTGGGACAGCAACAGGTACTGCGGGATCGCCAGCACGATCTGCGGCAGCAGGACGCCGGCCAGGATGACGTTGAACAGCGCGCGCCGGCCCGCGAACTCGTACTTGGCCAGCGCGTACCCGGTCGCGGCGGAGATCGCCGAGGCCAGGACCCCGCCGACGCAGGCATACAGGAAGCTGTTGCCCATCCAGCGCCAGAAGATCCCGCCGTGGTACGCCGAGAGCTCGCGGACGTTGCGCACCAGCCCGCCGTCGAGGCTCGGCAGGTACGTCGCCGTGGCGAACAGCTGCGCCGGGGACTTGGTGGCGGCGATGAGGATCCACAGCGCCGGCACGATGCAGTACACGGCGCCGAGGACCAGGGCGGCGGTCGGCAGCAGGGCCACGCTGCGCCGCCCGGGGCGCTGCGGCGGGAGGCCGGGGCGGGTGCGCGGCGGGGCGGGCGCCACGGTCGTGGCGCTCACCGGTCGCCCCCGGCGATGCGGGCCTGCACCACGCGCGCGGCGGCGAACGACACGAGCAGCGCCACCACGGCGAGGACCACGGAGGTGGCCGCGGCCGAGTAGATGTCGGAGTTGACGAACGCGTCGGTGTACACCTTCATGAGCGGCACCCAGGTGGAGGAGATGGCGTTGGACAGCGGCTTGAGGGTGTTGGGCTCGTTGAACAGCTGCGCCGAGGCGAGCACGGTGAACAGGGTGCACATGGTGATCGCCGGCAGCACGAGCGGCACCTTGATGCGCAGCGCGATCTGCAGCTCGGAGCTGCCGTCGACGCGGGCCGCCTCGTAGATCTCCGGCGGCAGGGCGCGCAGCGCGGTGTAGATGACCACCATGTTGAAGCCGGCCGCGCCCCACACCGCAATGTTCGCCACCGACGCGTAGACGGCGGCGGGGCCGAAGTAGTCGACGTGGTCGCCGCCGATGGGGCTGGTCGCGGGCAGGTACATGAAGCCCCACAGCAGGGTCGCGATCACGCCGGGCACCGCGTACGGCAGGAAGATCAGCAGCCGGGCGACCCGGGTGAAGCGGGCCCGGGCGGTGTCCAGCAGCAGGGCGAACAGCAGCGCCAGCCCGATGGTGACCGGGATGGTGACCGCGCCGACCGCGAGCATCCGTAGGACGCTCGACCACAGCTCGCGGTCGGCGAGCACCTGGCGGTAGTTGTCCAGGCCGACCCAGACCACCTCGGAGCCGGCGCCGAGCAGTCCCCCGGACACCTTGCGCCGCTGCAGGCTCAGCAGCACGGCGTAGGCGCCCGGGGCCACGATGAACAGCGCGAACAGCAGCGTGGCCGGCAGCACCAGGAAGTACGGCAGGGCGCTGCGCCGCCGCCGGCGCGTCGGTGGTGTGGTCATCATCCGACCTTGAAGCCGAGCTTCTTCATGTCGGCCGTGGTGCTGTCCTGGATGGTGTCGAGCGCGGCGCCGAAGGAGGTGCCGTTCTGCAGCGCCGCGCCGAACGCGTCGGTGTAGCCGCGGAAGGTGACGGTGACGTTCGGGCCCCAGATCGAGAAGCTGCGCGCCGACGGGGCGACGGACTTGACGACCGTGTAGAAGTCCGGCTGGTTGGGCAGGAACGCCGGCGGCTTCTGCAGGATCGGCAGCGACCGCCCCGACGTCGAGGCGGGGTACACGTTGATGTTCTCCACCTGGGCGGCCACGGCCGTGTCGTCGGCGTTGAGCCAGGACACGAACTGGGCGGCCTGGGCCGGGTGGGCGGAGTCGGCCGTGACCGTCACCGCCGAGCCGCCCCAGATGCCGGTGGTCTTGTCGCCGGCGGTCCAGGCCGGCAGCGGCGCCGCCGCCCACTTGCCCTTGGTCCCGGGCGCGATACCGCCGAGCTGGGCGGGGGCCCAGGCGCCGGAGATCCAGGTGGCGATGCTGCCGTCGTTCATCTGCTTGTTCCACTGCGGCGAGAACGACGGGTTCTTCAGCACGGTGCCGTTGCCGACCAGGCCCTCCCAGTAGCCGGCGACCTTCTTCGACGCCTGGCCGTTGATGTCGACCTTCCACGTCGTGCCGTCGGCCGTCCACCAGTCGGCGCCGGCCTGCTGGACCAGGCCGGTGAACCAGCCGGGGTCGGCGGCGTCGAAGTTGGTCATCGACACGTTCGGGGCCTTCTGGTGCAGCGTCGAGGCCTCCTGGGCGTACTGCTCCCAGGTCGCCGGCACCGCCAGCCCGTACTGCTGGAAGATGTCGGCGCGGTAGAAGAGCATCAGCGGCGCGACGTCCTGCGGGATGCCGTACACCTTGCCCTCGAACGTCGTCGCGCGCAGGGTCGCCGCGTCGAAGTTGGTCACCGCCTGTTTGGTGTACCCGGTGATGTCCCGCACCACGCCGTTGGAGACGAGCGCGGGCAGCGACTGGTACTCGACCTTGGCGATGTCCGGGCCGTTCCTGGCCTGGTGCGCGGTGATCATCTTGGCGACGAGCTGGTCGCCGCCGGCCGGGTTGGAGACGGTGACGTGGATGTCGGGGTGGGCGTCGTTCCACAGCGCGACGACCTTGTCCATGTTGGGGTCCCAGTCCCAGAAGGTCAGCTCGACCTTCCCGCCGGCGCTGCCGGAGGGGCCGGGGGTGTCCTTGTCGCCGGAGCAGCCGGCCGCCAGGGCGAGCGCGGCGGCGAGCACGCCGGCCAGCACCGGCTTTCGGAAGGGAGTGTTCATGGCGGTTCCTCACTCGGGGGGTGTGTGCGAGCGGAGATCCCAGACTTTTCCTTCGACTTAAGGTAAGTCGTGAGACGGGTGCGGTCAATCGGGTGGTGGCGGATCAGGCCGGCAGTGGCCGGTCCGCGCCGACCAGGCCGAGCCCGCGCAGCTCGGCCCAGAACGCGGCCGGGATCGGGTGCGCGGCCGCGGCGAGGTTCTGTTCGAGCTCCCCGGCCGACTTGGGGCCGAGGAGCACGGAGGCGGCCGCGGGGTGTGCCGCGGCGAACTGGAGGGCGGCGGCGATCAACGGCACCCCGTGGCGGTGGCCCACCGCCTCGATGCGGGCCACCCGGTCGATGACCTCCGGCGGCGGTGGCCGGTACAGGAAGTGCGCCCCCGGCACCGCGCCGGTGGCCAGGATGCCGCCGTTGAGCACGGCGCCGAGCACGACCCGCACGCCCCGCTCGGCGCACGCGGCGAACAGTTCGTCGGCCTCGTACTGCTGCAGCAGCGTGTAGCGGTTGGCCAGCAGGATGACGTCCATGTCGGTCTCGCGCACGAACCGGTGCAGCATCGGCGCCTGGTTCATGCCCGCGCCGACGGCGCCGACCGCCCCGCTCGCCCGCAGCTCGGCCAGCACCGGCCAGGCCTCGTCGATCGCGGCGGCCCAGTGGTCGTCGGGGTCGTGCAGGTACACCATGTCGATCCGGTCCCTGCCCAGCCGCCGCAGGCTCTCGTCGAACTGGCGCAGGATCGCGTCCCGGCCGAAGTCGAAGACCGTGGTGCTCCCGTCGACCACGGTGCGCCCGACCTTCGTGGACACGGTCAGGTCGTCGCGGCCGGCGAGGAAGGCGCCCAGGCGCTCCTCGGCCAGGCCGGCGCCGTAGAAGGGCGCGGTGTCGAAGTACCGGATGCCCAGCTCCTCGGCCCGCTCCAGGCAGCGCTGCGCCTGCCGGGCGTCCACCTGGTCGGGGTAGATGCCGAGCGGGGCGGTGCCGAGGCCGAAGCGGCCGGTCATCGGCTCGCCCAGACCAGCCCGCGGGCGGTCAGGGTGTGCACCTCGGGCTGGCGCAGGTCCTCGATGCGGTGGCCGATGGCGGAGAAGAAGATCCGGCCGCGGCCCCACTGCCGGGTCCAGACCACGGGCATGCCGACCGCACCTTCGCCCTGGCCGCCGTCGGCCGGGTCGACGACGGTGGTGGCCAGGACCTCGTTGCGGGCGTCGGAGAGCATCCAGTACTGCTCGGTGTGCACCGCGAAGTCCTCGATGCCGGCCACGATCGGATGGTCGGCCTCGATGCGGACCCGGTGCTCGACGAACTCGGCCGGGTGGAACAGGAACAGCCCGCCGACCATGCGCAGGTACTCGTGGTCGTCGGCGAACGTGGCGACCAGCCCGCCGTGCCAGCCGGCCAGCCCGGTGCCGGCGTGGACCGCCCGGCGCAGGCCCTCGCTCTGCTCCCTGGTGAGCGTGCCGCCGGTCCAGCACTGCACGACGAGGTCGGTGCGGGACATCAGGGCTTCGTCGCGGTACACGTCGAGATCCTCGGCGACGGTCACCTCGAAGCCGGCATCGACGAGCGCGGGCCGGAACAGCTCGGTGGTCTCGACGGGGGCGTGGCCTTCCCAGCCGCCCCGCACGACGAGCGCCTGGCGCGCGGGAGCGGTCATCGCCGGCCCGTCCAGGCCGGCAGGGTCAGCGGCGCGCGCTGGACCCCGATCCACTGCCGCCTCGTGAAGCCCGGCATCTGGTTCTCCGCGCCGTGGCGGGCGTGGGCGTCGTTGACGTGGACCTCGCCGGCCTGCAGCCGCTCGGCGACGCCCAGGCCGCGGATCAGGTCGGCCGAGAACACCGAGTCCATCAGCATCGGGTAGCCGTTGACCAGCTCGATCGCCTCCTCGTCGGAGTCCACCACGGTGATCGGGAGGACCGGGCCGAAGATCTCCTCCCGGAAGGCCGGCATGTCCGGGGTGACCCCGGTCAGCACGGTCGGGCGGTAGAAGAGGCCATCGTACGTGCCGCCCGTGACCAGCTTCGCACCCATGGCGATCGACGGCTCGACGATCTCGTGGTGCAGCCGGTCGCGCTGGGCCGCGCTGATGAGCGGCCCGAGGTCGGTGCCGGGGGCCAGTGGGTCGCCGACGGTGAGCGCCTCGGCCCGCCGGGTCACGGCGTCGGTGTAGCGCCCGGCCACCGCGCGCTGCACGATGTGGCGGCTGGCGCTGATGCAGGTCTGACCCTGGAACTCCAGGGAGGCCACCATCGCGGCGGAGGCGGCGAGCTCGACGTCGGCGTCGTCGAGCACCACGAAGGCGTTGGAGCCGCCGAGCTCCAGGCGCACGTTGCGCAGGTCGGTGGCGGCCGACGCGGCGATGGCCAGGCCCACCGCGCGGGAGCCGGTGAAGTCGAGCAGGTCGACGCCGCGGTGCTCGGCGAGCGCGTGCCCGGCCTCGGGCCCGTCGCCGGTGACGACGTTGAGCACGCCCGGCGGCAGGCCGGCCTCCTGCGCGGCCCGGGCGAGGACCTGGCCGCCGATGATCGGGGTCAGCTCGGCCGGCTTGAGCACGACCGTGTTGCCGAACGCCAGGCCGGGCGCCACCGCCCGCATGGCGAGGTTCATGGGGTAGTTCCACGGGGTGATCACGCCGAGCACCCCGAGCGGGACGGCGCGGGACATCGACAGCTTCCCGGCCTTGTACGGCTGGAGCAGCTCCCCGGCGCTGTCCGTGGCCTGCACGGCGGAGATCTGCAGCTGGCGGATGCTCGCGCCCACCTCGTCCTCGGCCTTGGCCCGCACGCCGCCGGTCTCGCGCATGCTCTGCCGGACGAGGTCCTCGTGGTGGGTCTCCAGGTAGGCGCCGAGGCGGCGCAGGTATCCGGCCCGCTCGGGGGCGCCGAGCGCGGCCCACCCCGGCTGGGCGGCCCTCGCGGCCCGCACGGCCAGGTCCACGTCGGCCGCGTCGCCCCGCGCGTAGGCGCCGATCGGGGCGCCGGTGGCCTTCTCCAGCACCGGGCCGGTGCGACCGCCGAGCGGGTCGCGGAACGTTCCGTCGATGTAGAGCTGGCCGTCGCCGGCAGGAGGGGTCATGCGCGGACTCCCGTGGAGGCACTTATGTTACGACTTAAGGTAAGTGGCCGGAGGGAGTCCGTCAATGGCGCCACGGTGCGTCAGCGGGCGTTCGGCGGCTCGCCCGTCGCCAGCACCTGGACGACCGGGAGCGTGGCGGCGCCGAGCGCAACCGCGTCGGTGCCCAGCTCGCCGAGCCGGATCTGCAGCTGCCCGTAGAGGTACGGCAGGGCGTGCCGCCGGGCCGCCGCCCGCACGGCCGGGAGGATCTGCGGCCCGATGACCTCGGCCACCCAGCCGGCGAGCACCACCCGGTCCGGGTTGAGCAGGTTCACCAGGTTGGCGATGCCGATGCCGAGGTACTCGGCGGTGGTGTCCAGGACGTTCGCCGCCGGGCCGGGACCCTCGGCCCGGGCCGCCAGCTCGGCCAGCCGGGCCTCCGTGCCGATGGACTCGATGGGCCGGGCGCCGGGCAGCTCCGCGTAGCGCGACAGGACGGCCTCGGCCCCGACGTACGCCTCCAGGCAGCCCCGCGACCCGCAGCGGCAGGGCGCGCCGCCGACCGTGATGACCGTGTGGCCCCACTCGATGGTGCTGCTCGTCGCCTCGCGCGAGCCGGGCCCGGTGGCCAGCGCGGCGCCGATCCCGACCCCCAGCAGCGCGACCACGCTGCGGCTCGCGCCCCGCCCGGCGCCCCGCCACATCTCGGCCTGGCCCAGGGTCCGGGCGACGTTGTCGATGTGCAGCGGCGCGGTGACGCTCGCGGCCAGCATCTCGTCCAGGCGCACCCCGGACCAGCGCAGCGTCGGCGCGTGCACGGCGGTGCCGTCCCCGGTCGGCTGCACCGCACCGGGCACGCCCACCCCGACGCCGAGCAGGCCGGCCGGGTCGACGCCGGCCTCGGCGGTGACCTTCGCGATGCCGGCGCTGACCATCCAGGCCACCGACTCCGGCTCCAGGCTGGTCTCGGCGATGGCGAAGGTGGTGCTGGTGACGCGCTGCAGCGTCCAGTCGAAGAGCCCGACCTGCACGTGGGTCTCGCCGATGTCGACCCCGACGACGTTGCCGAACTCGGGCCGCACCCGCAACAGCGTGCGCGGGCGCCCGCCGTCGGAGTCCTCGGAGCCGGTCTCGGCGATCATCCCGTCGGCGACCAGGTCGCCCACCACGTTGCTCACCGAGCCCGAGCTCAGCCCGGACGCCTGCATCAGCTCGACGCGGCTCGCGGTGCCCTGGTGGTAGATGAGCGACAGCAGCGCGGCCCGGTTGCGCCGGCGCAGGTCGCGCGTGGTGTGGCGCATGGCGGGGAGCACGCCGCCAATTGTGCCAGACCCGCCGATCACCGCCCGTGTCAGCGCAGCGGCGTGGGAACGCGGGCCACGCCGCGGGGCCGTCCGGTGCGCAGCAGCGCGGTCAGGTGATCGGCCGGCGCGGGCAGGCCCAGGTGGTAGCCCTGGGCGAAGGGGACCTGGAGCCGGCGCAGCCGGTCGAGCTGCTCGTCGCCCTCGACGCCCTCGGCCGTCACGTCGATGGCGAGGCTGCGGCCCAGGTCGGCGAGCAGGCGGATCACCGCGTGGTCGTTGCGGTTGTCGAGCATGCCGGCGACGAACGAGCGGTCGATCTTCAGGCCGGTCACGGGCAGTACCGACAGATGGCGAAGCGTCGCCGAACCGGCGCCCATGTCGTCCAGGACGATGCCGGTGCCCTGTCGCCGCAGCTCGTGCAGCTGGCCGATGGCGTCGCGAAAGTCGGCCAGGTCGGCCGACTCCGGCAGCTCGACGCGCAGGCGGGCGGGCGAGAGGGACGCGGCGCGCAGCGGGGCGAGAATCCGGGCGGCCGCATCGGCGGCGCGCAACGTCTCGACGGTGAGGTTGACGTTGACGTACCGCGGCGCCTGCCCGCCCAGCTCGGCGTCCCACGCGGCCAGGTCGGCGGCCATGCGCTCCAGCACCCAGCGGTCCAGCTCCGGCAGGAGCCGGGCGCGCTGCACGTCGGGCAGGAAGCGGTCCGGGGCGAGCAGGCCGTGGCGCGGGTGCTGCCAGCGGACCAGAGCCTCGACCGAGCGGACCCGGCCGTCGTCGACGCCGATGATCGGCTGGTAGAACAGCCGCAGCTCGCCGCGCTCGATGGCGGCCACGATCGCGTCGCCCGCACCCGGGTGGGCGTCGAGCTGGTCGCCGACGTCCAGCGCGATGCGCACCGCGTCGCCGCCGGCCTGCTTGGCCCGGTACATGGCCATGTCGGCCTCGCTCAGCAGCGTCTGGGCGTCGGCGCGGGCCGCGCCGACCGCGACCCCGACGCTGGCGAGGCTGTGCGCGCCGGGCGGCAGGCCCGGGTCGGGGGTGGCGACCGCCAGCCGGAAGCGCTCGCCCAGCGCCACCGCGGACAGGTCGGCCCGGCGCCCGCCGGTGACCAGGCGGCTGAGCACCGCGAACTCGTCGCCGCCGAGGCGGGCCACCAGGTCGCCGTCGCGGGCGGCGGCGCTCAGGCGGTGGGCGGTGGAGACGATGAGCCGGTCGCCGACGTTGTGCCCCAGGCCGTCGTTGACCTGCTTCATCCGGTCGAGGTCGACGAAGACCACGGCAACGCCGGGATGGGACTCCCCGCGGCAGGCGGCATCCAGCCGGTCGAGGAAGTGGGCGCGGTTGGCCAGGCCGGTCAGCGGGTCGCGGATCGCCTGATGGGCCATGAGGTCGGCCAGCGCCTCGTACAGCCGGGCCGCCGACACCCGGCCGAGGCGCCCGTCGGGGCGGCGCACCAACACCTCGTCGTAGCGGCGGATCCGGTCGCGCCGGCCGACCAGCTCGCAGACGTCGACCACGCCGGCGTCCTCGGGGACGATCATCGGGGCCGGGTCGGCGGTGCGCCCGGCCGGGGTCTTCTCCCACAGGGCCCGGCCGTAGCCGAACGGGCCGGACATCAGGTGCCCGAACCGGTCGCGGGTGATGAGGCCGATGCCGCCGTCGAGGTACACGACGGCGACGCAGGCGAGCGCCGGGTCGGCGCGGAACTGCAGGTCGAGGTCGCCGCAGCGCATCGAGGCGTCGATGACGGCGACCGGGCGCGCGAGCGCGCCGACGAGGTCGGGCGGCCGGACGGCTGCGACGTCTGCCACGGCGTCCATCATCGAGCATCCGGTGTCGTCGCGGAACCCCGCGGGATCGGTATCGTTCTGTCCGTGCCCGTGCCGCCATGCTCGCCGTGCCGGTCGCGTCCGCACGGTGAGGACGTCGGCGGCTACCGCTGCGCTTCGAAGTACTCCTTCTGCGCCGGGTAGTAGTCGTTGAAGTCCGGCATCGGCCGGTCCTCGCGGGCGGCGACCAGGGCGTCCAGGTAGTACTCCCAGCCCGGGCCGACCTCGCCGACGCCGTCCGTGCCGGTCAGGTGATGGGTGAACCGCAGCTCGGTCACGCCCGCGCTCTCGGCCAGCTCCATCTCCATGTGCCAGCCGCCGTGCTCGTCCGCGGAGGAGAGCGCCAGCCGGCGCGGCGGCTCGCACGCGTCGATGGTCATGTCCATCCAGGGCGTGCCCTCCTCGTGCACCATCTGGACCTTGATCGCGCCGCCCGGCGCGCCGTCGCCCTCCCACGGGCCGAACCAGCGGGCCGTGCGCGCCGGGTCGGTGATGCTCGCCCAGACGTCCTCGACGGGGGCGCGGAACGTGCGGATCACCACGAGGTCGTTGCCGAACAGCCGGCCGGTGGGGGTCGGGCTCATGCGGTCTCCTTCTGGTCCTGGTCCTGGGTTGCGGGCCGCCGGGCGGCGCTCTGCCGTTCGCGGCGGGTGCGGTACACCTCGGTCTCCAAGGCATCGAAGCGGTGCTGCCAGCCGGACGGGCGCGTCAGCCGGGCCAGCCACCCGGCCAGCTCGTCGAGCGGCGCGGCGACCAGCGCGTAGACCCGCCGCCGCCCGTCCGCCGCGTCGCGCACCAGGCCGGCCTCGCGCAGCACGCGCAGGTGCCGGCTGATCGCGGGCCGGCTGATCGCGAACCGGTCGGCGATCTGCCCGGCCGAGAGCGGCTCGTCGCGCAGCATGAGCAGGATCTCCCGCCGCACCGGGTCGGCGATCGCCCCCGCCACTTCGTCCACGCCGGAAAGCGTAACCAACAGGTTACACGTCCCGCAATGCCGCCCCCGGGATGCACCGGAGCCGGTGTCGTACGGCGGTAATGTTCCCGGCATGGAGGGGCGCGACCGGCAGCTCGCCCGCCCGGTGCGGCGGGTCGAGCGCGAGCCGGGTGCCGAGTGGGAGACGGGCGCGTGGTGGGCCGGCATTCCCGCCGTCCGTGCGGTGCTGGACGCCGGGCTCGACCTGCCGGCCGGCGTGACGTTCCTCGTCGGCGAGAACGGCTCGGGCAAGTCCACGCTGATCGAGGCGCTGGCGCAGGCGTACGGGCTGAATCCGGAGGGCGGCTCGCGCAGCGCGATGCACCGCACCCGCCGCACCGAGTCGCCGCTGGGCGCGGCGCTGCGGCTGGTGCGCAGCCCGGGCGGGCGGGCCGACGCGTACTTCCTGCGCGCGGAGACCACGCACGGCCTCTACACGTACCTGGAGGAACTGCCCGACTCGCGCGACACGGACCTGCACGAGCGCAGCCACGGCGAGGGATTCCTGGCGCTGCTGGAACGCAAGTTCACCCGGCCCGGCTTCTACCTGCTCGACGAGCCCGAGGCCGCGCTCTCCTTCACCTCCACCCTCAGCCTCATGTCCCGCGTCGCCGCCCTGGCCGAGGACGGCGCCCAGCTCGTGGTGGCCACCCACTCCCCGGTGCTGACCGCCCTGCCCGGCGCGACCGTGCTGGAGCTCGGCGAGCACGGCATCCGCCCGGCCGCCTGGTCCGACCTCGCCGTCGTCGAGCACTTCCGGGCGTTCCTCGACCGGCCCGACCGGTACCTGCGCCACCTGCTGGCACCGTGAAACCGCCACTTCGGTGGTTCTCGCCGGTTTCGACGCGTCTCTACAGCCAACGGAGGCGATCATGCTCGACAAGGTCCACCGATACCGCCGGCACAGTCGCAGTTCGCTACTCGGCCAAATGTCGGCTACGAAGCTCGGACCGAACGGTCGCGGCCGACGCACCCAATCCCGCAAGTGGCAACGAGAAGCGCAGCCGCTTGCCCTTCTGCCTGCGCAGCGGTCGACGGCCCCCGCGGTCAAACAGCTCCACCTGCGACTCGTCGCCGAGGCCAACGAAGACGTTCAGCACCGACAACGGCCACATCCACCGCACCTGCACGCTCAACACAGCCCTGTAAGGAACCCAGACTGCATTACGCCGCGCAGCGGCCAGCTCGACCCCTTCACCGCCGAACCTCAACGACGGCGGCCTGCTCCGCGTGAAGAGCACCGAGAAGGCGGCGAAGAAGAGCGTATAAACGCCGACGAAAAGAACCCAATCAGAAACCGGTGGGAATCTCAGGTCGGCAGCCAGAGCCGAAAACAGCAACGAGACGGCAGCTGCCGCCGCGAAACCTACGACCGCCATTGCAATCGCGAAACGCCACGGCGACCACCTATACGCCACATCGCCCGGCGCAGCTTCCCCAAGGTCAGTCATATGCCGATCATGACAGCCAACCGCCATGCATCTCCCGATCAACACACCCTTGACCACACACGGCCCCGCCTACCTGAACGGCGTTGGGAATAGCTCACCGGCGCCGCGTGCGCCAGGGGCTATCGTGACCGGGTGCCCGAGCGACGTCGATGGCTGAGCGCGCTGGCGCTGCTGCTGTGGCTGCTGCTGTTCACGCGGGTGCACTCCGCCCTCGGCAAGGACGTCGCCGCCACCGCCACCGCCAACGCGCTGGCGCTGCAGTCCGCCGAACGTGCCGTACACCTGGACATCGAGCCAGGCGTGAACCATTGGCTGGCCGGGCACCTGGCCCTGAGCCATGCCGCGGTGTACCTGTACCGGTCGTACTACGCGGTCGTCCTCGGCGTGCTGGTGTGGGTGTTCCTACGGCATCCCGAGGTGTACCGCAGGGCCCTCCGGACGATGGTGGCGATGACGGCCCTGATCCTGCCGGTGTACTGGGCGGTGCCGATGTCGCCGCCGCGGTTGGCCCTGCCGGGCATCACCGACATCGTCGCCGCGTACGACATCTGGGACGCCGGCAGCGGCGGGAACCACTACTCGGCCATGCCCAGCCTGCACGTGGGCTGGGCGCTGTGGTGCGCGTACACCGCATGGTCCGCGCTCCGCGTCGCCCACCCGCTCCCGTCCCTGCTGCCGTGGCTGTTCCCGCTGCTCATGACGGCGGACGTGCTCGCCACCGGGAACCACTACGTGCTGGACGTCGCGGGCAGTGTCGCGCTCTTCGCCGCCGCCGTCCTCGCCGCGTCGGCGTGGGGCCGGCTCGTCCAGCGGCGCAGGGTTGAAGCGGCACCGGCTCAGGGTTGAACCGGCTCGGCATCATCAACGTATGCGGATGCGGAGATTCTGGGGCGTGCGGCTCTGGCCGGCGGTCCTGCTCGTCTGGGTGGTCCGCGCCGCCGTCGTGGCGGTCCCGTTCGTGGGCGTGTGGTGCGTCTGGATGGGCACCCGCAGCTGGGTCGACACGGCCGAGGCGGCGGTGCCCGCCGCCGGCATGGTGTGGGGGGCGATCGTCGTGGCGGCCGACTCGTCGGACTGGCTGCCCGCGGCGGTGGCGCTGCGGCACGAAATCGCCGCCGACGACGGCCGCGAGTTCCACCACGCCGCGCTGGCCAACCACATCGCCGCCCGCGATCCGGGCCGGGCCGAGCGGTTGCTGCGCCTCGGCGTCGCGGGCGGCGGCCTGCCGCACTGCCTCGACCTCATCCGGCACCTGCGCCGGCCGGATCGCGCCGCCGACCTCGAGGTGCTCCTGGCCGAGCTCGCGACGACGGCCACGCGGGGACAGCTGGCGTGGGCCGTGCAGGAGTACCACCGCGAGCCGGCCATCGTCGCGCCGCTGCAGGGCGGGGTGGCCGCCCGATCCGGCGACGAGCTGGATCACGAGCTGCACGCCGCGCTGCTGGCCGAGATCGGGTCGTTCGACGAGGCGCTGGCCGCGCACGACCGGGCGGTACTGGCGCGCGGGGAGCGCGAACCGAGCGAGCCGTCCGTCGAGGCGATCCTGCGCACCGCCCGGTCACTGCTGTGCGCGCAGCGGCGCGAGGACGCCGGACGCGTGCTACGCGCCGGGGGCCAGCACCGCGAGGCACAGCAGTTGCGGGACCACATGGCGCGGACGGCCGTGGAACAATAGACCCTCATGAAACGGGGCCTGGTTTCCGCGACCCTCGTGGCGGCGCTGGTGGTCACCCTCGGATGCTCCATCGGCGAGGCACTGCAGGATCCCGGCGACCCCGTCGACATGACCACGGCGAACATCGCCGGCACGTGGCACGCCGGCACCGAGCGCTTCATCACCTTCGCCGAGGACGGCACCTTCACCGCGCTGAACCTGCCGCGCGAGCTGTTCGAGGACTACCCCACCAGCCCCGACCCGGGAGCGGCGCCGATCGACGCCGCCGGGCGGTACACGCTGGACCGCGGCTCGACCGCCTCGGAGGGCCCGCACTCGGACGTGAAGCTGACCATCGACGAGCACACGAAGGCGGACGACCACCTCGGCTCGGTCACCATGAATGCGCTGCGCCCCGGCGACGGCCAGGCCTACCTGGTCTTCTTCTACACGGGCAGCGGCGGCAACAGCTGGACCGGCTACCTGAAGTGCGCTGAGGACTGCTTCCCGCCCCGGCCCTACGTCCCCACCTCGAAGTAGATATGGCCAAGCTCCACGACATCGTCGTCGACTGCCGGCACCCTGCCTCGCTGGCCCGCTTCTGGGCGGCCGCGCTGGACGGCTACCGCGTGGCCCCGTACGACGACGCCGAACTGGCGCGCCTGCGGGCCGGCGGGATCGACGACCCCGAGGACGACCCGACCGTGCTGGTCGAGGCGGACGGGGGCCCTCGCCTGTGGTTCCAACTGGTTGCGGAGCCGAAGGCCGCGAAGAACCGCCTGCACCTGGACCTGCGGTCCGACGACCGCGCCGCCGAGGTCGCCCGCCTGCTCGTCCTCGGCGCGTCGCGACTCGCCGAGCTCGACGAATGGACCGTGCTGACCGATCCGGAAGGCAACGAGTTCTGCGTGCGCGACTGACGAGCCGGAGTCGTACGCTGACGCGGTGAAGGCCTGGTGGGCTGTTGCGGCTACGGCGGTGCTGCTGGTTTCCGGCTGTGACGGGGGAGCGGCCCGCCCCGTCGAGAGTGCGAGTGCCGCCGCGAGCGCCAGCCCGTCTGGGAGCGCGAGTCCGTCGCCGTCGGTGCCCGTCGAGCTGACGCTGGCGTTCGCCGGGGACGTGCACTTCACCGGGCGGACCGAGGGGTTGCTCAAGGAGCCGGCCGCCGCGATCGGGCCGATGGCGGGGGAGCTGTCGGGGGCGGACCTTGCCGTGGTCAACCTCGAGTCGGCGGTGACCAGCCGCGGGACGCCCGAGCCCAAGGAGTTTCATTTCAGGGCGCCTGTCTCGGCGTACCAGGCGATCAAAGATGCCGGCATCGACGCTGTCTCGATTGCGAACAACCATGCGCTCGACTACGGGCGGGTGGGGTTCGCCGACACGCTGGACGGGGCGGCCGCCTCGGGGGTTGCGGTGTTCGGGGGCGGGCGCAGCCTCGACGAGGCCTACGCGCCGCTGATCCTGTCCGCGCGCGGGGTGCGGGTCGCGATCGTCGGGTTCAGCCAGATTCACACGCTCGCCGAGAGCTGGAAGGCCGGGCCGTCCACGTCCGGGATCGCGATGGCCTGGGATGTGCCCCGGGCCGTCGCGGCGGTGCGGGCGGCGCGGGAGCGGGCGGACGTCGTGGTCGTGTTCAACCACTGGGGGACCGAGACGGTGTCGTGTCCCAATGCCGATCAGAAGTCGTTCGCCAAGGCGTTGGCCGATGCCGGGGCGGACATGATCATCGGGGCGCATGCGCACGTGCTGCAGGGCGACGGGTGGCTCGGGCGGACATATGTGGCCTACGGGCTGGGGAATTTCGTGTGGTACGTCGGGTCGGCCGACACCGGCGTGCTGAAGGTGCGCGTGCGCGGGCATTCGGTGGTCGGGGCGGAGCTGGTCCCGGCGGTGGTTTCCGGCAGCGGGCAGCCCAGGCCGCTCACGGGGGCGGCCGCGGCGGCCGCGCGGCAGCGGTTCGCCGACCTGCGCAAGTGCACCGGGCTCGCCCCCTCGCCGTAGTCACACCAGGGTTTGGCGCTGGCGGCCCAGTCCTTCGATCTCCAGCTCCACGACGTCGCCCGGGCGGAGGTACGGCTGGCCGGGCATGCCCATCGCGACGCCCGCCGGGGTGCCGGTGTTGATGACGTCGCCGGGGTACAGGGTCATGAACTGGCTGAGGTACCACACCAGGTGCGGCACGTCGAAGATCATGTCCGCCGCGCGCTCGTCCTGCCTCGGCTCGCCGTTGACCCAGGAGCGCAGCCGCAGCGCGGGCACGTCCAGCCCGGCGGCCGGCACCAGCCAGGGGCCGAGCGGGTTGAACGTCTCGCAGTTCTTGCCCTTGTCCCACTGCCCGCCGCGCTCGAGCTGGAACTCCCGCTCGGAGACGTCGTTGGCCACGGCGTACCCGGCGATGTGCCGCTCGGCGTCGGCGGGGCTGTCGAGGTACCGCGCCAGGCTCCCGATGACGACGGCCAGCTCGACCTCGTAGTCCGTCTTGGTGCTGGCCCGCGGGATGCGCACCGCGTCGTCGGGCCCGACCACGGTGTCCGCCGCCTTCATGAACACGACCGGCTCGGCGGGTGGCTCGGCCCCGGACTCGGCGGCGTGCCGGGCGTAGTTCAGCCCGATGCAGACGATCTTGCCGATGCCGGCGACCGGCGGGCCGTAGCGCAGGCCCGGCGCGTCCCCGAGTCGCGGCAGCCCGCCGGCGGCGAGGGCCTCCCGGACCCGCTCGATGCCGCCGCCCGCGAGGAACGGCCCGTCGATGTCGGTGGTGAGGCCTGTGAGGTCGAAGGCGGCGCCCTCGTCGTCGATGACGGCGGGGCGCTCGCCTCCTTCGGGTCCGAGTCGGCAAAGCTTCATGCCATGGACCCTAATCCGGGAGAGGTCAAGTGGACAAGCCAATTGCCCGGGTTAGCAGGTGAGGTTCCCACCCGCCGGGACGCCGAGGATGCCGACGAACTGGTTGTAGAGGTTCACCCGGCTCTGCATCTGCGCGGGGTTGCCGCCGTTGCACTCGATGCTGTTGATGGCCCGGATCGTGGTGCCGAAGCCCTGGCCGTTCACCATCGCGTTGTGCGACGTCGTGCCCGCGCCGCCGGTACCGGTCATCCAGTACCACAGGCCGGTCTGCCACGAGATCGACGAGTTCGTCGCCACCAGGTCCGGGTTGTTGAGCAGGTCGACGCCGAGCGCGTCCCCGGCCGCCTTGTAGTTGAAGTTCCAGCTCAGCTGGATCGGGCCGCGGCCGTGGTACGCCGACTGGCCGGCGGGGCAGCCGTAGGGCTGGCTCCAGTCGCAGTACGTCGGCCAGTTCGCGGTGTTGATCTCGTTGATGTACACCAGCCCGCCGGTCTCGTGGCTCACGTTGGCCAGGAACGCGGCGGCCTCCTGCCGCTTGACGGTGTCGCTGCCGGTGGTGGCGAACGCGGGGTACTTCTTCATGGCGTCGGTCAGCCCGGCGTACGTGTAGAACGAGTTCCGGCTCGGGAACATCTGGTTGAACTGGGCCTCGCTGACCACGAAGCCGCCGGTGCTCCCGCCCCCGCCGCCGCCGGTGCCGCCGCCACAGGTGTACGGCGACCAGTACCAGGTGCTGATGGTCGGGTCGTAGCCCGGGTTGTCGTGCGTCGCCTGGTAGTACCCGCCGTTGGTGTACCGCACGATCGCGCCGGTGGCGTACCACTGGCCGGCGACCCAGTTCGGGTAGCTGCACGTGCCCGTGCCGCCACCACCACCGCCGGTGCCGCCGCCGCAGCTGCCGTTGTCGGTCCAGACGCCGGAGCCGCCGGTGCTCGGGACCTCGTGCTGGGTCCACCACTTGGCGGTCCAGTTGTGGCCGTTGTACGAGGCCTGCATGCCGCCGGTGTACACCGTGGCGTCGGCGTACGCGGCCGCGCAGGCGGCGTCCGCGTGTGCGGCGGCGGTGGGCAGGACGACGGCCGTGGCGGCGGCGATCGTCAGGCCCGCTGTTGCCAGGAGTGCGAGGAGTCGTTTCTTGGGCATGGGGTGGCTACCCTCCCGTGAACACGCTGATCGAGGGATGGACATCTGTCCATCTCAATTAGTAAACAAGACTTAGTTTGTTGTAAAGAGTCTTATTTGATTACGCTCCGCAGTCCCGGCCCGCGCTCCCCTAGGGAGCGGCGCTCTCCCGGGCCACGGCGGCGATCCGTTCCAGGTGTGCGGTCATCGCCGCCCGGGCGCCGTCGGCGTCGCCGCGCTCGATGGCGTCCACGATCGCCGCGTGCTCCTCGGCGGTCCTCGGCAGGACCCCGGGCGCGGCCGCGGTCAGCCGGCGGCTCTGCGCGCCGAGGGTGGCGAGGGTCCGCAGCATCGTGGTGAGCAGCGCGTTGCCGGCGGCCTCGGCGATGAGCCGGTGCAGCTCGGTGTCGGCCGCCACCGGATCCGGCCCGTCGAGCGCGGCCCGCATCGCCGCCACGTCCGCGCCCCCGGCCCGCCGCGCCGCCAGTGCGGCGAGCGCCGGCTCCAGCAGTAGCCGCGCCTCGAACAGCTCGTCGATCGTGCGCTCGTTCAGAGCCATCACGAACTGCAGCGGCTCCAGCAGCGCCGCCGTGTCCAGCGACGACACGAACGTCCCGGCGCCGTGGCGGCTCTCCAGGATGTTGAGGCTGACCAGCGACCGGATCGTCTCGCGCAGCGTGGGCCGGCTGATCCCGAGCATCTCGCTGAGCTCGCGCTCCGCGGGCAGCCGCTGCCCCGGCCGCAGCCGGCCGTCCACGATCATCCGCTGGATGCTGCGCACCGCGTCGGACGCCGCCGAGCTGCGCCGCAGCCGCTCGAACCCCGGCGCGTCCACCTCAGTCACTGTACCGGGCGCCCGCCGGGGGACTGCGCCGACGAGATGCCGGCGAGGAGCCATTCGAGGCCCTGGGCGAAGTACCGGTCGCGGTCGTCGGCCGTCGTCGGCTCGGCCGGGCCCGCGCCGGCCAGCAGCGGGAAGTCGCCGGTGGCCAGGAGCTGCCGGTGGTACTGCCGGATCGCCGCCTCCGGGTGGCGTCCACCGGCCGCGGCCGCGCCCTGCTCGTCGAGGGCGAAG
Source organism: Dactylosporangium salmoneum (assembly GCF_039532525.1). Lineage (NCBI taxonomy): Bacteria > Bacillati > Actinomycetota > Actinomycetes > Micromonosporales > Micromonosporaceae > Dactylosporangium > Dactylosporangium salmoneum. Next base: position 149,249 of record NZ_BAAARV010000006.1, read on the forward strand.
GCGATCTGGCCGACGACGAACGTCTGCACGGTGACGATCGCCGCCTGGCGGGCCGGCTCGTCGGCGTCGAGGGTGCGCACCGCGGCGAGGGACTGCTCCCGGTAGCGGGTGCCGTGCGGGCCGAGCAGCACGTTGCGACCGATCAGCTCGATCCACCACGGGTGGGCCAGCAGCGCCGCGCGGGTGCGCTCGGCGATGGCCCGCAGCGCCGGGCGCCAGTCCTCGGGCAGGTCCTCGACGAGCATGTCGCCGCAGACCTCGTCGATCATGAGGTCGAGCAGCTCGTCCTTGGACTCGACCCGGGCGTACGAGTAGATGCTCATCGGCCGCGCGTCGAGCTCCTCGGCGAGGCGGCGGACCGTGACCGCGGCCAGGCCCTCGGCGTCGGCCAGGCGGACGGCGGCGGCGACGATCGACTCGCGGGTCTGCGGCAGGCGGCGGGCCGGGGCCGGCCGCGTCCAGACCAGGCTCTCCTCATCCGGCGTCATCAGGTCGGAATCGTACCGGCCGCGGCGGGGTTCCCCTCGCAACCATCAGTCGATACATTGTCTCGCATGCGATACAAAGTATCGGTCAGCCTGGCGGCCGTGTGCCTCAACGTGCTCGCCGTGAGCCTCGACGGCACCGTCCTCGCGGTGGCGCTGCCCACGCTGGGCAACGCGCTGCACGCCTCCGCGTCCGACCTGGAGTGGTTCCAGGCCGGGTACCTGCTGCTGCTGGCCGCCGGCGTGATCCCCGCCGGCCTCATCGGCGACCGGTTCGGCCGCAAGAGGCTGCTGCTGGGCTCCCTCGCGGTCTTCGGCGCCGGCTCGGTGCTGTGCGCGTTGGCGAGCACGCCCTGGGTCTTCCTGGCCGCCCGGCTCATGATGGGCCTGGCCGGCGCCGGGGTCACGGTCATGGCGATGTCGGCCCTGACCGTGATGTTCGACGACGCGGAGCGGCCCCGGGCGGTGGGCCTCTACGAGGCGGCCAACTTCCTCGCCCTCCCGCTCGGGCCGATCCTCGGCGGCTGGATGCTGGAGCGGTTCTGGTGGGGCTGGGTGTTCCTGCTCAACGTCCCGGTCGTCGCGCTCGGCCTGCTCGTCGGCGCGGCCCTGGTCCCCGAGTCCCGCGCCGAGCAGCGCCCGGACCTCGACACGGTCGGCGCCGCCGCCTCGGTCGCCGGCCTGGTCGCGCTCACCTACGGCCTGATCGAGGCCGGCCGCGAGGGCTGGACCGACCCGGCCGCCGTGGCGCTGATGGCCGCGGGCGTGCTGCTGCTCGCCGCCTTCGGGCTCTGGGAGCGCCGCCTCGCCGCCCGCGGGGGCCACCCGATGATCGACCCGGCGCTGATCCGCTCGGCGTCGTTCACGGTCCCCGCGGCGCTGGGCGGGCTGGCCGGGCTGGGGATGATCGGGCTGCTGTTCAGCATGCCGCAGTACTTCGAGGCGGTCCGCGGCGTCGGCGCCCTCGGCTCGGGCGTGCGCCTGCTGCCCGTGGTCGGCGGCCTCGTCCTCGGCGCCCTACCGGCCGGCGCCCTGGCCCGCCGGGCGGGTCCCCGGGCCGCCATCGCGCTGGGCTTCCTGCTGCTCGGCGCGGGCGGGGCGCTGGGCCTGGCGACCCGGGTGAGCTCGAGCATGGCGTTCGTCGCCGCCTGGATGGTCCTGCTCTGCGCCGGCGCCGGCCTGACCCTCACCGCGGCCACCGCCGCGGCCCTGTCCCGGCTTTCGCCCGACCGCAGCGGCATCGGCTCCGCCGTCGTGCAGGCCTTCCAGAAGACCGCGGGCCCGCTCGGCACCGCCGTCGCCGGGAGCATGCTCGCGGCCGCCTATCGCGCCAACCTCGACCTCGGCGGCCTCGCCCCGGACGCCGCCGAGCAGGTGCGGCAGAGCGTCTACCAGGGCGTGGCCCTGGCGGAGCGGACCGGGTCGGCGGCCCTCGCCGACACCGTGCGCACCGCCTTCGTGGCCGGCGTCGACGCGTCGCTGCTCTTCTCCATCGGCACCGCCGTCGCCGGCATCGCCATCATCTTTGCGTTCCGGCTGACGCCCGCACCCGACCGGCGCTGAATGTACTGCTCGTCGGTGACGTGTTCGGGCCATTCGCGGCCCTGCCCGTCCGGGACGGCGGCGTGCCAGTGCTTGACGCCCGGCGGGCACCGGACCACGTCCCCGGCACGGAACTCCTCGACCTGGCGATGATTTTCCTGCTCCCTCACGGCTGCAACAGCACCTTGATCGCGCGGCGGTCGTCCATGGCCCGGTACCCCTCGGCGGCCTGGTCGGGGAAGTTTTCCTTTCGGTTCATGGCGGTCGTCTCCGGACGGATCGGCGTGGACGTCGCTTGGGCATCGGCCGCCGGCCCGGGCTTCAGCGGGCGGTGTAGCCGCCGTCGACGGGCAGGGCGACGCCGACGACGAAGCTGGCGTCGGGGCTGCACAGCCAGAGCACGGCGGCGGCGATCTCCTGGGCCTCGCCGAGGCGGTTGATGGGCTGGTTGGCCACGGCCTCGGCGAGGTCGAGCTCACCCTTGTCGATCATGTCGGTGACCATCGGCGTGGCGATCGTCCCGGGGCAGACCGCGTTGATCCGGATGCCGCGCGGCGCGTACTCGAGCGCGGCGCTGCTCGTCAGGCCGAGCACGCCGTGCTTGGACGCGTGGTAGGCCGCACGGCCGGGCAGGCCGACGAGACCGCCGAGCGAGGAGCAGTTGACTACGGCGCCGCTGCCCTGACCACGCATCTGGGCGAGCTCGTGCTTCATGCAGGCCCACACGCCGCGCAGGTTGATGGCGTTGACCCGGTCGAAGACCTCGGCGGGCTCGTCGGCGGCGTCGCTGGGCGGCACCTGGATACCGGCGTTGTTGAACGCCATGTCGAGCCGGCCGAACTGTTCGACCGTCGCCCGGATCACGGCGGCCACACTCGCCTCGTCGGCGACGTCACACCGCACACCCAGCACCTGATGGCCGGCGTCGCGGAGCGTCTCGGTGGCGGCCTGCAGGGCGGCTTCGTCGATGTCGGCGAGCGTGACCGCGGCACCGGCCTCGGCGAACGCCCGGGCGGTCGCCAAACCCATGCCGGAGCCGGCGCCAGTGACGAAAGCGACCTGGCCGGTGAAATCGTACGTGGGGTTCATCGTCGAGCAGACCTCTCGGGTAGCCGCGGCCTGTCCCGACGCCCGCTGCTGCGGTATGCCGTCGACGGCCACAACACCAGCCAACCCGATCCGGCGGCCGGCGGGGAGTCACTGGCGAAACGTGTACTACCAGGGCACCCCACCGCCCCGCTGCCGGGTCGTACCGTCGAAGCCATGGACAATCGCGCCGAGGTTCGCGACTTCCTCGTCTCCCGCCGGGCCAACATCACCCCGCAGCGGGCCGGGCTGCCCGACGCCGGCAACCGCCGCGTGCCCGGGCTGCGCCGCAGCGAGGTCGCCACGCTCGCCGGGGTGAGCATCGAATACTACGCCAAACTCGAACGCGGCGCGATCGCCGGCGTGTCCGCCTCGGTCCTGGACGCCCTCGCCCGGGCGCTGCAACTCGACGACGCCGAGCGGGCCCACCTGTTCCACCTCGCCCACGCCGCCGACGGCACCAGCGCCGGCATGCGCCCCCGCCGCCGCCCCACGAAGCGCTGGACGCCCCGCCCGAGCCTGCAATGGGTCCTCGACCGGTTCACCGCGCCGGCCATCATCCGCAACGGTCGCATGGACCTGCTCGCCGCCAACCATCTCGGCCGGGCCATGCACGCCGCCCTCTACGACACGACCCCCGAGGGCTGCCCGAACTTCGCCCGCTTCACGTTCCTGCACCTCGACGCCGCCCACGACTTCTACCCCGACTGGGACACCGCCGCCGACACCTGCGTCGCCATCCTGCACACCGAAGCCGGACGCGATCCCCACGACAAGGACCTCCACGACCTCGTCGGCGAACTGTCCACCCGCAGCGACGCCTTCCGCCGCCGCTGGAGCGCCCACAACGTCCGCGCCCACGGCGCCGGCACCAAACGCTTCCACCACCACGACGTCGGCGACCTCGAACTCGCCTACGAAAGCGTCGACCTGGTCTCCGAACCCGGCCTCAGCTTGACCCTCTACGCCGCCGAGCCCGCCTCACCGACCGCCCACGCACTCGACCTGCTCGCCTCCTGGACCGCCACCCAGCCCGACGCCGGCCAGCCCGGCGCAACAACGACCGCGGCGACCAGCCGACAAGACCGGCTATGAACTGCCGGATACGGCCACGAGCGGCGAAGTCCCCAGCTGCTCAATCGACTCGTTCCTGCTCGGCGGCGGCGTAGGCGGCGTTGAGTCGCTCGAACGGGCCCGGGCCGTCGTGCGGCTTCGGCGGGGCGCCGAGGGGATGGGCGGCAAACTCGCCGCCGAGGCCATCGCTCTGGCGCTGCGGTACGCAGCCCGGCTCATCAGGTGGATCGGCGGCAAGGTCTTCGGCAAGGGCGCGGGGGCGATAGCCGAGGACGTGGCGGAGGCGGCGAATGCCCGGGATCCGTACGGGTCCGATCCGGAGAGCGGCGGCAAGACCGGGGACGAGTCCTAGAAGAACAAGCACACGGGCGACGGCTCGAACGCCAGACCCGCCGAACCGGCCACCACCACGGAGGGCGGCGGGTCCGCCGAAGGGGGCGGCGGCTCCGGGAACGAACCGAAGTGCCACAGCTTCGACCCCGACACCCTGGTGCTGCTGGCCGACGGCAGGACCAAGAGCCGGCATGGGAGCTTGCTACGGTTGGAAGGCTGTTCGCCTCGGGGACCGCGACTGGTCATCGATTGATTGGCACTGGCGGGGACAGAAGTACAACCTGGCCAATCCCTTTGGGTGATCATGGAAGATGGAGCCATTTTCATCTTGCGTAGCGACTGGTCTCGACTCGGTGCAGGACGAGGATCGCCTGCACGATCGCGGTGGCTCGGCGTGGGCAGCAGCGGAGCTTGGCCAGGAGCTTCCAGGTCTTGAGGGTGGCGATCGCGCGTTCGCCGCAGGCCCGGATCTTCGCGTGTGCCTTGTTCACGGCCTTCTGCCGGCGTGACAGCCTCGGCCGGTGACGGTGGCGTTTGAACGGGGTTCGCACTGTTCCGACGGCGCCTTGGTAGCCCTTGTCCGCGAAGGCCGTCACGCTGGCGTGTGTTATTGCGTCGATGACGCCGTGGGCGCGGGCGGCGGTCAGGTCGTGGACCGCGCCGGGCAGTGCTGGCGACGCCCACACGAGACGCCCGGCGGCGTCCGCGACGACTTGTACGTTGACGCCGTGTCGGCGGTG
>NZ_BAAARV010000007.1:0-66847 GCF_039532525.1 Dactylosporangium salmoneum
GTTGTTCCTGCCGGAGTCGTGGGACACCGTCAAGGCCGGACCGGCAGCGGTGCAAGCGGCCAAAGCCAAACGGCGCAAGACGTTGGCGAACGCGCCGCGGGCCGGCGCGCCGGCCCCGCCCACTGCTGTCGAGGTCGATGTCGAGGCGGTGACCGAGGCGGCGCGGCAACGGCGCCGCAAGTCCGCGATCCCGGACGGTGAGGGTCATCGTCCGAAGTGGATGCTGGCGGTCGAGATGCTCGACGGGCTCGCCGAGCAGGGGCTGCGGCCACCGCTGGCGGCCGCGGACTCCGGATACGGCGACAGCGGCCCGTTCCGGGCCGCCCTCGACGCACGTGGCATCGCCTACAGCGTCCAGGTCAAAGGCGAAACCCTCGCCCACCCCGCCGACGCGGCGCCCGTGGCACGCACCTGGTCCGGGCGTGGCCACCCACCGGCCGGCACCCGTCCGGACTACCCCGACGATGCGATCAGCGTGGCCCAGCACGTCGCCGACGTCGGCCGCGGCGTGGCGGTCACCGTGTCCTGGCGCGAGGGCAGCAAAGGCACCCTCACCTCCCAGTTCGTGTTCCTGCGGGTCCGCCCGGCCGGGCACCGCATCACCCGCGACCCCGACGGCAGCCTGCCCGAACGGTGGCTGATCGCGCAATGGCCCGACGACCAGCCCGAACCCGTCACCTACTGGCTGTCCAGCCAACCCACCGACACCACCCCAGCCGACCTCATCGGCACCGCCAAAATCCGCTGGCGGATCGAACACGACTACCGCGAACTCAAAACCGGCCTCGGCCTCGACCACTTCGAAGGCCGCTCATGGACCGGCTGGCACCGCCACGTCACCCTCGTCACCGCCGCGCACCTATTCATCACCACGCTGCGACTCGACCCAAAAGCGGATGCGCCGGCCTGACCCTCTACAAGGTCATCCACGAGCTGCAACTCCTGCTCGCGACCTGGACCGGCGCATGCCCCACCTGTCATAGACCACTGAAACGGTTACACCGCAACAGACATCGCCAAACCTAACAAAGCACTACCAGGCCCTGATGCAGATCACCGACCACGGTGTGCTGTTGCGCAGCCTGCCCAACCCACTGACCCCGACCGGCATGGCCCGCATTCGCGATGCTCGCCCAGCCGGACCGGCCCCGGCACCACCGGCCGGCCCGCAGCGCGTCGACCGCCGCATCAGCAGCCGCGGCGCGCTCGTCATCGCCGGGCAGAAGATCCACGTCGGCATCCGCCACGTCGGCGCCACCCTGGCCGTCGAGGCCGCCGACACCACCTTCCGCATCTACGACGGCGACCAACTCGTCACCGAAGTCGCCCGCTCCACTACGAAGCCCATCGCTCGGCACAAGGTCCGCAAACCCGAACCGCCATGCCGGACCATCCCTGCCCAGCGTCTGCCAGCCTGATGACCACGTTTACCGCGGTGAAGATCCCACTGGTTTGCACCCACGACAGCGAGGCCAACGCGGCATACATCTGCGGCTCGCTCGTATGGTGCGACGATCAGCTTGCCGATTCAGCGAGGAGGCGGCGGGCTTCGCGGCGGAGCTCGTCGGTGGCATCGCCTACAACGTCCAGGTCAAAGACCGAGGCGGCGCGGCAACGGCGCCGCAAGTCCGCGATCCCGGACGGTGAGGGCCACCGTCCGAAGTGCCTGCTCGACACCGTGCCGGTGTGGCCGAGGCCGGTCCACCTCAACCGCCACGCCCGGTCGGGCCGGTGGTCGCCCGGCCCTGAGGCGCTCGCGCGGGTGACAAGTAGTCTCACACCAGGAAGATCGTCTAGCCGGAGCTGTCACGCATCATGTGACGCTGATCCGTAACGGATCAACTGGAGCCCGACACCGGCCAGGCACCCCGGCCAGGCACCCGGAAGGGCTGCCCGTTCTGCTAAGGGCGGCTGCTTGACGCGTCCGCTGCGACCGGCTGGAGCCGACAACGGTCGGCGAGGGTGGCGCGCCGCATCGCGGCCGTGGGCTGACACCGAGCGGATCGCGGTAGGGGGTGAATGTGGCATGGATTTTGCATCATTGAGGGCGTGACGGATGAGGCAGAGTCGGCCGAGGAGACGCAACTCAAGATCGTCCAATGGCACATCATGCGGGCTTCCGGCCAGCGGGCCGGACTTTGGGCGCGTACAACCGCAGTCCTCGGCGCTGGCACCCTCGTTGTTGCGGGTGCCGCCCTGATGCTGGCGGCGGGTAACGCCACGGCAGCCGCAACCCGGTTCGCCGCGCTCGCCTCGATGGCGTCGGTGCTCATGTCCGCAGTTTGGGCTACGAACGTAATTGCACCGATACGCAACTGGTCCAAGACTGTCGAAGCCGAGTCGCCGCCGCCGTTGCTCTTCAGTCTCTCCGACACCGTTCAGCATGTGGGGTCGTACGCCGGCTTCCAGGAGCTCGTGGCAGCACAGACCATCGACCGACAGCTGCAGGCCGCGACCTCGGAGCTTTGGCGCATTGGTCTCCTGAATCAACGGCGTGTCCGCGGCTTGCGGTAGTCGCTGTTTTGGCTCCTCGTGGCCGTCGCGGCGCTCATGGCTTCGGCTGTCCTATCCGTGCTGTAGGTGGATATGTGGCCAAGAGGCGCATAGCGCAATCAGGATCTGGCGGCGCTGCGAACCGATCAGAGCGGCAGGGCGCGGACGAAACAGTCATAGACCGGTGCGCTTGCGCCTGGCTGAATACGGGCAACGCGTCGGTATCCCCAACGCTCGTATGCCCGCTGCGCCGGTATCGCTGCTGACAGGGACAGCAGCGTGACTCGTTCCTCGGCGCGTCCAGTGAGCAGAGCGCGGTGCAGCAACCGGCCGATTCCAAGTTGCCGGTCAGCGGAGCGGACGGCTACCTCAATGATGGCGAACGTCTGTCCGGGCGGCTCGTGGGCCTGCCCCGTTTTGACGGACATCCGAGATCAGGGGACCTGGGGTCTCCGGGAGGATGTCCAGCATCATGGAGAACGTGGGGAAGAAGCGATCGAGGCCGCGGCGGGCGTTCACGCCTGAGTTCAAGGCCGAGGTCGTCGAGTTGTGTCAGCGCGGGGACCGGACGGTCGGGCAGGTCGCGCGGGATTTCGACCTGACCGAGACCGCGGTGCGGCAGTGGGTCAAGCAGGCCGAGCTTGATGCCGGGACCCGCTCGGACGGGTTGACCAGCGACGAGCGGGCCGAGCTGGCCCGGCTGCGTGCGGAGAACCGCCGGTTGCAGCAGGACGTCGACATTTTGAAGCGGGCGACGGCTTTCTTCGCACGGGAGACCCGGTGAACGTGTATCCGTTCATCGAGGCGGAGCAGGCCGGCAAGCACAGTGTCAAACGCGCGTGCGAGCTGCTGCAGGTCTCCCGGTCCGCCTACTACACCCGCAACATCACCAGCTCCCGGAAGCGCGTCGACGAGCAGCTCACCGCAAAGATCCTGCAGATCCATGCGGCGTCGAACGGCACCTACGGGGCGCCGCGGATCCACGCCGAGCTCGCCGCTGCCGGGCTGCGGCACGGCCGCAAACGCATCGCCCGCCGGATGCGCGCGGCCGGGATCCGGGGCAAGAGCCCACGCCGTTGGCAGGTCACCACGATCCCGGACCCGAACGCGGCGAAGCGCCCGGACCTGATCGGCCGGGACTTCACCGTCGACCCAGCGGCGATCGACACCCGCTGGTGCGGTGACATCACCTACATCAACACGTGGGAAGGCTGGCTGTATCTGGCCACCGTCATCGACCTGGCCTCCCGCCGCGTCGTGGGCTGGGCCGTCGCCGACCATCTCAAGACCGACCTGGTCGACGCCGCCCTGACCGACGCGCTGCGCCGCCGCCGGCCCGCCGACGGGCTCGTGTTCCATTCCGACCGCGGCTGTCAATACACCAGCGCCCAGCACGCCCGCCTCGCCAAGCGGCATGATGTCCGCCTGTCGGTCGGCCGGCGCGGTCAATGCTGGGACAACGCGGTCGCCGAATCGTTCTTCGCCACCATCAAAACTGAACTCATGCACCGGCAGGCCTGGCCCACCCGCACTGCCGCCAGGCAGGCGATATTCGAGTACATCGAGACATCTCACCAACGCTGCATGTCAAGCAGGCGCAGCCGCGGGCTCGGTGAAGGCTCTGGCCGGGTCGTAGATCGTGTTGTGCTGCAGGCAGTGGTGCAGCTTGCCGAGCATGAGGTGGAACAGGCAACGCAGTGCCGCGACATGTCGATCGCCGGCTTGTCGGCGGGCTCGGTAGCGCGCGTTCCAGTGTGGATCGTGCCGCACCGCGGCGAGCACCCACACGTAGCCGGTGGCGGCGATCCGGTCGTTCTTGGCGCGGCGGGCGTGCACGAAACTGCTCTTGCCTGACGCTGGGTGACCGGGGCCGCGCCGGCGAAGGCTCGCAGCGCTCGGGCGTCGGCGAAGCGGCGCCGGTCGTCACCGATTTCGGCCAGCAAGCGTGCACCCAGCTGGACGCCAAGACCAGGCACGCTGGTCACGATTTTCGCATCCGGGTGCGCGGTGAACACCTCGTCGATGCGCTGCTCCAGCGTCTGGCAGATGGCATCCAGCTGGCGCACCAAGCCCTGCAACTGCAAGCCCATTGCGTCTTCGACGACGGCCGGCTGGCGCATCTGCTCACCGGCGAGGTGAGCGTGCAGCTTCTCCGCCTCAGCGGCGATACCCCGCTGACGGCCCGCGATGCGCAGCAACGATGCGAGCTCCGGGACGGTCAACGCGGCCGCGGCTGCGGGCGTGGGCGCGGCCGTCAGGATGGTCCGTGCGGCAGGCGAGTCGAGCCGGTGGCGGCCACCGCGCTCGAACGCGGACAGGGCCGCCGGGAAGAACATCCGCAGCACCGCCCGGATCCGGTTGGTGATCGTGACCTGGTCCCAGGCCGCGTCCTGCTGCGCTCGCGTCAACACCCGCAGCGACTGCACCAACTCACTGTCCTGCGGCAACGACCGGTGGGCCCCGGCATCGGTGCGCAGGATGTTCGCCAGCACCATGGCGTCGAACGCGTCGGAATTGCCTCGGGAGGACCGATAGCGATCCCGGTACCGTGACACCGCCAGAGGATTGATCGCGAAGACCTGCCTGCCAGCCGCTCGCAGGCCCGCGACCAGCGATCCCTGGCTCGTCTCGATCGCTACCGGCAGCTTGGCCCCAGCCGGATCATGCTCGGCGAGCAGTGCCAGGACCCGGCTCAGCCCCGCCGCGTCATCATCGATCCTGACCGACACCGGGACCACGCCGTTCTCGTCGACCAAGGCCACATCGTGGTGATCCTGCGCCCAGTCGATCCCGCACGCCACCGCCGCCACCGCAGCTCCTCTCTGTCTCGACCACAGCGAGGCGCGGCGCCCTAATGGACAGTGCTTGCCGCACGACATCTCACGAGCCGTTCGCCTCGCCACCGGCGGCGCCCGCACTCGCGCAAGGCTCCAGGCCTGCGACCAACGAAGGCTCAGCCCGCCGGCGAACCACGCCGAGATCATGCCCGTCGGTCACCGCGACCGCTGCACGCCCCACGAGATACCCAGGGTCAAGCCCTCAACGTTCTGTCAGGGGTCAGCAGCGGTCACAGCTTCTCAACGAGGCGCCGATCTCGATTCCAGGCTCGACGGCCAACGGGTGGTACGGGCGTCCTCTGTTGCCATTAGGGCTGGTACAACACCCGCCGCCGACACTCCAGCCTCGGCTACCTCAGCCCCGCCGCCTTCGAGAACAGCACCAGCGTCCGGCCGTTGACCGCCCTCAGGGTAGCTTGAGGATCAACACATCGACCCTGTCCGTCGAATCGGGTCAAGCCCATCGACTGTGAACTCGGTGGGCAGCGGAGTCTGTGCGCCCGACCACCAGCGTGTGTCAACTGGCAGTTGATGGCCGAAAGTGAAGCCGATCAGTTCCGCATCGGCCCGCGCCATCACCAGCCGGAAGACCGGTTGACGTACTCGGCTGGGCCACGAATCGGCGAACCATCGGACGTCGTCGGAGCCTTCGTTGTACGGCGGTTTCGCGTAGACCGCCGCGTAGAGGTCCACGATGTTGTCGGTGTACTGAAGGGCGGTCTCGTCCTCGATAACCGTCAGCTCAACTTGCGCGCTCTGGGCCATGCGGCAGGAAGGAGTTGGCGGGCCCAGTCGACGAAGGTCTCGGCTGGCTTGTATCCGCGGCGCTTCGCGACCAGGCCGACGATCCCGTGTGCCTCGCCGCCGATGCGCCGCGATCCGAACGTGCTTGTGTGTGCCACCACGGAGGTTGCCGCCGAGATGGCCTCATCAGTCTGGCCGCTGCAAGCGAGCGCTGACGCGGGAACCGTTGAGTAGATGGCGTGGTTACCCGGGTATGCGGCCTTGTCGACGGCGGCCGTTGCGCGGCGAGCTGCTTGTTGGGCTTCCTTCGCTGGCCACGTGGCGGCCGACGGTCACGCGCCCGATGGCCGGCTGTTCTTCGTGCCGGGCCACGGCGACAAACCCGTGTCCAAGTGGACGTACAACAACGCATGGCGGCGAACACGAAAGGCGGTGTTGACGCCGGCCCAGCTGCGTACGCCGCTCGCTGCCAGACCCTGTGACCTCCGGCACGCGATCGTGTCGCTGTGGCTCAACGCTGGCGTGCCCGCTACTCAGGTCGCCGAGTGGGCAGGGCACAGCGTTCATGTCCTTCTACGGGTCTACGCCAAGTTCATCGAGGGCCAAGAGGGAATCGCTCGGCGGCGCATCGGAGACGCCCTAGGCGTGGACCACGACGAGCATCCGGAGGCCTGAAGATCTTTGACGTGGATTTGCCGCGCACACTGAGATCGCCCCGGCGCCGCTGAGATCGAGTGAGACGAGTGCCGGTGCCGGACCGTGGCCGCCGATGATCTCCATTTGGCGAGGCCACCGGGGGTCTGGCGCGGAAGTCGCTGGTTGGCGGAGGCGGACGGGAATCGAACCCGCCTGGCCCGGATTCCGGACCACCTCGGTTTTGAAGACCGGGAGGGGCACCAGCCACCCGCACGCCTCCACCGCTCACCTTAGCCGGGCCGATTTTGTCGTACCCCACCGCTATGGTCGCCCCATGAAGCTCTCGACCGGTTGGTGGGGCATCGGCCTCGGGCAGTATCGGCACACCGATCACACCTACGAGCTGTACGACGCCGACGGTCTGCCGCAGCTGGACGTCCCGGCCGGGTACGGCTGGCTTGAGAGCGCCGAGCCGCACAGCCACCCGATGGAGGTGACGAAGGCGCCCGAGGAGGTGGTCGCCGGTCTGCCGCTGGAGGACTTCTTCAGCCGGCCGGACCTGCAGGAGGCGTTCGCGTCGCCGACCGACTGCTACTGGGAGGTGGTCGAGAGCTTCACCCCGGAGGCGTTCGGCGACGGGGCCCGCCTGGTGCGGTTCCTCGCCGACTCGCAGGGCTGCGTGTTCTGGTATCTGCTGGTCAACCCCGGCGGGGTAGCAGGCCCGGTGCTGGCCGGCTTCGCCGAGGAGTACGACCTCGTGCAGGTCGCCGCCTCCTTCGACGAGTTCCTCTACCGGTACTGGATCGAGAACAGCGCCTGGTGGGAAGTGGTCGCCGAGTGCCGCTCGTTCACCCAGCTCAGCCCGCGCGTCCGCGACTACCTGGCGCACTACGGCGGCTAGGGTCGGGTCATGACGTACGCCGAGGTGAACGGCATCTCGCTGTGGTACGAGGAGCACGGCGAGGGCGCCCCGCTGGTGCTCCTGCACGGCGGATTCTGGACCATCGAGCTGTTCGGCCCGCTCCTGCCGGCGCTGGCCGCCCAGGGGCGCCGGGTCATCGCCGTCGAGCTGCAGGGCCACGGCCACACCCCGGACAACGACCGCCCAATGCGCTACGAGACCCTCGGCGACGACGTGGCCGCCCTGATCCGCCACCTGGGCCTGCCCCGCGCCGACGTGATGGGCTACTCCCTCGGCGCCGGCGCCGCCCTGCGCACCGCCATCCAGCACCCGGACGTGGTTCGCCGCCTGATCGTGGCCGCCATCCCGGTCCGCCGCACGGGCTGGTTCCCGGAGGTGCTGGCCGGCACGGCCCAGATCGGCCCGGAGTCGGCCGAGATGATGAAGGCCTCCCCGCTGTACGCGGCGTACGAGCGCGTCGCACCGCACCCGGAATCGTGGCCCGTCCTGGCGACCAAGCTGGGCGACATGCTGCGCCGCGACTACGACTGGACCGCCGAGGCCGCCCGCATCAGCGCCCGCACCATGCTGGTCTACGCCGACGCCGACTCTGTTCCCACCACGCACGCCGCCGAGTTCTACGCCCTGCTGGGCGGCGGCCTGCGCGACGCCGAGTGGGACGCCTCCAAGCGCGTCGCCCACCGCCTTGCCATCCTGCCGGGCCGCACCCACTACGACCTGACCGGCGATCCGACCCTCCCCACCCTGGTCAACGACTTCCTCTCGGCCCCCGACTGACCGGCGGGTGCCGGCGACCCGGCCCGCCTACGCCGGGTTTGCGCGTGGGCCGCGGTCGAGCGGCTCACCCCTTCCGGTCACCTCGGTTGTGCCGCTCGTGGGGGACGTGGCGGTTTCGAGGAGTCGCGGGTGACGTCCCAGAGCCCGAGCTGTCCGCGGTCGTGTTCGCCCCGGACCGCAACAGCGCGGCCCTGGCGGAGGATGCCGCAGCCAGGCGCCCCGGCCGCGTTGTCCACCAAGGTTCCAGGCCAGCCGGTTGACCAGAGCGACGACTGGGCTCGGCCTGTTGGACACTATTCAGGGTGTTCGATGCCAACGTAGCGTTGGCGGGGTGACGGCCGATGACGATCCGCTGGGGCAGGCGACCGCGCTGATCAACCTCGCCGAGACGCGGGCCGCCGCGGGCGAGCCAGGAGCCGCGCTGGCCGCGGTCGACGAGGCCGGTGCCGAGATCGCGCGCATTCCGGACGAGGGCGACCGAAAGCGGCTCCTTGCCGTCGCGGCCGCCGTGCGGGTGGCGCCGCTGGCCGCCACCGAGGGGGAGGACGCGGCCCGCGAGGCGGTCGTCGACGCTGTGGCGAAGCTGCGGGCTGTCGTCGCCGACCACGTGCCTACGGCGCCGTTCCTGCTGCGGGCCCTCGCTCAGCTCGTCGCGTTCGAGGACCGCGCCGGGCGGCCCGGCGAGGCGCTGCAGGCGGTGGCGGAGGAGGTGGCGGTCCGGCAATGGCTCGTCGGGCGTGACGCGGGCGAGCCGGACGAGCTGCCGTCCGCCGTGCGCGGCCTGGCCCGGAGGCTTGTCGCGCAGGGGCGCACCGAGGACGCCGTCCTGGCCACCATCGAGTCCCTCGAGGTGCTGGGCGCCGCCGAGGAGGAGGGCCGGGCCGCCCGCGCCGACCAGCTCGACGACCTGGCTGGCCTGCACGCCGCGCTGGGCCGCACCGGCGAGGCGATCCGCGCCGCCGAGGAGTCCGTCGCCCAGTACCGCGCCCTGGTGGGAGACCGCCCCGCCGCCCTGGCCGACGACCACTCCGCCGGGCTGGCGGAAGCCCACTCCGCCGGGCTGGCCGGCGCGCTGCTCAACCTTGGCACCCTCCTGGCCCGGCAGCACCGCGGCGCCGAGGCCGAGGCCGTCACCGCCGAGGCCGTGGAAGCCTTCCGCGAGCTGGGCGACGAGGACAACCTCGCCGCGGCGCTGGACAACCACGGCAACCGGCTGGCCGAGCTCGGCCGCGAGCCGGAGGCGATCGAGCGCACCCGCGAGGCGGTCCGCATCCGCGCAGCGCTGGCCGCGGAACGGCCCGACCCCTACGCCGTCGACTTCGCCCGTTCGCTGGGGAACCTCGCGACCCGGCTGATGGCCGTCGACCCCGGCGAGGCGCTCGCGACGTACGGGGAGGCGATCGAGCGGTACCGGCGGGCACCCGGCCCGCGCGACGAGCGCCGGGGCTTCGAGCTGGCCGCCCAGCTCACGAACTATGCCGCGGTGCTGCGGCTGGCGGGGCGGGACGGCGAGGCCGTGGTGGCCGCGCGGGAGGCGGTCGAGCTGCTGGCCCCGCTGGCCGCGGCCAGCCCGGCGCTGTACCACCACGCGTACTTGCAGGCCCAGCGGATGGTCGAGGAGCCGGGGGAGCCCGCCGGGCCGCGGGTGTTCTCCCCGCCGGCGGAGGACCCCCAGGTGCCCGAGGCGCCCGGCGTGCGCCTGGTCCGCGGCTCGGCGCTGCTCACCTGGACCGCGTTCAAGGAGAGCCGCCAGCTGGAGCCCGGCGAGTACGTGGACCTGACGAGCCTGGCCGACGTCGCCGAGGACCATCGGCTGATCTGCGTGTCGCACCGGTGGATGAGCCCGGCGCACCCCGACCCGGACGGGCGGCAGCTGCGGGAGCTGCAGGGGCGGCTGCGCGAGCTGCCCGGCCTGGAGCCGCGGCAGTGCCTGGTGTTCTTCGATTTCGCGGCGGTACCGCAACGGCCCCGCACCGCTGCCGAGGACGCCGCCTTCCGGTTCCTCATCGCGCGGCTCGACCGGGTGTTCCAGGCCGCCGACATGGTGCTCGTGCTGTCCGGCGGCTACACCGACTACCGCGACCGCTCGTGGTGCTTCCTGGAGCTGGTCATCAGCGAGCGCAACCGCAAGCTGTTCGCCGACCAGCGGGCCGTCGCCGACGACCTGGCCTTCATGGGCATCCTCGGCATCGGCGTGGAGGAGCAGCTGGGCGTCGCCCGGATCGTCACCAGCTACGACTTCCGCTACAAGCGGACGGCCTCCCAGGCGCTCGCGATCGCGGCGATCCTCGCCCACCTCGACATCTGCCGAACCTCGCGCGCCGACGACCGCCACCTGGTCCGCCAGATGATGTTCCAGTACTTCTGGCGTCAGCGCCTGAGCCCGTACAGCAAGATGATCCTGGCCCTGCACCGCCACTTCGACGTGTCCTTCGGCCTGCTCACCCCCGACGGTTTCGTGGCGGCCCGCCCGTACTTCGAGCACCCCGACTGGCCCCGCCTGCCACCGTTGGAGCCGGGCGGCCTGCTGGCCCCCGGCGACGGCCGCCCGAACGTCTACGCCACACCGAGCATCGCGTACGAGGTCGCGGAACCGGTGCTGCGCCTGTCGCTGCCCGGCACGCCCGACCTCACGCAGTACCTGGCCGCGTTCCAGAGTGAACCCGGCTGGCGGTCCTATGTGGTCAGTGCCGCGACGATAGCCCTCGCCCAGGGTGACCATTTTCCGACCGCCCGGCATGTGGTCCACACGCTGCTGGAGAAGTTCCCGCCGCTGGGCTTCACCGACGATCCGCGCTACGGCTACCTGTTCCTGCTCGACGACGACTACGACGACGAAACCGCCGTGTTCATCGACGGCGACCGGTAACAAGAGCGGCGGCCAACCGGTCGGCGGGCAGCGCGCGCCGAGCGCATTTCGTAATGACCGATCGGGCGAACCTTTCCGGATGTTCCGGCCGGAGAATCGAAACTGCCCCCCGGCAATTTCGATCATGCCTGCGAGGACGGACGCGCCCCGAGATGACGACGTACGGCATTGACCTCGGCACCACCAATTCGTGCATTGCGTACATCGACCGGTCCGGAGCCGTGAAGGTGGTCCGGAATGCGTTGTCCGAGGAGACCACGCCCTCCGTGGTGTACTTCGAGGACCGCGACAACATCGTCGTCGGCCGGGCCGCCCGCAACATCGCCCGGCTCAAGCCCGAAGACGTGGTCGACCTGGTCAAGCGTCGGATGGGCGAGCCTGGAATATCCTTCTTCTTCCACGGCGAGCAACACACTCCGGAAAGCGTGTCCGCGCTGATTCTTCGCGAGCTCGCCCAATCGGCCGCGGCCGAGACGAAGGAGCAGGTCCGCGACGTCGTCATCACCGTGCCGGCCTATTTCGGGGTGGCCGAGCGGGAGGCGACCCGCAAGGCGGGGCACATCGCCGGGCTGAACGTGCTGAACGTGATTCCCGAGCCGGTTGCGGCGGCCCTGCACTACCAGGTCCTGGACGAGCGCGACGAGCAGACGATCTTCGTCTACGACCTCGGCGGCGGGACGTTCGACACGACCGTCATCCGGCTGACCAAGGACGAGATCAACGTCGTGTGCACCGACGGTGATCACAAGCTGGGCGGGACCAACTGGGACGAGATCGTCGTGGAGTACCTCAACGACGAGTTCCGCGGCCAGCACTCCGACCTCGACCCGACCGGCGACGAGCAGCTGCAGCAGGAGCTGTACCTGGTGGCCGAGCAGCTCAAGAAGGACCTGAGCACGATGCGGTCGCGGTCCTACGCCATGCGGTACGACGGGGCAGGAGCCGAGATCGTGCTCGACCGCGAGTCGTTCGAGCGCCGCACCGCCCACCTCCTGGAGAGCACGTTCGCCATCACCCAGCGCACCCTGGAGGTGGCCGCCGCCCGGGGCGTCGACGTTCACCGCTTCGACGCCGTGCTGCTTGTCGGCGGCGCGACCCGCATGCCGGCGGTCGCGCAGGGCCTGCGTGACCGGTTCGGCTTCGAGCCGATGAGCCACGACCCGGATCTGGCCGTGGCCAAGGGTGCCGCGCTGTTCTCGATCATCGAGATGGTCCGCATCCACCTTCCTGACGGCGGCGCGCCGAGCAAGGAGGCCCTCGACAGCGCCGCGCAGGCGGCCGCCGAGCAGATGGGCACGACGCCCGAGGCCGTCATGGCGATCGCGACGAAGCGCGTCACCACGGTGGTGCCGCGCGCGTTCGGCATCCGGGTGCGTGACCACGGCTCGGCGGTGCGGTACCGCATCGACCATCTTCTGATCGCCAACCAGGAGCTGCCGGCGTCGTCCGGGCCGCAGGAGTACATGACCGTCGAGCACGGCCAGACCGCGATCGCCATCGAGGTGTTCGAGCAGTCGGGCGCGATCGCCTCCGACGAGGTGCAGCACAACACGCCGATCGGCGAGGGGATGATCACCGGCCTGCCCCGGCTGCCCAAGGGGTCGCCGGTGCGGGTGACGTTCGACATGGACGAGACCGGGCGGCTCAGCGTGCACGCCGTCGAGCTGAGCACGCGCCGGGACGTCAATTTCGACCTCGTCATAGGCCTCGAGGACGCGGCCGTGGAGGAAGCCCGCGCGGCCGTCGCCCGCAAGACGGTCAGCCAGTAGCCCCGGCTTCCGCGAGCAGCCGACGTGCCCGACTTCGACCAGGGGGCGTACCTGCGGGTCCTCGAACGGGCCCGGGCGGCCGGCGCCGCATTGCCCGACCTCGCCGTGCGCTACGCGCTCGACCCCGCCACGCCGCGCCCCGACCGGGAGCTGGACGAGCACCTGGCGGCGGTGCGCGCCTTCTGGCGTTCCGTGCAGACCGGGCCGGGCCGGTACACGTACGGCAGGCTGATCCAGCGGATGCTCGTCGAGCACGACCAGGTCGTCGATGCGCTCGGCACGCCGGCGCCGGGCCGCGGTCGCTTCGAGGCGTTCCTGGAACTGCGGGACAGGCAGCTGGACCGGTACCGCGACCGGCTGGCCGGCGAGATCCGCCGCCGGGCCGGGGACTGTGCGGTCATGACGCCGGCCGACCTGCAGTGGCTGGTGCGCTTCGCCGAGGGCGCCTACGACCTCGCGGGGGTGCGGGCCCGGGCCGAGGCCGAGGGCATCGTCGTGCGGGAGCCACGCGGGGTACGCCCGGCGGTCCCCCCGGAGGAGGTCCGCAGTCTGCGCCGGAGCGTGGGCCAGCTGAGCCTCGACCTGTCGATCGAGGTTGTCTACGGGCGGCCCGCCGTTGCGGACGGCTTCACGGTGCTGGACGGCTTCGCGCTGACCCGGCCCGGCGCACCTCCGCTCGACCTGGGGCTCATCGAGGCGCGCCAGCGCGACGCGGCCCGGCTCGGCCATCAGCAGACGATCACCGCGCCGACCCGCGACGTCCTGGCGATCCTCGCCGCGGCCGCCCGCCGCGGGGAGCTCGGCGCGCTGCTGCTGGCCGAGGTGGTGCAGGCCGTGCTCGAGCGCGCCCACGATCGGCTCGAGCTGGGCGTCCTCGCGGCCGCCGGGGCCGGCCTCGGGCTGCGCCGGGACGAGGCGGGCTGGCTCGCGGTCTCGCTGCAGGCCGATCCCGGGATCACCGCGCTCACCGGGGCCGCGCGGGTCGAGGCCGCGCTGGCCGATGGCGACCTCCGGCGGGCCGAGACCCTGGCCGCCCGCCTGAGCGCGGGAGCCGAGACCGAGCGGCTCCGCGCGGAGGTCGCCGAGCGCGGCGCCACCGTGCTGCGGCTCACCGCCGAGGCGTCCGACCATCTCGCGGCCGGGCGCACCGAGGCCGCCGCCGAGCGGCTGCACCGGGCCGCCGACCTGGCCCGCGACGACGCCGGCGTGCGCAGCCGGCTGGGCCGTATCCCGCCGCCCCCGCCGACGGGCGTCGCCGCCGTGCCCCGCCCCGACGGCACCGTCGTGATCGCGTGGAAGGCGAGCCGGACCCTCTTCGGCGACGTGACCTACCGCGTCGAACGGGCGACCGCGGAGTCGGTGCCGGCCGCGGGGCGGGGCGCCCTGGTGGCGGCCGGCCCCGCCTGCGAGGCGGCCGACCCCGCGGTGCCGGTCGCGGTGCCGCTGCGCTACGCGGTCTTCGCCGCGCGGGACGGCGAGTCGTGGTCGGCGCCGGCCCTGTCCGACGGGCTCGTCGCCACGCCGGAGGTCGCCGACGCGGCGCTGACCGTCGGCCCGCACGCCGTCACCGGCTCGTGGCGGCCCGACCCGGCGGTCCTGGAGGTGCTCGTCAGCCGCGGCTCGGGCGGCCCGCCCACGCACGGCGTAGGTGCCCGCGTCGACGCCCGCCGCGACGGGTTCATCGACCGCGACCTGGCGCCCCGGCGCCGGTACTACTACCGCATCTCCGCCTGCTACCTCGTCGGCGAGCGGCGGATCGTCTCGCCCGGCCACGTGCTGACCGCGGAGATCGCGCCGCCGCCGGTCGCCGTCGGCGAGCTGTCCGCGGACGTGCGCGAGCAGGCGGGCCGGACGGTGGTGCGGGTGCTGTGGCAGCCGCCGCCGGCCGGGCAGGTCCTGGTCTACGCCACGCCGGCCCCGCCGCCCCTGGCGCGCGCCGTCCCGGTGCCGGCCACCGAGCTGGCCGCCGCGATGGCCGCCGCCCGGGGCGCGGTGCTCGGCGGCGTCACCGAGGCGCTGCCCGGCGGCTGGGAGCGGCTCACCGCGCCGATCGAGACCGGCCGGCGCATCCACCTCACCGCCGTCACCGTGAGCGGCGAGTGGGCCGCCGCCGGGCCGGCCGCCGAGGTGATCGCGGTGCCGGGCGTGCGCGGGCTGGAGGCGGTCCGGCAGGGGGAGCGGGCCCAGCTGACGTGGGTCTGGCCCGAGCGGTGCGACGAGGCCCGGGTGGTGTGGTGGGCCGACGGGCCGGCCGCGGCCGGGCCACCGCGCGGCGAGCTGCTCTGCTCGCACTCGGTGTACCGGCAGCGCAACGGCGTGGCCCTGGACGTCGGGCCGGAGGCGGTGCGGATCGCGGTCGAGGCACGCGTCGCCACGCCCGACGGCGTGCTTTCCGCGCCGGCCGCCACGACCCGCCTGCCGGCCGCGCCGGACCTGATCCGGTACGCCATGCAGCACCGCGTCGTGCGGCGCCAGGTCGCGGTCACGTTCAGGTTCACCACGCTGCGGGCCTGCGAGCTGCCGCCGTTCGTCATCGTGCAGTCCTCGGCCGAGTTCCTGCCCGACCGCCCCGACCAGGGCCGGATCGTGCACCGCGCGCAGACGCCGGTGTGGCTGCGGCCCGGCATCACCCACGTCGTCAACCTCCAGCTGCCCGCGGCCGGACCCCGGCCGTTCTGGCTGGTGTGCATGAAAGCGCCGGGCGTCGACTCGCCGGTGCGCATCGAGCCCGAATCCCGTATGAGGCTGCAGGTGACATGATGCTCTTCCGCCGGCTCACGTGCCCGTACTGCTACGGCCGCTTCCTCCAGCGCAACATCGAGTTCCGGTGCACCGGCCGGCCCGGGCCCGACGGCCACACCTGCGCCCCGGTGGTCGACCGGCTCCTGCAGCGGCACGCGGGCAACGCGACCGAGCTGCCGCCGACGTTCCGCCGGTCGCTGTGGCATCAGGTGCGCGACCGGCACCGGGCGACGTGCCCGGGCTGCCGCCGGGAGTCGCCGAACCGGATCTGCCCGCGGTGCCATTCGCGGCTGCCGGTGCGCTTCGGCAAGATCGCCAACCGGATGATCGCGATGGTCGGCGCCCGGGAGAGCGGCAAGAGCGTCTACCTGACCGTCCTGCTGCACGAGATGCGCAACCAGGTCGGGCAGGCGTTCAACGCGTCGATGTCGGAGGCCGACGATCACACCCGGTCCCGGTTCAAGGCGGACTTCGAGAGGGCCGTGTACGAGAACGGCGAGCTGCCCCGCGCGACGAGCAGCGCGGGGCAGAACTACGACCGCGTCACCCCGCTGGTCTTCGAGTTCACCACGCGCCGCAGGACCCGCTTCCGCGGTACCCGCCCGGTCCTCAACCTCCTGTCGTTCTTCGACACGGCCGGCGAGGACCTCACCACCGGTGACAGCGTCGAGTACCACACCCGGTACCTCACCAGCGCTGACGGCATCATCGTGCTGCTCGATCCGCTGCAGATGCCGCAGGCGCGCCGGCTGGCCCACGCCGACGTGCGGCCGCCGACGATGTCGGACCAGGAGGCGGTACTGCACCGGGTCACCGAGCTGCTGCAGGGCGCCGGCGACGTGGTCGAGCCGATCCGCGCGCCGCTGGCCGTGGCGTTCACCAAGATCGACACCTTGGAGCACCAGCTCGGCGAGACCAGCCCGCTGCGCAAGGAGCCCGAATACGCCCCGAGCGCGGACGTCGCGTTCGATCTCGACGACGCCGACGAGGTGCACGTCGAGGTGCGCCGGCTGCTCAACACGTGGGAGAGCGGCAGCATCGATCGTTACGTGCAGCCGCGGTACCGGTCCTTCCGCTACTTCGGCGTCTCCGCGCTCGGCGCCGAGCCGCAGGACAACCGGGTCCGCGACGGCCGGGTGCGCCCGCGCCGGGTCAGCGACCCGCTGCTGTGGCTGCTCTCCGAGTTCGGCGCCGTGCCGGCCCGGCGGCGCCCCGTCGAGGCCGAGGAGTGATTCCGGTGGCGCTGCAGCAGCTGTACTACACCTCCTGCGAGGAGGGCCTGTCCGGCCACGCCGGGTTCCAGTTCGCCGCGGTCAGCGAGGGCGTGAGCCCGGCCCTGATGCGGCACGTCGAGGCGCTGTCCGCCTACGACCCGCCGCGCTCCCTGGCCTATCCGCGCACGCCGGAGGAGCTGGCCGCCTGCCCGCAGAACCTGGGCTTCGCCCCCGGCGCCCAGGGTGACGTCGTGTTCCGCGCGGTCTACGTCGGGCGGGACTTCTCCGAGCGGTTCGGCAACTACTTCGTGCACGCGCTGGCCGGCCCCGACCTGCGGGCCGAGCTCGCCGGGGCGCTGCCGATCGAGCTGTGGGGGGCGCCGATGTGGCGGGCCACCCCGGACGCGGGAAGCCGCCTGGCACCGCTGGCCGGCGTCGAGCGCGGCCCGCTCGACCGGCGCGGCGTCGCCGGCTTCGTCGCGCGGCACGGCCACGGCGCCGGCCTGGCCGGCCTGCTGACGGCGGCCGCCCGGGCGCAGTCGTCCGGCCGGTCCGTGCTGCTCGTCGAGCGGGGCGCCGAGGAGGCCGCGCACTGGATCGCGGCCGCCTGCTATCTGCTGCCGCGGGAGGTGGCCGAGTCGCTGTCGTTCGCCACCTTCCAGCGCCGGCCCAGCCCCGGGCGGCTGCACATCTGCGCGACCCTCGACGAGACGGTCCGCGAGGCCGGCACGGTCGTGGCCGACATGGCGCTGTACGACTTCGTCGCCGGCCGGTTCGCCGACCGCGACGGCCATCCCCTCGCCCGGCTGCTGGTGCGCATCGGCATGGAGCGCGCCGAGGAGGCCTGGCGCACCGCCGCCACCTTCGCCGTCACGCGGCCGGCGGCCGGCGACTGGGACGCCTGGCACCCCCTCGTCGCCGCAGCGACGCCGGCCGAGGTCCGCTTCGAGCCGGAGGAGCTGGCCGCCCTGGCCGGCTGGCTCAGGGCGTCGGCCGCCGCGCTCGGCGCCGCCCGGACCGAGGCGATCGGCCGGCGCCTGCTCGACCACGCCGAGCTCGCCGATGCCCACCTGTGGGCCGTCGCCGAGGCGGCCCGCACGGCCGGCGCGACGGCGGTCGCCGACGCCGCGACCGTGCGCGTGCTCGGCCGCGAGCTCCGCGCCGTCGTCGCGCTCGGCCTCGGCCCCCGGCCCGCGTACCGGCTCCCGGCGGTCGGCGGCGGCGTGCGTGGGCCGCTCGCCGAGCAGTGCGCGGCCGCCATGGACCGGGCCGCGCCGGGCGTACGGCTGGCCGTCGCGCTGTGGGCCGAGCACTACGGCGTGCCCGTCGACCCGGCGGTGCTGCGCCGCTGCGGCACCGCGCTGGGGGAGCGGCTGGATGCCGTGCCGGCCGATCTGGCCGAGAAGGCGGTCGCGCGGCTCGCGCCGGTCCACGCGGGGCTGGCCGCGCATCTCGTCGCCGCGGCCGGGCGCCGCCGGCCCGAGGTGATGACCGCGCTGGCCGGCCGGGCCGGGAAGCTGCTCGAGCTGCGCGGGCTGGAGGAGTACCCGCTGCTGCGGGAGCTGAACCTGGTGCGCCGGGCCCGGGAGCGGCGGGACGAGACGCTCGACTGCCTGCGCCGGATCCTGCCGCTGCGGCCCGACCCGTCGCTCGACCAGGCGCTGCTCGACGAGGTCCGTCCCGGCGGCGACTGGTCGCTCGCCGAGACCATCGCGATCGTCGACGCGCTGCAGCGAAAGACCATGCGCGCGCCCGACCGGGTCGTCGTGCGGCTCGCGGCGGACGCGCTGCGCCGGCCGGTGTCCAGCGACAGCCTGGAGGATCACTTCAAGCTGACGTACCGGCTCAGCCGGACCGAGTGGTGGACGCAGCTGCCGGCGCCGGTGCGTGGCGACGGCGAGCGGCTGCTGGACCTGAACAACCGGCTGAACGGCCCCCTCGACGCCGAGTCCGTGCGGGAGATCATGGGCCGCGAGCCGGGCTACACCGCGGCCGCGCGGGTGCTGTTCCAGCTGACCGGCGCGCCCGGTCTCGTCGTGCGGGCCACCGAAGCGCGCTACGTCGTCCGGATACTGCAGGCCGGCCGGGGCGGGGCGTACGAGGCCCTGATCAGGCACCTGGATGGCAGGGGCGGCGGGCGGCCCGACGACCGGCTGCTCGCCCAGGTCGCCGGCCTGCTGATCGCGCGCCGGGGGACCCCCGACGCGCTGCGCGGCCGGCGGGACCGGGTGCTGGGCGCGGCGGTGAAGCGGTGGCCCATGCCCGAGCTGGAGCGCCTCGGCGCCGTCCTCGACGGGATCGATCCAGAGTCGCGCAAGGCGCTCGCCGGCCTGATGTCCCGCCACGGCCGGCCGGCCCGGGGCGAGCGCCTCGGTGCGCGCCTGCTGCACCTGGTGGGCCGGCTCCTCGGATCGGGCCCGCGCAAGGGCCCGGCGGGCGGGGCGTGACGCCGTGTACACCGACGACTGGGTGGAGATCCTGGGCTGGGCGCTCGGCGCGCTCGCGTACGTCGCGATTCTGGCGGCGTACGTGGTCTTCGTGCTCCCGGTGCTCGTCGCCCTGGGCGGCGCCGGCCTCGGCCTCTCCCTGCTCGGCCAATACGCGAGGGTCTGGTCCGCCGTCGCGTTCGACCGGCCGCGGTGGGAGCTCTGGCAGAAACCCGAGCCCGACGCGGCGCCGCAGCAGGCGTACCGCCACTACTTCTTCGGCCCGGCCCTGCGCCACGTGCGCCGCACGATCGATGTCGCCCCCGGGAAGCTGGCCGGCTCGGTCGGGCGGCTCGGCGTGCAGACCAGCGACAGCTTCTTCGGCGAGGACGGCTGGGGTGTGCTCGTGCGGTGGCCGCTGGGCGTGACCGCCTGGCTGGCGATCGTCGTCGGCGTGATCGTCGGCGCGGCGCTGGTGGGGGTGGAGATCGTCCTGCACGTGGTGCTGGTCCTGCTCTTGCAGACCCTCGCCCGCGGTGCCATCGGCGCGCTGCGCGGGCTGGACTCCGCCCGCCTTTGGATCAAGCACATCCGGCTGATCTGCCGGCACTGCTCCCGTCGCGTGCGCTATCCGCTGTACGCCTGCCCGAACCCCGGCTGCGACGTCCGCCACGACCTCCGCCCGGGCCGCTACGGCGTGCTGCGCCGGCGCTGCAAGTGCGGCACCCTCCTGCCGACGCTGCCGCGGGTCTTCGGCGGCACCGAGTCCCTGGTCGCGTACTGCCCGCATTGCCGCCTGCAGCTCAGCGACCGTTTCGGGCTCGCCGCCGAGGTGGTGCTGCCGCTGTTCGGCGGCGTCGCGGCCGGCAAGACGCAGCTCATGTGCGCGATGGTCTTCGCGTTGCGGCGGGCCGCGGAGGGCCGGCCGGGGGTGCGGGCCGAGTTCACCGACGACTCGTCCCGCGTCGACCTGACCGCGCTCATCGGCAGCCTTGCGCCCGGCGGCATGATGGACAAGACCCAGACCCCGGGTCTGCCCAGCGCCTACACCCTGATGGTGGAGCACGCCGGGACCCGCCGGCAGCTGTTCCTCTACGACGCCGCCGGCGAGATCTACCGCGAGTACGACCGCGTGGAGGAGCAGCGGCAGCTAGGCCTGGCCCGCACGTTCGTCTTCGTCGTCGACCCGCTCGCGGTCGCCGCGTTCTGGGACCGCCTGGCCGGCCACGGTGTCCACCTGCCGCCGCACCTGCGTTCGCTCGACGACCCCGAGTACGTCTACTACCGGGTCCGGGAGGGCATCCTGGGCCGCGACGTCGACCCGGACCGGGACCGGGCCAGGCTCGCCCTCGTGGTCAGCAAGGCGGACCTCGTGCGCCACCTCCCCTTCGGTCCGCCGGCCGACGGCGAGGAGCTGCTGCGGTGGCTGGTCGACGAGCTCGGGCTCGGCGACATGGTGCGGCACATGCGCAGCACCTTCCGGGAGGTGCGAGCCTTCCTGACCGCGTCCGTCCTCGACCACGACGGCCGCCTCGACCCCAGCGTCGGGCCGTTCGTGGACTGGGTGTGCCGCGGCGAGGGCCTGCCCGGGGTCCTGGGCGAGGAGGCCGCCTGGGTCCGCTGAGGCCCACTCGCGGCGCGGGTCGGAGCCGCTCCAGAGGTACGTCGTGAGAGCACTGCCGAGCGCCCGCTCGTCGGTCGCGCCGCCGGGCTGGTCCCAGTGCACCGCGGTGTAGAGCTCGAACCGGTACAGGTCGAAGATGACCTCGAGCAGGTCCCCGAAGCGCTGCGAGCTCGCGAGCACCCATGGCCAGGCGGCCACCGCGGCGAGCAGGCCCAGCGGCGCCGTCCACCACAGCCAGGGCGACCACACGATCAGCGCCAGCCCCCACAGCTGGCAGATCACCGCCGTGTCGATCATCGCCCGGCTGGCCGCGGCCTCCTGCCGTACCGGGTCGGGCAACACCAGCCACAACCGCGGCCAGCAATGGATCGGGTCGAGGCCGTACTTGTCGAGCGGGGCACTCTCCGCGGCCCGCATGATGTTGCCCAGCCGGGTCGGCATGCACCGCTCGGGCCGGGCCGGGAACCGCTTGAGCCGGTGGTCGACCTGCGTGAACTCGAGCGCGGCCTCGGCGTCGCGCGGGTCGGCCTCCAGCCGCGCGTGCAGCTGCTGGAAGCGCTCGTCGAGGCGGTGGAGGCGGCGGATCTGCCGGGCGACCAGGCGGCGGCGCAGCGGGGCGGCCCAGCGCGGCCAGTACCCCTCGTAGAGGCGCAGGACGGCGACCGTGGCCCGCTGCGCCACGAGGCCGGACAGCGCGACCAGGGCGAGTGCGGCGGTCACCGCCACCGCCTGCAGCAGCGCCGGCCAATCGCCGACAGCGGCGAGGGTCCGCCACGAGCGGTGCTCGCTGTGTGTCCACGCGAGCAACCCGCAGAGCCAGAAGGCGAGGCCCGGGGTCCACAACGCGATCCAGCGGTCGACGAGCCGCTGTCCCAGCCCCTCCCAGATGCCGGCGAGCATGTCCGCCCCCTACCGCTGCGCCGGGATCAGGGCGACGGCGTGGGTCGGGCAGCTCGGCGTGCGCTGGCCCACGGTGCGTTGCCACCACACGTAGTCACCCTCGGGGCAGGCGAAGCGGCGGCGGGCGACCCACTCGCCCCGCCCGGCCAGCACGGGCGCGCCCCGGTCGGAGTCCACGACGTCCGGCGGCCCGCCGCCCCGGAGGAAGTCGGCCGCCCAGCCGCGCACGCGTTCGTCGCGCTCCAGCAGCGCCATGATCTCGGCGGCGCGGTCGTCCGGACCTCCGGCGCGGGCCAGCGCCTCGCCGAGGGCCCGGTCCAGGTCGGCGGCGTCGGGCCGGGACAGGCCGAGCTGGCTCAGGTAGGAGCGCACGGTGCGGGCGACCTCGATCAGGTCCTCGTCAGTGGCCATCCGGCGACCTCGACTCTCTCGACACAGCGGCCCGCTCAGGCGCCCACGTAGACGAATGCGCCCCACTGGGCCGGCTCGCGATGTGACCGGCAGTCCTGCATCCACCGGCGGACCGGCTCGCTCAGCGACGCCGCCCCGTGCAGCGCGGCGGCGTCCGGGAACTCGAGCTGCTTGGCGGCGGTGGTGGTGTCGCGCATCCACTGCTGCGCCCGCCGCAGTGCCTCCCGGGGATGCTGCCCGTCGCGGCGCCACAGCTGGTAGAAGCGCAGCATGAGCAGCATCGCGCTCTCGTCGTCGACCGCCCAGAGGGTGGCGATCACGCCGGCGACCCGGGCCTGCAGCAGTGCGGTGGGCAGGCTGATCGCCTCGTCGAGCAGCTGCAGGTCGGGCAGCGCGGTCTCGCACGCCGACAGCACCGCCAGGCGCACCCCGCCCAGGCGCAGGGCCAGGATCTCGCGCAGCCGCACCGGCTCGTCGCCGGCCAGCTCCAGGCTGCTGTCGAGCGGCTCGGTGGGGTGCGCCGAGCCGTGGCTGGCGACGTGGACGACCGGGTAGTGCGGCAGCAGCGCCAGGAGGGTGTCCTTCGTCGCCCGCTCCTCGACGAGCCGGCGGTGGGCCTCGGGGAATGCCGCGAGGGCCGCCTCGATCTCCGCCCGGGCATGGCGCAGCGGCGGCCGCGACGTCGGCACCGGGTCGGCGACGGCGAGCAGCCGGTGCTCGTCGAGGCCGCTCACCAGTCGCTGCGCCGCGTGCAGCGAGCGCGCGTTCGGCACGAAGGTCAGGGCCAGGTGGTCCAGCGCGTAGCGGCGCCCGCCCGGCCGCGACTCGTCGGGGGTCCAGGCGGCGTGCAGCGGCAGCAGTGACAGCGCGCCGGTGGCGACCACCGCGGCCGCGTCGTGGCCGTCGAGCTCGTCGACGACCTTGCCCATCGCGGCGTCCCACAGCCAGCGGGCCAGCGTGTCGACGTACTCCCGCCAGCGTTCGCGCTCGGCGCCGCGGCCGGCGTAGCGCCGCGGGTACTGCCGCAGCCACCGCTGCAGCTCCGGTGTGGTCAGCCGGGGCAGGGGATGGGCCGTGACGGCGGGCTCGGCGTCCGGCCGCATGATGAGCGCGGCACCGCCGGCCGGGGCCGCGATGAGGTACACCAGCGGCATCCCGGCGGGCAGGCCGGCCACGTCCTGCGCGGCGAGCGGCCGCCGGAACGAGGCGAGGCCGTCCACCGCCCGGACCCGGGCGACCACCTCGTCGAGATCGCGCCGGGCGGCGGCGAGGGCGGCTCCGTGCTGGGCCCGGGTGATGGCCGTCGCCCGCCGCCCGAGATCGCTCAGCCGCAGCGTGCCAAGTCTTTCGGCGGCGGCGGTGTATTCCTCGTACAGCTCCCGGTGGTGCTCGGCCAGCGCGGCGAGGGCGGCGTCGGTCTCGCCCAGCGCCTCGGACAGCAGGACCGCGCGCCAGTCCTCGGCGACGGCGACGGCGCCGAGCGGGTCGTCGAGCATCACCTTGACGTAGGCGGCCTGCGCGGGCATGCCTTGCACCGCGGCCAGGGCGATCTCCTGGTGCTGGCGGGCCAGCTGGGCCTGCAGGATCTCCCGGACGGCGCCGAGGGCGGCGGTGAAGGCCCGGTCGGCTTCGTCCCAGGCCAGGCGCTGCATCGCCCAGGCGCCCCATTCCGCGCCGGTCTGGGTGACCTGCTCGAGGTCGGCGTCGGCCACGCAGACTTCCTCGAAGCACGCCACCGCCGCGCGCAGGTCGGCCGACGAGCGCCGCCGGTCGTACTGCAGTCGCAGCGCGGTGCCGTGCGCGGCCAGGGTGTTGATCCGCACCGCGGAGCCGGCCGGTGCCCGCCCGCCGGCGTCCGCAAGGGTGCGCACCGCCTCCTCGAGGTGGGTCGCGCTGCGGCTCGCGCGGTAGCGGTCGAGCTGCGCCAGGCCGAGGCCGAGCCGGGCCCAGGCGGCGCCCGCCGAGGCGCCGGCGATGCGCAACGAGCGCGCGTAGTGCCCGATGGCCGTCTCGACCTGCCCGGCGCCGAGATCGGACTCGCGGGGCCGGGTGCGCCACGCGTCGCCGAGCCGGGCCACCGCCTCGGCCCGGTCGGCGCTGTCCGGCGGTAGTCCGACGATCGCCTCGGTGTAGGCCGCCACCGCCCGGTTGAAGTCGTCCGGCCCACGCGCGTCCGTGCGCCGGCCCAGCCGGAACCGCCGGATGAGCGCATCGCCCAGGGCGACGCGGACGGCGGGAAGCCGCGGCGAGCGGGGCGGCCCGGTCTCGGCCGCCCGCTCGTACAGGTCGATGGCGGCCGCGAGGTCCTCCAGCGCGCCCCCGCGCCGGAAGGCCGCGGCCCGGACGGCGGCCTGCTGGGCCAGCATCGCCCCCAGCGCCGGCGCGCCGGGGGAGGCCTGGCGCACCGCCCCGTCGACGAGGTCGCGGGCCTCGGCCAGCACGGCGGGGTCGGCGGTTCGCTCGTACTGGTGCAGCAGGATCCGCGACAGCTCGGCCGGGTATTCGGCGGGCACGAACAGTCCGTCCAGGCGCAGCAGGGCCGAGCGCAGCGCCGCGGCCGCGCGGTCGAGGTCGTCGAGGTCGCCGGTGTGCCGGTAGCGGTCCAGCATCGCCGCGCCCAGCCACGTTTCGTGCCGGGCCGCCTCGGGCGGCGGCGCGGCGCCGGCGGCGGCCGCGTCGAGCGCCGCGATCGCGTCGTCCAGCGGCGCCGTGTCGCCGGTGGCCTGGGCGTGCGCGTGGCCGATGCGCCCGCGCAGGGCCAGCAGCGCGGTCGCCACGGCCGGCGGCGCGGGTTCCTCGGCGAGGCCGCACTCGCCCAGCGCCGCGTACAGGTGGCGCGTGTCGCCGGTGCGCTCGAACTCGGCGAGCAGGGCCATGGCCCGCCAGCGGCGCACCTCGGCGGGGACGCCGGAGCGCCGCTGCACGGCGGTCCGCGCCTGGTCGAGGGCGCGCTCCAGGTCGGCCAGTTCGCCGGTGCGGCCGTAGCGGGTCAGCAGCGTCCGGGCGAGCAGGCCGTGGCCCGCGGGTGCGTCCTCGTGGTGCGCGGGTGGCAGGGCGGCCGCGGCCGCCCCGATCGCGTCCTCGAGGTCGGCGAGCGCCCCGTCGATGTCGTAGCGCAGCAGCAGGGCCGCGGTGAGGTCGCGGTCGGCCGAGGCGTAGTCCTCCCAGTCGCGGCTGCCGCTGGCCGCGCGGTAGGCCTCGATGGCCAGGTCCAGGTCGGCGACCTCCTCGAAGCGCTCCAGGCGGGCTCGGTAGGCGTCGGCGAGCGCGTGCTGGTACTGGCCCCAGTCCGGGTCGTCGGGTGGCGTCTCGTCGACGGCCATCACGTAGGAGCCGATCGAGCGCTCCAGGTCGGCGGCGCGGCCGGTGCGTTCGTACCGCAGCGCCAGCCACCGGCCGAGCTCCGCCAGGCACAGCGGGCGCCGCCCGGGGTCGCTGGTCGTCGCGGCCTCGGCGAAGAGCTGCACGATCTCGTCGAGCAGGTCGAGGTCGTCGGCGGCCAGGCGCTCGAACATGCCCGCGAGGCGCTCGGCGAGGTCCATCGCCTCGGCGGCCCGGCACGGGTCGTCGGCGGTGCGCTCCCCATGGGCTCGGCGCACCATGGCCAGCCCCGTGCGCAGGTCGTCCTCGGCGCCGCCGGTCACGCCGGCCCGCAGGTACAGCAGCCCGATCCGCACGGCCCGCTCGATCGCCTCGGAGCCGGGCAGGTCCTCGGCGGCGACGGCGCGCAGGGCGGCGAGCGCCCGGTCGAAGTGGGCGCGCTCGCCGGTGCGTTCGTAGCGCGCGAAGTGGCACTCGGCCAGCGCCGCCTGCCGGTCGCGCCGCTGCCGGGGCCGGGCGGACGGGTCGGCCGCGGCCGCCGAGACGAGGTCGGTCGCCCGCTCGATGTCGGCGTCGTCGCCGTGGGCGAGGTAGCGCAGCCGCAGCGTCCGCCCGAGGGCCAGGTGCAGCAGGGCGGCGCCGGGCTCGTCGCCGCCCGGCTCGCCGGCCAGCCGGGTGAGGTAGCGGGCCAGGTCGCCGACGATCTCCTCGACCTCGTCGTCGCCGTCGGGGGCCTGGTCGCACAGGTCGGCCACCGCGGCGACGGCGCGGATCAGGGTGTACCGCACGAAGCTCTCCGGCGCCTCCCGCAGCCCCGGCACGCCGCCGAGCGCGGTCCGGCACGCGAGGTCGAAGGGCTCCACCGCCGCGCCCAGCCCCGGGGTCTCGAGGTAGATGTCGAGCACCCGGCCGTCGCACACGGCCCCGGCGGCGGCCACGACCCGGGCGCCGAGGCCGGCGTGGCCGTCCGGGCAGTACCAGTCGAGGGCTTCCTGCGGGCCCTCGTCCAGGCAGCGCCGCAGCAGCTGGAGCCCCGGCGCCGCCGACGAGGCACCGGTCCGCGCGCCGAGGAGGGCCTGCAGCTCGCCGCAGGCGTCCGGCTCGGCGGGCCAGTCCCGGGTCACGAGGCCGTCGACCTCCGGCCACGGTACGTCGCGCTCGATTGCATCGATGAGCGCATCGATGTCGATTGCCACCGCGGCCCGTTCCCTCCGTCGTCGGCTCGCCCCAGTCTGGGGCCGCCGCAGGGGCCGGGGGCATCAGGCGGACGACCGATGCGATTCCGCGATCCGCGCCGGGACTCAGGGGGCCGTGGAGGCGCGGACCTTCAGCTCGCAGGGGACCTTGATGAGCTCGTGGTGCTGGTCGGCGCCGTTGACGGCGGAGAGCAGGCGCTGGCCGGCGACGCGGCCCATCTCCAGCAGGGGCAGGGCGACGGTGGTCAGCGGCGGGCGCTGGTGCACGGCGAGGGAGCGGTCGTCGAAGCCGACCACCGCGACGTCGCCGGGGATGGTCAGGTCGCGGTCGTGTATGGCGGCGAGGGCGCCGGTGGCGAGGTCGTCGCTGGCGCAGAAGATGGCGTCCGGCGGGTCGGGGCGGGTCAGCATGGCGTCGGTGAGGCGGTAGCCGTCCTCCGGGGACCACGTCGTGGCGTGGTGGACCAGGGTGGGGTCCAGCGGCTGGCCGGCGGCCCGCAGGGTCGCGCTGAGCCCGTCCAGGCGGTCGGCGGTGGCCTCCCAGGAGGCGGGGCCGTTGATGAAGCCGATGCGGCGGCGGCCGATGTCGAGCAGGTGCTCGGCGGCCAGGGCGGCGCCGCCGCAGTCGTCGGGCAGGATGCTCGGGACCGGCTCGGACATGCCGTACTCGTACAGGAACACGTAGGGCGTGTCCGGCAGCGGCAGGGCCGGGCCGGAGCGGGGGCGGACCCGGTTGCCGGACATGATGATGAGGCCGTCGACCTGGCGGTCCAGCAGGCGGCGCAGGTGCTTGCGTTCCTTCTCCGGGTCGCCGTAGCTGTTGGCGAGCAGCACCGAGACGTCGTAGGCGGAGGCGGCCTCCTCCACGCCGCGCATGAGGGCGGTGGTGAAGATGCCCTCGAGGTCGTCGGTGAGGATCGCGATGGTGTCGGTGGTGCGCGAGCGCAGGCCGCGGGCGACCGTGTTGACCCGGTAGCCGAGGCGGCCGATGGTGTCGAGGACCCGCTGGCGGACCTCGGGACCCACGTCCGGCCGGTCGTTGAGCACCTTGGACACGGTGGCGGTCGAGACGCCGGCGACGGTGGCCACGTCGCGCATGGTGACTCGGGCCGGTGAGCTTCGTGCGGCGGTCACTTCGCTCCCTAATCGGTTTCGTAACGCCTCGGTTGCTCGGACTGTAGCAGAAACCCCAGCTGGGATACTTGACACAGGGTGGACGCATGGCTGTAACGTTCGGCCCACGAAAACGATTACGTAAAACGGAGGGGCGCATGAGGCAGCGAAGGCGACGCGGGCCGCGGGCCAGGCGCCAGCGGCTCGGGCTGCTGCTGGTGGCACCGGCCGTGCTGCTCGTGCTCGGGCTGTTCGTGCTGCCGGTCGTCGTCACCGCGGTGATGTCACTGTACGACTGGTCCCTGCTGGGGGAGCGGCGCTTCATCGGCCTGGCCAACTACCGGCGGCTGGGCGGCGACGGCACGTTCTGGCACAGCCTGGGCTTCACCAGCCTCTACACGGTCATTGTCACCGCGGCGCTGCTCGTGGTCGGCCTGGCCCTCGCCTCGGCGGTGCGTCACCGCCGGCGCGGGGTCGGCCTGCTGCGCACCGCGTTCGTGATGCCGGTCGTCATCGGCTTCGCCACCGCCAGCTACATGACGCTGTGGCTGCTCGACGACCGCATCGGCATCGTGCCCGACCTGTTGCGCAAGACGGGTCTGGCGGATGGTCCGGTCTCGGTGTTCAGCCGGTTCCCGTCGGCGCTGACCGTGGTCGTGGTGCTCGTGGTGTGGAAGACCGTCGGGCTCACGATGCTGCTGCTGATGACCGGCATGCAGGCCATCTCCAAGGACTACTACGAGGCGGCACAGGTCGACGGGGCGCGGCGCTTCCGCGTGTTCCGGTCCATCACGCTGCCGCTGCTGCGGCCCACGCTCGCCCTCGTGCTGGTGCTCACGGTCATCGGCAGCTACCTCGCCTTCGACCAGTTCTTCATCCTCACCCAGGGCGGCCCGGACAACAGCACGATCCCGGTGGTGTACCTCATCTACCGCGCCGGCTTCATCGACTTCAACCTCGGCTACTCGGCCGCGATGTCGATCGCCCTGATGGTCATCCTGCTGCTGCTCACCAGCGTGCAGCTGCTGCTCACCCGCTCCCGGGAGGAATCGTGAAGGCCCGGTCCGCGGTGTTCTGGATCGTCGGGGGGCTGCTCGCCCTGCTGTTCGTGGCGCCGCTGGGCTGGCTGGTGGTGGCCTCGTTCAAGAGCAGCGCGGAGTTCGCGCAGACCCCGCCGACGCTGCTGCCCGAGCACGTGAGCCTGGAGAACTACCGCCGCCTGCTCGACGCCGGGCTGTGGCACAACGTGCTCAACAGCGTCCTCGTCGCCGCCGGCACGGTGCTCGCCGCCAGCGCGCTGTCGGTGCTGGCCGGCTACGGCTTCGCCCGCTTCCGGTTCCGCCTGCGCGGCGTGCTGTTCCTGGTCGTGCTCTCCACGCTCATGATCCCGTTCCAGTCGATCGTGCCTTCGCTGTACCTCATCCTCGACGATCTGCAACTGACGAACTCCAGACTGGGGCTCGTGCTCGTGTACACCGTCTTCGCCCTGCCCTTCGGCATCTTCACGATGCGGGCCGCCTTCGCCGCCGTGCCCGCCGCGGTCGAGGAGGCCGCGATCGTCGACGGGGCCGGGGAGCTGACGCTGCTGCGCCGGGTCCTGCTGCCGATCGTCGCGCCGGGCCTGGCGACCGTGGCCCTCTACGCGTTCTTCACCGCCTGGAACGAGTTCCTCGCGGCGCTGATCTTCACGACCCGGCAGGAGCGGTACACCTTGCCGGTGGTCCTGGCCAACCTGCAGACCGGCGCCGGCGGCACGCTCAACTGGGGCGTGCTGGAGACCGGGGCCGTGTTCGCCGCGGTGCCGTGCATCGCCATCTTCCTCATCCTGCAGCGCTACTACGTCGCCGGTCTCACCGGCGGCGCCGTCAAGGGATAGACACCCCTAGGAGTCCGTACATGTTCGCAACGCCCCGGCCCCGCCGGCTGGCGCCGATGCTGGCCGCCCTCACCGCCCTGTCCCTCACCACTTTGGCCCTCGCCGCCTGCGGCAACACCGACAACACCTCCCCGTCCGGCGGCTCGACCGAGCTCACTGGCTCCGGGCCGGCCACCCTGTGGGTGCGCGCCGCCGACGAGCCGATGGACAAGGCGCTCGTCGCGGCCTGGAACGAGGCCAACCCCGACCGCAAGATCACCATGCTGACCGTGCCGGACGCGCAGTACGTGCAGAAGTACGTCCAGGCGGTGCGCAGCGGCGACGCGCCCGACCTGGCGGCCGTGGACATCGCCAACGTCAAGTCGCTGACCGGGCAGAAGCTGCTGACGGACATCACGGCGCAGGTCGACGCGTTGCCGTACAAGAGCGCCCTGGCCCCCGCCGGCGTGCAGATCAGCACCGTCGACGGCAAGATCTACGCGCTGCCGCACCAGCTCGACGTCTCCATGCTGTACTACAACAAGTCCCTCTTCACCAAGGCCGGCCTCGACCCGTCGAAGCCCCCCGCGACCCTCGACGACGTCGTGAGCGCGGCCCGCAAGATCACCGCGCTGGGCGGCGACACCTACGGCTTCGCCTTCGCCGGCAACTGCGCCGGCTGCAACGCCTACACCCTGCTGCCCTACATCTGGGCCAGCGGCGGCGACATCATGAACGCCGACGGCACCAAGCCGACCCTCGACGACCCGGCCGTGGCCGCCGCCCTCAACGCCCACAAGACGATGTGGGACGAGAAGCTCATGCCGCCCGCCGTCAAGGACGACAACGGCGCCACCTGGCTCACCGGCTTCCAGTCCGGCAAGGTCGGCATGGTCGCGCTCGGCAGCTTCGCGGTCAGCGTCTACAAGGCCCAGCCCGACCTCGACTTCGGCGTCAGCGCCATCCCCGGCAGCAAGGGCACGTCGTCCTTCCTCGGCGGCGACGTCATCGGCATCTCCAAGGGCGCCAAGAACGCCAAGACGGCGTGGGACTTCGTCGCCTGGAGTATGAGCGAGGACGTGCAGAAGAACGTGGTGGCCAAGACCGGCCAGCTCACCGTCCGCTCCGACACTGCCGACAACCCCACCACGCAGGCCGAGCCGCGGCTGCTGGCCGCCAACAAGCTCATCGCCGACGCGAAGGTGCCGGTCACCGCGAAGTACAACTCGCTGTTCATCGACCCGACCGGGCCGTACCTGCAGTTCATCCGCGACTGGGTCTTCTCCGGGGACCCGGCCAAGGCGATCGCCACCGGCAAGAGCGGCTTCGACAGCCGCCTCGCGTCCTGAACCATCCCGTTTCCTGAGGAGATCCCCCATGCAAGACCTGAGCTACCGGTGGCCGCACCCGCGGTTCGACACCCCGCTCGGCCCGGTCACCGTCCGGATCCACACCGGCGAGAACGTCTACGGCCTCGACGCCCCCACGGTGACGCGCGACGGTGCCACCGTCGAGGTCGTCGCCGACGGGCTCACCTGGGCCGGCGGGCAGCAGCGCGGCCCCGGTAGCGCCAAGGTTCTGGTGGTCGAGGAGGCCGGTGGGGTCACCGTCCGGGTCACCGCCACCCACCCCGACGGCGTGCGGTGCGTGGCCGTGGTCCTGCACGACCAGCCTGCCGGCGACGTCACCGGGCTACGCGAGGGCGACCTGGCGGTGCCGGCGACGGGGCGGGTGGTGCAGTACCCCAACGGCTGGTTCGACCTCGCCACCCCGCTGCTCGGCCTGCGCCGCCCCGACGGCGACATCACCGTCGCCCGCAGCCTCGACGACCGGGTGCGGGCCAAGCGCTTCGCCGTCGTCCCGCACTTCGACGACCCGTCCCGCTGCGACTTCGAGCTCATCGCCGACGCCGAGGCGACCCGCCCGTCGTCCACATTCGACGTTCCCGCCTGGCGCCTGGAGCGGGTCGCGGACCTGGCCCCGGTCCTGGCCGCGCACACCGCGCACGTCCGCGCCGCCTACGCGCTGCCCACCTGGGAGGAGCGCACCGACGTGCCGGACTGGCTGCGCCGGACCGCGCTCGTCGCCTCGCTCAACGGCATGCACTTCACCGGCCGGGTCTTCCTCGACTACGACGGCATGCTCGACGCCATCCGCCGGCTGGGCGAGCAGATCGACCCGCAGCGGATCCTGGCGTACCTCCCGGGCTGGGAGGGCCGCTACTACCGCTGGTACGGCCGCTTCGACGTCGACGAGCGCCTCGGCGGCGCGGCCGGCTTCCGCCGGCTCGTCGAGGGCACACACGCCCTCGGCGCCCGCGTCATGCCGATGTTCGGCGCCAACGTGGCCGCCCGCGACCTGCCCGGCTTCGAGACCTGGGCCGCGCCCGGGCAGCTGCTCAACGCCAGCGGCCACATGCCGATCGGTTCGGTCGACTGGGACGCCTCGCGCCACTTCGACCACAGCTGGGGCGCGCTCATCAACCCGGCCTACGAGCCGTGGCGGCGCCACCTCGCCGAGCAGATCGTGCGGCTGCACCACGAGTACGGCTTCGACGCCGCATTCCTGGACATCTCCGCGATGTACAACAACGACCCCCGCGGCAGCACGACCGAGGGCATGCGGGCGCTGGTCGAGCTCATCCGCGAGGGCAGCCCCGACCTGCTCGTCGCCGGCGAGGCCTGGTTCGACGGCATCGGCGGGCTCACCCCGCTGGTCCAGGCCGGCCACCGCGACACCGTGCCGACCCTGCACGACGCGCCGGACCCGGCGCTGTTCACCGCCACCAACCGGTCCTTCGGTCACGTCTGCCTGGGCGACCCGGCCCACGGCTCGACCGGCGTGCACGAGGCCGGCTACAACGCGCACTGGCGCCTGCCGGTCCGCGAGGGCGTGCTGCCCACCATCACGGTCGTCGACGACACCCTCGACGCCGCCCCCGAGCGGGTCGCCCTGATCGTTCAGGACGCCCAGGAGTACACCGCCAAGTATCTCCAATAAGGAAGGCCTCGATGCGCCGATTCCTGCCCGTCCTGCTGGTCGCCGCCTTCGCCGTCCCGGCGGGGGCGGCCCCGGCAAGTCCTGCCGAAGCGTCGACGCTGACGCTCTCGCGCGCCACGTACCGCGACAAGACCCTCGCCGCCATCCTCGGCCAGGTCGGCGGCGTGCTGACCGGCTACGAGTACAAGAGCCAGAACCCCGAGCCGACCGACGCCTGCTTCGCCCCCGCCGCCGGGCCGTACTCCGGCGACGCCCCCGCCTCCTGCTGGACCCCCAACGGCTACCCCGGCTACGACCGCCTCGGCGCCCCGAACTTCGCCGCGACGCAGACCGGCAGCGACGACGACTACCACATCGACTTCTTCGACCAGCTCATCCTGGCCGACCACGGCCCCGACGCGACCTTCCAGGACATCAAGGACGAGTGGGTGGCCCACAACGTCGGCGACTGGGGCCCCGGCGACATCGCCAACGCCGCCATGCGCGACGACGGGCTCGTCCCGCCGCTGACCGGGCAGGCGGAGTACAACCGCCACTACTGGCTCACCGAGCCCTACATCGAGAACGACACGCTCGGCCTGGTCGCGCCCGGCATGCCGGCCACCGCCCGCGACCTGGCCGGCCGGTTCGGCTCGGTCACCGGGGAGTTCGACTCCGTCGTCTGGGCCAAGCTGCTGTCCACCATGCTCAGCGAGGCCTACTTCGCCACCGACGCGCGGACCGTGCTGGCCGACGCCGCCGCAGTGCTGCCGCGCGACAGCTGGCCCTACACGGTGTACCAGAAGGTCGTCGCCCTGCACGAGCAGAACCCGGCCGACTGGCGCTGGGCGCAGGCGCAGCTGATGGCCTTCGTGCGCAACGTCTACGGCCAGGACAACGTGATGGCCATCCCGGACCGCAACAACGGCTCCACGCTCATCGCGATCCTCTACGGCGGCAACGACTACCTCACCACCCTGAAGATCGCCTCGCTCATCGGCAACGACGCCGACTGCACCGCCTCGGCCGTGGCCGGGCTCATGGGCGTCATCAAGGGCATGGCCGGCACGCCCCAGGCCTTCAAGGACAAGATCTACCAGGGCGGCGCCGGGCGGTACATCAACGACCTCACCACCGGCTTCCCGCCCAACATCAAGCAGAACTACCCCACCAGCCAGAGCTGGGACGACATCGTCTCGCTGTACGAGTCCAACGCCGCCGCCCAGGTCACCGCCCGCGGCGGCAGCACGACCGCGACCACGTTCACCATCGCCGGCCAGAGCGTCACCCCCGAGCGCACGGTGCAGGTGAACAACGCCGACTTCGAGCAGGGCACCCTCGCCGGCTGGAGCACCTGGACCCCGGGCGGGACGACCGGCCACGCCTTCGTGGAGAACAACGGCACGGCCCAGTCCGGCGCCTGGAAGGGCACGGTCTTCACCGACGCGTCGGTTTCTGAGATCAAGTTGTACACCGCACTGCGCGGCCTGCAGATCGGCGCGACCTACCGCGTGAGCGCGTTCGTCCAGGGCGACCAGGCGGCCCGCCTCTACGTGGACAACCTGTACGCCTCCGCCGTCGGCACGTACGCGGTCGCCAACCGCCAGTGGGTGAACCGCACCATCGAGTTCACGGCCACGGCCACCACCGCCCAGACCGGCCTGCACCTGCCGCCCGGGGCCACCGGCTTCGCCGCCATCGACAACCTCTCGGTCGTGCAGATCACCGCCCCGGCCACCACCCGCTACGAGGCCGAGTCCGCCGCCCGCTCCGGCGGCTCGGTCCAGTCCTCGGCGTCGGCCTCCGGCGGCCAGTACGTCGGCGGCCTGAACAACACCGGCGACTACGTCCAGTTCTCGGTCACCGTCCCGGCCGCGGGGGAGTACCGCCTGGCCGTCAACTACGCCAGCGCCACGCCCGACGCGAGCCGCCTGGACGTGCTCGTCAACGGCACCAAGCGGTTCACCGCCCCGTTCCCACGCACCGAAGCCTGAGGCACGTTCTCCCGCAACATCCAGCGGGTGCCGGTGTCGCTGAACGCCGGCGCGAACACCATCCGGCTGCAGCGCTCCACCTTCGGGTACGTCGAGCTCGACTCCGTCGACCTCGGCCCGGCGCCCGCGCCGGTCTACGCCGCCGAGAACCAGGTCGCCCTGACCAACCCGGACTTCGACGCCTCCGGCGCCACGCAGACGCCTCTGGGCTGGGGCACCTGGCCGGGCGCCGCGGGCACGTCGGCGGACGCGGACTTCACCGAGAGCGGCGGGTTCACGGGCGGCTTCCGGCTCACGCAGTACAAGGCCAGTGCCTATGAGGTGTACACCGACCAGACCGTCACCGGCCTGGCCAACGGCACCTACACCCTCACCGCCTTCGCCGTGGGCGGCGGCGGGCAGAGCGCGGCCTACCTCAGCGCCAAGAACTACGGGGCCCCCGAGCTGACCGCCCCGATCCCGGCGACCGGCTGGCCGAACTGGCGCAAGGTCGTCATCCCCGGCATCGTGGTCACCAACGGCCAGCTCACGATCGGCGTCTACTCGGCCGGCAGTGGCGGACAGTGGCTGTCCGTCGACGCGATAACCCTGACCGGCCAGTAGACACCGGAGGGCCGCCGTCCCCGGCCGCTTGAGCAACGCCCGGGGACGGCGCCCGTTCCTCTGCCCCTGCACGTGCGTCGCGGTGGACGCCGGAGACGGCCGGAAGCAGGGTCCGCCCGGGTTCCCGCCAGGAGGGCGGCGGCCCCGAGCGGACCCTGCTCCATGCGTTCCGGTCCGGGCATCAGCTGCCGTAGACCTGGAACTCCCACAGTGAGTAGCCGTAGGCGGTGGCGCGCTGGGTGCCGTACATGCGCACGTAGCGGCCGGAGCCGGTCACGTCGAGCGTCTGGTTGCCGCCCGCGCCGGTGGTGGTGGAGTAGATGTTCGTCCAGTTGGTGCCGTCGTTGGACGTCTGGATCTGGAAGGCCTTGGCGTAGGCCGCCTCCCAGTTCAGGTTCACCTTGCTGATGCTGTGCGTGGCGCCGAGGTCGACCTGCAGCCACTGCGGGTCGCTGAAGCCGCTGGACCAGCGGGTGCCGGTGTTGCCGTCGGTCGCGTTGCCCGCGGCGGTGCCGGCGTTCTCGGCCGAGGACGCGGTGGTCGGGTGGCCCTGCGAGAGCAGGGTGCCGCCGCCGGTGCCGCCGCCCGGGGTGCCGGTCAGACCGAACTCGTACAGCGAGTAGCCGTAGGCGGTGGCGCGCTGGGTGCCGTACATGCGCACGTAGCGGCCCGAGCCGGTCACGTTGAGCGTCTGGTTGCCGCCCGTGCCCGTGGTGGTGCTGTAGATGTTCGTCCAGTTGGTGCCGTCGTTGGACGTCTGGATCTGGAAGGCCTTGGCGTAGGCCGCCTCCCAGTTCAGGTTGACGCTGGTGAGGTTGTACGACTGGCCCAGGTCGACCTGCAGCCACTGCGGGTCACTGAAGGCGCTCGACCAGCGGGTGCCGGTGTTGCCGTCGGTCGCGTTGCTCGCGGCGGTGCCGGCGTTCTCGGCCGAGGATGCGGTGGTCGGCTTGCCCTGGGCGATGTTGGTGCCCGGCGGCGGCGTGGTCGTGCCGCCCTTCTTGTTGTAGACCGCCACCCAGTCGATGTTCATCTGCCCGCCGGAGATCGTGCTGGCGTTGGGGCCGCCGCCGAACGCGTCGGGGAAGCCGCCGCCCATGGCGAGGTCGTAGATGATGAAGAACGGGTGGTGCACGGCGTTGTTCCACGTCGTCGCGTCCACGCGGGTGGCCGGCAGCGTGAAGTAGTTGGCGCCGTCGAGGTACCAGCGGATCTCCTCCGGCGACTTGGACCGGTCGATCTCCACGGCGTACGTGTGGTACCCGGTCTGGCAGCCGGCGCAGGCGCGCTCGCCGCTGCCGAGGCCGGTCGACTCGTTGCACGGGCCGCCGGGGTTGGTCCCGCAGTGCAGCGTCCCGAAGACCGAGCTGCGCCCGTTGATGTCCTCCAGGATGTCGACCTCGCCGCTGGTCGGCCACGTGGTGCCGGTGCGAAGCGTCGAGCCGAGCATCCAGAACGCCGGCCAGTACCCGGCGCCGTTGGCGGTCGTGACGTTCGGTTGCTGGATCGAGGACTCCATGCGGACCACGTCGCCGGCGTCGGCGCCGAACGTGGCGGCCTGGGTCTCGATGCGCCCGGACGTCCAGCCGGCCCGCGGGTCGGTTCCGGAGTGCAGGGCGCGCAGGACCAGGTGCCCGCTGCCGTCCTGGAAGACGTTGGCGGTGCTGTTGGTCATGGTCTCGATCTCGCCGGTGCCGAAGCTGCTGCCGGGCCCGGTGTCGTACTTCCAGGTCCCGGTGTTCACCCCGGTGCCGGCGGCGCCGTTGAACTCGTCGCTCCACGTGAGCGTGAACCCGGCCGGCGGGACCGGGGAGGAGGCGGCGGCCGCCTGCGCGGCGACCTGCGCGGTGCCGCTCGTGCCCGCGTAGGCCACGGCGGTGATGGCGACCAGGCCGAGCGTCGCGGTCGCGGTGACGGCCGCGGCCCAGCCCTTGATCCGGCGCGGCGGGCGCCGGTGCTGCGATTCGGGGATGTGCATGGCTCTCCTCTGGGCGGACGCGCCCGGGCGGCGCTGGCGGGTGCCGTGGCGGGCGCACTGAGGGTGTCTTAGAGAGCGCTCTCTCACCGCACGCTACCAACACCCGCCCTCTGCACGTCAAGTGGGGAGAGCGATTTCTTGCGCGGAGGGCGAGGGTCCGGGCGGGGGTTTCCTCCCATTGACGAGCTTCACTGTCGCTCGGATGCTGGCCGCACCCCCACGAAGGGAAAGCAGGATGGGAATCCGCACCCTGGCCGCATTCACCGCCGCGGTCGCCGCCTCCACCGCCGTCGCCGCCGGGGCGTTCGCCCCCGCCGCGCACGCCGCCGTCGACACGACCCGCACCCCGGGCCTCGCCCAGTACACCGTCACCCTCACCAGCGACACCGCCGGCAGCTCGTGGACCGGCCACGAAACGGTCGCCTTCACCAACACGTCCCCGGCCGCGCTCAGCGAGGTCTATCTGCGCCTGTGGGACAACTACCACGGCACGTGCCCGTCGAGCACGCCGATCACGGCGAGCAACTTCTCCGGCGGTACGGCGGGCAGCCTCACCGTCGGCTGCACCGCCCTGAAGATCACGCTGCCTGCGCCACTGGCTCAGAACGCCTCCACGTCGATCGGGTTCGACCTGAGCATCGTGGTCCCCAGCGGCGCCGACCGGTTCGGCCGCGACGGGGCGTACAACTTCATCGGCAACGCCCTGCCGGTGCTGGCCGTGCGCGACTCCTCCGGCTGGCACCTCGACCCGTACACGAACAACGGCGAGTCGTTCTACAGCCTCATCAGCGACTTCGACGTCACGCTCGACCACCCGACGTCGCTGCTCGTCCCGGCCACCGGCACCTCCACCGACACACCGGGCGCCAGCGGCCGCACGGTCACCCACGCGGTCGCGGCCAAGGTCCGCGACTTCGCCTGGGCCGCCGGCCCGTTCACGAAGACCACGGGCGTCTC
Organism: Dactylosporangium salmoneum; assembly: GCF_039532525.1. Classification (NCBI taxonomy): domain Bacteria; kingdom Bacillati; phylum Actinomycetota; class Actinomycetes; order Micromonosporales; family Micromonosporaceae; genus Dactylosporangium; species Dactylosporangium salmoneum. The sequence goes on from NZ_BAAARV010000007.1 coordinate 38,361, forward strand.
CCCGGCCGGTTACCGCGTCAACGTGTACCGCGCCAGCGCCATCAGCTCCAGCAGCGCCGCGTCGATGCTCAGCACGGCCGAGGGCGCCCTGGACGCGCACTCCTCACGGTTCGGCGCGTACCCCTACGGCGAGGCCGACGTGGTGCTGGACAACAACTTCTGGTTCGGCGGCATGGAGTACCCCGGCTTCGTCCTCGACGTGGTCTCCAGCAACGCCCTCGCGCACGAGCTCGCGCACCAGTGGTTCTACGGCATCGTCGGCGACGACGAGTACACCACCCCGTGGCTGGACGAGGCGTTCACCGACTACGCCACCGACCTGTACTTCGGCAAGACCGGCACCAACTGCTGGAACTCGGTCACCTGGCAGTCCTCGAGCGAGCGCCTCACCAGCTCGATGGCCTACTGGGACGCCCACTCCAGCCGGTACTCCACCGTGGTCTACGGCTACGGCAAGTGCGCCCTGCACGACCTGCGCCGCACCCTCGGCACGACGGCGATGACCAACCTGATGTACGACTACGCCCAGTCGCACTGGTACGGCGTCTCCACCGTCCCCGAGTTCAAGGCCGCGGCCCAGTCGGCCGCCGGCTCGACCAGCCTGTCGACCTTCTGGACCACCCACCGCATCGACGGCTGAGGCTTCACGTGACCGGCGCGGGGCCCCGGCCCCGCGCCGCGACCTCTCTCGGCCGGTAGAACCAGACCCCGGCCCACATGACGGCCGCGAGCGGCGCAAAGAAGACCAGAATCGGCCCGATGCCCGTCTCGCGGACCTTTCCGCAGGGGTCCGACGCCGAGTACGTCAGCCGCGACCGCCCGCCGACATGTACGTCCCGCGGCCGCGGCTCCGACCCGGAATCGATCCGCGACTCGCAGGACCGCCCGAGCGCTTCGAATCGGACGTCGTAGACCCGCCGCCCCGGCGAGTCGAACTTGACCGCGACCACCTCGGCGTCGACCGTCCCTCCGCGAGCCTCGTCGAGCGCCTCCCAGCCCACCAGCAGCGCGACGCCCGTCCAGATGATCGCCGCGACCAGCATGACGATGCGCGAGTTCCGCCGTCCGCGGTGCTCCTTGGGTCGCGGGATGTACATGCGCGGCTCCTTACTCCGGGCCAGGGTACCCGGCCAGGTGATGTCCCGGCCGAGGCCGGGATCCGCGTTGGTACGGCGGGCCGGGTCAGTAAGGTTCGCGGCATGAAGCTGCGCGAGGACGAGGTCATGGTGGCGGGCCGCGACTGCCCGATCCGCACGGCGGTGATCCGGCCGCTCGGCGACGAGCCGCGGCCCGGGGTGCTGCTGTACACCGACATCTTCCAGCTGACCGAGTCGACCCTGCGCAGCGCCCGGCGGATCGCCGCCGCCGGCTTCGTCGTCTGCGTGCCCGAGATCTACCCGCGCGGTCCCCTCGCCGGGGTGGCGCTCGAGTTCGACGACGAGGGCAAGCAGGCGGGGCTCGCGGGGGCGGCGGCCACCACGACCGAGCAGTTCGACGCCGACCGGATCGCGGTCCTCGACCACATGCAGACCCGGCCCGACGTCACCAGCCTGTTCGCGGCCGGCTTCTGCATCGGCGGGCACCTCGCCTTCCGCGCCGCCCTGGACCCGCGCGTCGAGGCCACCGTGTGCTTCTACCCGACCGGCCTGCACAACGGCGCCCTCGGCGCCGACCCCGACGCCGGATCACTCGCCGCCGCGTCCACCATCCGCGGCCGCCTGATGATCGTCTTCGGCGCCCAGGACCCGCACGTCCCGGCCGACGCGAGGGTACAGATCCTCGCCGCCCTGTACGCCGCCGGCCACGACGACCTCGAACTGCACGTGTACAGCGGCGGCGAACACGCCTTCATGCGCGACATCGGCCCGCGCCACGACCCGGTCCTCACCGACCTGGCCCTGACCGAGGCCCTCGCTTTCCTCAGGAGGTAGCCCTCGTTCCGTCGCGCTGGCTGCCTTGGGTGAGGCGCTGGAGTTGGTGTTCGTGCACGCCGGTCACCCAGTCCCAGCCGTCCTTGGCCGATGGGCCGATCCGTGGATCGCCGGGAGCATGGGCGTCGCGCAGGGCGTGCACGTACGCCCGGTCCTGGTCGATCCGCGCGCGCACCTGATCGGCTCCGCCGACGGACCCGTGGCCGGGGATGAGGACATCCACGTCGCCCGCCACGCCCTCGATCAGGCCCAGCGCGGCGAGATAGTCCCCGATCGGCTCAGCGGCGTTCAGATCGAGCATCGGTATCAGGACATCGGAAAGCATGTCACCGGCGACGAGCACCCCGCGTTCCTCGATCAGCAGCGAGGCATGGCCGGGGGCGTGTGCGTGATGCTCGATGATGCGGACCTGCGGGCCGTCCCAGGGAATCCGCGCCGTCTCGGCGGGCAGGCCGGTGACGAGACCGAGCAGGTCCAGCGGTACCTCTTCGGGGATGCCGGCGGCCTTCGCGACCGCGGCCACCCCGCCCGAGAGCCGATCTCGGACGGTGGCCGCGCACCGGGCCGTGGCATAACGGGGCGCCGCGCCGAGCCCGGCGTGCCACAGCAGGTGATCCCAATGCGGGTGCGTCGAGAAGCCCGCCACCACGGTCTGACCCGACTCGGCCAGGTCGTTCGCGAGGCAGGCCATCTCGTCGCCGTGGACCCCGGCGTCGATGAGCAACACGCCGGCCCGGCCTCGCACGACCACGGCGTTGCTCTGGCAGAACTCGCTCTCATGGACCAGCACGCCCTCGGCGACCTGCGTCAGCATGGGACGGCCTCCAGTTCATTGCGGATCGCGTAGTGGTGCATCGTGACGCCCTGCTCGAACGAGCGCTGCTCCAGCAGGTCGAGCTCGATCGGCACGTCGTACTCGTCGAACAGCGGCCTGCCGAAGCCGAGGATCGCGGGATGGGTGAACAGCAGCAGCTCGTCGAGCAGTCCGGCGCGGAGCAGCTGGGTGGCCAGCGCCGCGCCACCCACACCGATGGTGCCGTCGGTCTGGGCCCGCAGGGCGGCGAGCTGCTCGATCGCGTCGTCTCCGCCGATGATCCGGGTGTTGTGGTCGGCGCTGCGGCGGGTGCGGGAGACGAGCACCTTGGGCGCTGCGGTCCAGATCTCGCCGTATTCCCGCAGGACGTCCGGCAGCGACGCGTCTCCGCGCGCTCGCGGCCAGTATTCCTCCATCGTCTCGTAGACGACCCGGCCCTGGACCATCAACGCGAGCGCCCGCGCCCGCGCGTTGAACTCGCGGTGCAGTTCCTCGCTGATGCGCAGCCACTCGCCCGCGCCGTTGTCCCCGGGAACCTGCTCGATCCGCAGGTCGACGGACACGTTCATCCAGTAGACGAAGCGACCCATCATCCCCTTCTTCCCCGTAGTGATTGCAATCTGCAACCACTATATTGGGGGCGAAATACCTGTCAAGGAGGACTCGTGGAACCACGATCCGGGTGTCCGATCAACGCCGCCGTCGAGGTGCTCGGAGATCGCTGGTCGCTGCTCGTACTGCGCGACGTCATCTTCGGCGACCGCCGATACTTCCGCGCCCTGCTCACCGGGTCGCTCGAAGGCATCGCCTCGAACATCCTCGCCGACCGCCTCAAACGGCTCATCGACGCGGGGATCCTGACCCGCGGCACCGCAGCCCGCGGGCAACGCGCGCGCTTCAGCCTCACCGAAGCCGGCATCCAGACCCTGCCGATCATCTACGCTCTCGGCAACTGGGGCCTCGACTGGAGCTCCGGCAGCGCCGAACTCCGCAGCCGGCAACAGCTGATGCGCGACGAGGGTCCGGCGTTCATCGAGGAGCTCATGGACGAGCTCCGCGTCCGCCACCTCGACGCCCCGCCGAAGCCGCACGACGGCCCGGGCGCGTTCGAGCGACTCAGCGCCGCCTACGAGCAGACTTCGCCACAGGGCCGCGCATAGCGGCCTTGCCGCGTACGATCCGTCGCGTGCGCGGCCTGCCCCACCAGTACCGGCCGGAGCTGGCGCCGTACTTCAAGGACGCGTTCGCCAACCACGTCCACCTGTTCTGCGCCGGCCTGATGACCGCCGCCTCGGCCCTGCTCACCGTGGCCGAGCCCGGATTCTGGCCGACCTTCGGACTCGTCTTCTTCGGCTTCAGCCTGGTGCTGGCCGAGGCGGTGCGGCGCAAGCGGCTGGATGACAAGACCCGCGCCCGCCTCGAGCCGTTCCTGCTGCGGCTCCGGCCCGGCGACGTCGACGGCTACGGTTGGCTGCTGCGGGTGCTGGCCGACCTGGACGGCCGCACGCCCAGGGGCCGCCGCCGCAGCCGGGTCGCCCTGGACGTCATCGTCGCGGACGAGCGGCTGCTGGAAGGCCTGATCGTGCACTGCCGGCGGCGCGAGATCAGCGTCGAGGTCTTCGCCGAGCGTCTCGGTCGGCGGGGCGCCGGAGGGCTCGCCCCGGCGCTGGCGAGCCTCCATGCGGACGGCCGGGCCCGCGAGGCCGCCGTGCTCGTCATGGGCCGCCGGGTGCGCCCCGCACACCTGCCGTTTCTGGTCGAGCGGGCGGTCGACTGGGTGCCCGAGGTGCGGGCCGCCGCGCACGAGGTGCTGCGGACCCGGCTCGGGCAGAACCTGGAACTGCGGCTACGGGCCAGGCACGCCTACGAGCGGGTCGCCCGGCGCAAGCACGCGCCCGCCCTGGCGCAGCTGATCGACCGCGCCTGACCGTCAGCAGCCATGGCTGGAGGCGTTGCATTCCGGGCGGCGATCCGGTCCGCTGCGTGCATCGATCCAGGGTAGGGCTGTACCTTGTGCGCCGCGGGCGGACGTCCGTATCCGGCGAACGGGGGAGGGGTCGTGGCGCGTCGGAAGGTCAAGGCGGAGCCGGTCGTGTGGTGGCGGCGGTTCACGGTCGTGCAGCGGTGGCTGGCCGGGGTGGCGGTCGTGCTGGTGGTGGGGATCGTGCTGGCGTTGGTGCTGTGGCCCGACGCGAAGCCGGAGCCGCCGCGGGAGCGGCAGTATCTGGAGTTCACCGCGTGCCTGCTCACCGCCAAGGATGGGGTGCGCGACCCGGCGGCGGCGCCGGCGTGGGCGGCGATGCAGGACGCCTCGCTGCAGACGCGCGCCAAGGTGCAGTACCTCGAGGTCACGGGCGATCAGACCGTGGACAACGCGGTGCCGTTCCTCAACAGCCTCGCCCAGGGCAAGTGCGCCCTCATCCTCGCGGCGGGGGAGGTGCCGGTCGGGGCCGTCGCCAAGGGCGCGGGCGCGTTCCCGGCGAAGCAGTTCGTCACGGTCGGCGCCGGGGCGAGTGGCCCCAACGTGCAGGCGGTCGACGCCTCGACCCCGCATGACGAGATTGTCCAAATCATCACGAAGTCCGTGGCCGCGAGCCCTCGTTAAACGGTTGTTATATTTGTCACAGAGGCGGCTGTCGATTTCTGGCGCCGCCTCGTTTTCGCTGGTCGTGACCAATGTCGATGGAAGGGTTAGCGCTCGGCCTGCTGGGCGCCATCCTCCGATCGGTCATTGTTCTCCGACAGGTGTCATCGAAAGACTTCCCTCCGCTACAAGCCATCACGGGGGAAGGCATGGCGATGAATGCTTCGCGTTGGTTCAAGCGCGACCGCGACGCGGGCACGGTCAACCGGCAGGTTTCCGCGCGCCGCCGCGGCCGCCGGGCGACGCGTTCGGTTGCCGTCCTAGCCCTCTTGGTGATGGCGCTGCTCGCCGCGATTCCCGAAGGTGTCGCCCACGACGGGCCGCAGGCCGGCTTCCCGCTGCACCTGCCGTCGTGGCTCGAGCCCGGCAAGCCGGCGAACTGGGGCCGTGAGGCGTTCGTCGGGCTGCCGCAGCAGAAGGGCGGCGGGCGGCCGGCCAAGCTCACCGCGGAGCAGCTCAACGAGCTCGGCCGGGCCGACCGCGGCGCGGGCCGCCCAGCCGGCAAGGGCATCGGCGCGACCCCGCCGTACGAGACCCCGGTCCACCACGCGGTGCAGGGCACCTCGCCGGCGATCTCCGGGCCCAACAGCTTCAACGCCGCCACGAGCAAGCTGCTGCCGGCCAAGGGCAGCGCCGACACCGAGGTCTTCCAGAACACCGACGGGTCGATCACGAAGCGGATGTACACCGATCCGGTCAACGTCCGCCAGGCCGACGGCACGTGGAAGCACATGGACGGCACGCTGATGGCCGCGGGCGACCGGCTGCAGCCGAAGGTCTCCGCCGCCGACGTGAGCATCGGCCGCACCGCCGACGACCCGCAGCTGGTGACGCTGCGCGGGATCGGCGGCGGCGCGTTCGCCTACGCGCTGCAGGGCGCGGCCAAGGTTCCCGGGACGGTCAAGGGCGACACGGTCACCTACACCGCCGTGCAGCCCGGGGTCGACCTGGAGCTGCGGGCCACCGGCTCCGGCGTCAAGGAGAATCTGATCGTCGCCTCGGCGTCGGCCGGCAACACGTGGACGTTCCCGCTCAGCCTCGACAAGCTCACCGTCCGCGCCGGTGACGCCGACTCGGTCGAGCTGGTCGGCGCCGACGGCAAGGTGGCGGCGACGATCCCGGCCGGGATCGTGCACGACTCGAAGTTCGACCAGCAGTCCGGCGGCTTCGAGCAGGCCACCGAGGCCCGCTACAGCGTCGTCACCGCCGGCGGGCACCCGGCGCTGCAGGTCACCGTCGACCAGGCCTGGCTGGATGACCCCGCCCGCGTCTACCCGGTCGTGGTGGACCCGACGGTGAGCCTGGGCAACAACGCCAACGTCGACACCACGGTGCGCAACGACCGCACGTCCGACCAAAACGGCGACACCGAGATGTCGATCGGCAACAACGGCGCCAGCCCCGCCGTCAAGGCGTACTCGTTCCTGCGCTTCGACAGCTTCTACAGCACCTTCACGAACGTGAACGTGACGGCGGCGTCGTTGTCGGTGTGGGACTCGTGGGCGTGGACGTGCACGCCGGAGTCGTTCGAGGTCAACCCGATCACGAGCAACTGGTGGCCCGGCAGCCTGTCCTACCCGGGGCCGAGCTTCGGCGGCGCCATCGGCAGCCTCACGCCGACCCAGGCCCAGACCAACGCGGCCTGCACCAACACCGGCGGCAACCGGGCCCTCGGCACGATGCTCACGGTCCCGCTGAGCCCCGCCACGTTCAACAACTGGGCGCACAACAGCGGGAACAACGGCCTGGCGCTCACGACGTCGCAGACCGACGCCAAGCACTGGAAGAAGTTCACGACGTCCAACTTCGGCAGCAACTACACGCCGTCGCTGTGGATCACCTACCAGATCGAGACCCCGGTCGTCACCAGCATGGTGCCGCCCTACGGCTACGCCTCGCCGACGCTCACGCCCGAGCTGCAGGTCGTCGCCTACGACCCGGACAACGCGCCGAACCCCTCGCTGTCGTACACCTTCGAGGTCCACGACAAGAACAACGCGCTGGTGTGGAAGTCGGCCTCGCAGGCCGCACCGACCATCCGGGTGCCCGCCGGGCTGTTGAAGTGGGGCGAGTCGTACAGCTGGATCGCCTACGCCTTCGACGGCTCGTTCAACCAGGGCGTCCAGGACTGGTACTCGTTCTCCACACCGGTACCACAACCGGACATCACCTCGACGCTGTCGCAGAACGGCGAACTCGGCTACGAGCCGAGCGTGCGCAACTACACCACCAGCGCCACCGACGCCAACGTGACCACGGTCGGCCCGGCGCTGACCGTGGAGCGCGACTACAACAGCCTCGACCCGCGGACCAACTCCGCGTTCGGCACCGGCTGGTCCAGCCTGTTCGACCTGTCCGTCACCGAGGTCATGTCCGGCGACGCGACGCCCGCGGTGAACACGGTCACGGTGCGGTACCCGACGGGCCAGGAGATCGCGTTCGGGCGCAACTCGGACGGGTCCTTCGCGCCGCCGCAGGGCCGGTACGCGACGTTCACGTCGCTGGGCGCCGGCGCCGGGTACAAGCTCGTCGACAAGGACGGCACGACGTACCTGTTCACGTCGCCGCTGGTGACGGGCAGCACGACCACGCCGTACACCTGGGGCATCACGTCGATCACGGACTCCTCCGACCGGACCGAGACCTACCACTACACCGGCAACCTCATCGACACCGTCACGTCGGCGTCGGGCCGCGCGCTGCACCTGACCTGGGGCGTGCCGGGCGGCGGCGGGACGACCACCTACACCGAGACCAGCGGCGCGGCGACCTTCGTCGACCAGACCGACGACCCCGCCGCGACGCTGCTGTCGCTGACCGGTGACGACGTGACGACCCAGGTGACGCTGCCGTTCTCGTTCCCGCTGTACGGCCAGAACTACACCGACGCGCGGATCTCCACCAACGGCACCATCGCGTTCGACGCGATGGCCGGGCTGTCCGACGGCGTGAACACCGACATCCCCAATACCGCCGCGCCGAACTCCGCGCTGTACCCGTTCTGGGACGACTTCCTGATCGACGCCTACTCGAAGGTGACGACCAAGGTCAGCGGCGCGGCGCCGAACCGGGTCTTCAGCGTCGAGTGGTACAACGCGTACCTGTTCGGCCGTTCGACCCGGGTGACCGTGAAGGCGGCGCTGGCCGAGAACGGCACCGTCACGTTCTCCTACAACGACATCGACGCCGCCAACAACGAGGACCGCGGCGCGAGTGCGGTGGTCGGCATCGAGAACGCGGCCGGCACCGTCGCCGCGAAGCACTCGTTCCACCAGCCGGTGCTGGCCAGCAACACGCAGATCACCTACACGCCGGTGGTCACCCCGCCGCCGGGGGTCACCGCCCGGGTCGCCACCGTCACTACCGACCCGGCCACGGCCGGCGACCCGTCGACCGCGCTGACCTGGTCGTACACGTACGACGCCAACGGTCAGCTGCAGAAGGTGTGCCCGCCGACCTCGTCGACCCAGTGCCAGACCTACACCTACGGCGCCGCGTCGCTGTACCAGTCCGCGGTGATGAACTTCGGCCCGAGAGCCTACTGGCGCCTCGGTGACGCGCCCGGCGCGACGTCCGCGAGCAGCGAGGTCATCGAGAACCAGGGCACCGACGCCGGCACCTACGGCGCCAACGTGGTCCGCACCGGCGCCGGCCCGCTGCCCGCCTCGGGGGCGAACGGGGCCTACTTCGACGGCTCCGGCGCCTCGTACCTCACCCTGCCGACCAAGGACCTGTCCTTCGGCGGCGGCTACCAGTCGGCCAGCCTGTGGTTCAAGGCCGCCACCGGCGACGTCGGCGTCCTGCTGGGCTTCTCCAAGGACACCATCTTCGGCGGCTCGACCTCCGGCGGGTACAACCCGGCGCTGTACGTCGGCACGAGCGGCTACCTGTACGGCGAGTTCTGGCAGGGCTCCGCCAACACGCCGATCAAGAGCCTCTTGCCGGTGGCCGACGGCAACTGGCACCACGTCGTGCTCTCCGGCGCGGGCGGGACGCAGACGCTGTACGTGGACAACGTGCTGCAGGGCACCCTGGCCGGCTCGATCAACATGCTGCAGTTCGGCACCAGCACCAACGCGACCATCGGCTCGGGCTACTGGGGCGGCTTCTGGCCGGACCAGCCGTCGTACAGCACCACCGACATGACCGGGCACCTCAAGTCGTTCAAGGGCTCGATCGCCGAGGTGGCGACGTTCGAGAGGCCGCTGACCACGGCCAACGTCGCCTCCCTGTACAAGGCCGGCACCATGACCGCCCGCCCGCTGACCGGCGTCATCCGCCCGACGGGCAACGCGACCGCGACGATCACGTACGAGCCGAAGGACTCGACGGTCAAGACGGTCACCGACGCCAACGGCGGCGTGTGGACGCTGGCCGCGCCGACCACCGCGGGCTCGAGCAAGGTCTACGAGGCGTCGGTGCTGGCCGGCTCGCCGGCGGACTACTACCGCTTCGCCGAGTCCGGCGGTCAGAGCCAGGCGGTCAACGAGGTCAACGGCAACCCGGCCACGTACAACAGCGTGACCCTGGGCCTGCCCAGTGGCCTGTTCGCCGACTCACAGGTGGCGCAGTTCGACGGCACCCAGTCGTACGTGCTGCTGCCGGACTCCGGCCCGGGCAGTGACGTGCCGACGAGCAACCAGTTCTCGGCCACGCTGTGGTTCAAGACGCAGAGCAGTTCCGGTGGCGTCCTGCTGGGCGCGTGGCAGAGCTCGCTGTCCACGAACCAGTGGTACACGCCGCACCTGTACGTCGGTACCGACGGCAAGCTGCGCGGCACGTTCTGGACGACCGGCAGCAGCACCATCTTCACGTCGGCGAACGCGGTCAACGACGGCAGCTGGCACTACGCGGCGATCGCCGGGTCGGCCAACAGCCAGAAGCTGTACCTCGATGGCGCGGAGATCGGCAGCGCCACGAACACCGCCACGAGCGACAACACCGACCACATCTCCGTTGGCGCCGGCGCCTGGAAGAACTGGCCGTCCGCGGGCACGACGAACCCGGGTTACTTCAACGGCTTCATCTCCGACGTCGCCTACTACCGCAACCAGATCTCCGCGGCCACCGTGGCGCACCAGTACGCGGCCTGGCAGAAGAGCAAGAACAGCGCGGTGCCGGCGAAGGTCGTCACGGTCCTGGACCCGAAGAGCAACCCGCTGACGTACACGTTCGACCTCAACACCGGCCGGAAGGTCGCCGACGTCGACGCGCTGGGCAACGAGACCCGTTACGGCTACAGCGACGACGGGTTCCTGCGCACCGTCACCGACCCGCTGGGCAACGTGACGACCAACGAGCACGACGTGCGCGGCAACACGGTGTCCACGGCGACGTGCCAGGTGCAGAAGAACAACGTGTGCAGCACGGTGTACTTCGAGTACTTCCCGGACGGCGGGGCGGCGAACAAGAACCCGGCGCCGGACCGGCGCAACGACATGCTGCTCACCCAGCGGGACGGGCGTTCCAGCGGGCCGGCCGACAACACGTACAAGACGTCGTTCACGTACGACAGCAACGGCAACCGGCTGACGTCGACCGATGCGCTGGGCCGCACGACGGCGACGGAGTACACGTCGAACACTCCGGCGTTCGACACCGGCAACGCGCCCAACGGGCTGCAGAAGACGGTGACGATGCCGTCGGGGGCCAAGCAGCAGGTCGTGTACTACCACAACGGCGACATCGCGCAGGTGACCGACCCGGCCGGGAAGATCACCAAGTACACGTACGACAGCCTGGGCCGGACCCTGACCCAGCTCGAGGTCTCCGAGACGTTCCCGTCCGGCATCGGTAGCACGTTCACCTATGACGGGCAGAACCGCGTCCTCACGCAGGCCGGCACGCCGGTCACCAACCGGGTCACCGGCGCGGTGCACACCACGCTGACCACCACGAGCTACGACCCGGACGGCCACGTGCTGTCCCAGGTGGTGTCGGACCCGACGGGCGGCGACGCCAGCCGCACGCAGTCCAGCACGTACAACGCCCACGGCCAGACCGAGACGGAGACGTCGGGCGGTAAGACGACGACGTACGGCTACGACCCCGTCACCGGCGACATCGTGCAGGAGACCGACGCCGACGGCGGGGTCACCTTGAACGAGTACGACGCCGAGCACCGGCTCACCGCGACGAAGATCAAGGACTACACCGGCGACCCGAACGCGCCCAGCGCGCCGACGACCCTGACGGTGGCGACGAAGTTCTACGACGCCAACGGCCGGCTGGTCCTCGAGACCGACACGCTGGGCTTCCAGACGATCCACAAGTACACCGACAACGGGCTCGAGGCGCAGGTCATCCGCAAGGACCCGACCAGCGGCGCCCAGTTCGTCCAGGCCGACAAGACGTACGATGCGGCCGGCAACGTGGTCAAGGAGGTCAGCGACAACGGCACGTCAACCACGACCTACACCCTGGACGCGGCCTCGCGGGTCGTCGGCACCACGCTGGACCCGGCCGGCATCAACCGCAAGACCACGCTCACCCTGTCGCCCGACGACCAGCCGCTGTCCAGCGTCGTCACCGACGGCAACACCAGCACCCAGCTCTCGCGCTCGGAGAACACGTACGACGAGATGGGCCGGTCGACCTCGCAGACCGTCTACAACACGCTGGGCACGGTGCCGGTCGCGCGGTGGAAGCTCGACGAGACCAGCGGCGCCACCGCCGCCGACTCGGTCGGCAACGCCCCCGCCACCGGCCAGTACGTGGCCTGGTCGACGGACCACCCCGCCACCTCGACCAGCGCCGGTTCGGGCGTGTTCAACGGCGTCAGCACGTACATGTCGACGAACACGGCGGTGCTCGACACGACCAACGGCTTCACCGTCTCGGCATGGGCGAAGGCGGCCGGCGGCACGGACTACAAGACCGTCGTCGCGCAGGAGGGCACCCAGCAGGGCGCGTTCTCGCTGCAGTACATCCCGGACAGCGGCGGCCGGTGGAGCTTCGCGATGCGCTCCACCGACGACGGCACCCCGACGACGGTCCGGGCGACCGCGACCACGGCCGTGGCCCTGAACACCTGGACGCACCTGCTCGGCGTGTACGACGCCGACGCCAAGACGATGACGTTGTACGTCAACGGCACCGCCACCGCCCCGGTGAGCTACCGGCAGCCGTGGAAGGCCAAGGGCCCGCTGACGATCGGCCGGGGCATCTCGGTCAGCTACGGCGGTTACTGGAACGGCTCGATCAGCGACGTCCAGTCGTATTCCCGGCCGCTGAGCGCCGCCGAGATCGCCACCGTCTACAACGGCACCGCCCCGGTCGCCGGCGCCACCGTGAACCGCACCGTGTCCAAACTGGACAAGGGCGGCCTCCAGGTGCGCTCCATCGACCCGCTGGGCAACGTGACCGACAACGGCTACGACGAGGCCGGCCGGCTCTCGGTGGTGACCGCCCCGGCGGTCCAGGCCGAGACCGGCGGTGGCGCGCCCGTCGCCACGCGGCCGGTGTCGAAGATCGGCTACGACACGTTCGGCCTGAAGACCCACGTCCAGGACCCGAACGGCAACATCACGCAGACGTCGTACGACTCGGCCGGGCGCGTGACGACGAGCACGGCGCCGTCGTACACGCCGCCGGGCTCGACGACGCCGATCGTGCCCGTGACGACCCGGGCGTACGACCAGACCGGCCAGCTGATCAAGGTCACGGATGCGCTGAACCATGACACGACGTACGCCTACGACCAGCTCGGCCGGGTGTCGAAGACGGTCGCGGCGGACACCGGTGTCACCAGGTTCACCTACGACCTCAACGGTGACCAGCTGTCGGTGATCGACCCGACCGGCGCGGTCACCACACACACCTACGACTACCTCTCCCGGAAGTCGACCACGTCGCAGGTGGTCCGGCAGGACTCGAACCACTACGACACCCTGTTCGAGTACGGCACGAACGGCAAACTGTCGAAGCAGACGTCGCCCACCGGGGTGACGCAGCAGTTCACCTACAACGCCGCCGGCGAGGTGGTGACGTCGAAGGACGGCGCGAACAACACCACCACGACGACGTACGACGCGGCCGGACGGCCCGTCAAGACGACCCTGGCGGACAACTCGTACACGAGCAACACCTACGACCCGGGCGGCCACCCGGTCCAGACCCAGAGGTTCGGCCCGTCCGGCGGCACGGCGCTGACCACCATCTCCCAGGCCTACGACCGGGCCGGGAACATCATGTCCCGTACCGACGCGCGCAGCCACACCACCACGTTCGCCTACGACGCGGCCGGGAAGCTCACCTCGGAGACGCAGCCGGTCGACGGGGTCGCGGCCAACAACATCGTGACGTCGTTCGGGTACGACGTGGCGGGCAACCGGACGCGGTTCACGGATGGGCGCGGCAATGCGTTCATCACGACGTACAACGTGTGGAACCTGCCCGAGTCGCAGATCGAGCCGTCGACGACGGCCTACCCGAACGCGGCCGACCGGACGTTCACGGTCGCGTACGACGTGCTTGCCCGTCCGGTCTCGCAGTCGATGCCCGGTGGGGTGACGACGAACAATACGTACAACTTCGTCGGCAAGCTGACGAAGCAGGCCGGTACCGGCGCGGAGGTGACCACCGCCGACCGGACGTTCGACTACGACCTGGCGGGCCGGCTCACCTCGACCACGGGTTCGGGCGGCAGTAACACGTTCACGTACGACGACCGCGGGCTGTTGCTGACCACCACGGGCGTCTCTGGTTCGGCGACGTTCGGGTACAAGCCGGACGGGCAGTTGGGCAGCAGGGCCGACGCCGCCGGGAACACCGCCTACACCTATGACTCGGCCGGCCGCCTGGACACCATCGCGAACACCACGACGTCGGTGCAGGCGAAGTGGACGTACGACAACCTGAACCAGCCCTCGACGGTCACCTACGGCGGCACGAGCAACGTCCGGTCCTTCGGCTACGACAGCCTGCACCGGATCACGACGGACGAGTTGAAGACGTCGGGTGGTACGTCGATCGCGAAGGTCACGTACGGGTGGGACAACAACGACAACGAGACGTCGAAGACGACGACGGGCTTCGGTGGCACGGTCAGCAACTCGTACACCTACGACTTCGCCGACCGGCTGATCTCGTGGAACAACGGCACGACGAACACGGCGTACACGTACGACAAGTCCGGCAACCGCACCGGCAACGGGTCGAAGACGTTCTCCTACGACCAGCGCAACCAGCTGCTGACCCAGTCCGGCGGGATCACGTACGCGTACACCAAGCGCGGCACGCTGTCCTCGACGACGAGCGCGTCGGCGGGCATGCTGCCGACCAAGGCCGACGCGTTCGGTCAGGTGACGCAGCAGTACTCGACGTCGACCGCGTCGCAGTCGTACACGTACGACGGCCTCGGGCGGCAGGTCAAGACCGGCCTGTCGTACACCGGCATGAACAACGACCTGGCGGCCGACACGACGGCGACGTACACCCGCGACACGATGAACCGGGTGGTCGGCGTGAAGGGCGCCTCGGCGCAGTACGCGTTCACCGATCGGCACGACGACGTCACCGGCCTGTTCACCGCGACCGGCACCGCACTGTCTGGCACCACGGTGTACGACCCGCTGGGTAAGGTTCTCGCCGCGACCGGGATGCAGGGCAGCCTCGGTTACCAGTCGGAGTGGACGGACCAGTCGACCAGCCGGGTCAACATGATGGCCCGCTGGTACAACACCGACACCGGCCAGTTCGACACCCGCGACACGACGAGCAGCAACCCGACCCCGAACTCGGCCGCCGCCAACCGCTACGCCTACGGCAACGACAACCCCCTGACCACCGAGGACCCGACCGGCCACTGGGGCCTCTCCTCCATCTGGCACGCGGCCACAACGGTGGTCAAGGCCGTGACCCCGCCGGTGATCTACAACGCGGTGTCCAGCTTCGCCCACGAGGCATACAACGAGTTCAGGTCGGTCGCCAGCTACGCCTGGAACACGCTGAAGTCGGTCGGCAACACGGTCCTCAACGCCGTGGTGAAGCTCGCGACGCCGCTCGTCAACGCCGGCAAGAAGTTCGTGTCCCATGTGGCCTCGGCGGCGAGACAGCGATACAACGCCACCCTCGCCGTGGCCAGACAGGCGGGCAAGGCCGCCGCTGCCGCGGCACAGAAGGTCGCCATCGTCCGTAAGATCGCCGACGCCACCCAGGCCGCGGTCAAGTTCGTCCAGGAACACAAGACCGCGATCATCGAGGGCCTGGCCATCGTCGGCGGCATCGCGGCCGGCCTGGCCTGCACCGCGGCGACCGCGGGCGCGGGCGCGGTCGCCTGCATGGTCGGCGCGGCGGCGATCATCAACCTGGCCAAGGACGCGGCCGAGGGCAACATCCACAGCTGGAAGGACGCCCTGGGCTCGGCCGGCACGGGCGCACTGCAGGGCCTGATGGGCGCCGCGGGCGGCGCCCTGGGCGGTGTGGTCGGCGGCAAGGTCGCGAGCTGGGCCGCCGGCAAGCTGGCCGGAATGGCCGTCAACACCTTCGGCAAGATCGCCGCCGGCGCCATCTCGGGCGCCCTGAGTGGCGCGGTGAGCGGTGCCATCGGCGACGTCGTCAGCCAGTTGGGCACAACCGGTCACGTCGACTGGGGCTCGGTCGGCATGAGCGCCCTGATCGGCGGCGTGACCGGCGCGGTGTCCGGCGGCCGAGCCGCCAAGAAGGGCGGCCAGGAGCGCGAGTCGGGCGGAGGCGGCTGCACTGTTCCCAGGCCGTCGGCAAGCCACAGTTTCGATCCAGGGACCCTGGTGGTGATGGCCGACGGCTCGGCCAAGGCGATCAAGGACGTTCGGGTCGGTGACCAGGTGGCCGCGACCGACCCGACGTCGGGCGTGACCCAGGCCGAGCCGGTCACGCACCTGTTCCTGAACCACGACACGGAGCTCACCGACCTCACGGTGCGGGTGAGCGTCGCGAACGACCGGTCCGCGGCGCCCCCGTCGAAGACACTGCTGCGCCAGGTGGGCGTGTCGGTCGCCGCGGCGGCGACGCTCGCGGCCGGTGCGACGACCTCGGTGCTGCACACCACTGCGCACCACCCGTTCTGGGACCGCACCACCAACACCTTCGTCGAGGCCGGCGAGCTGCAAGCCGGACACGAGCTCAGGACCGACGAGGGCGCCACCGTTGTGGTCACCGACGTCCACAACTTCACCGGCGCGAAGGACATGCACGACCTCACGGTCGCCGCCGTCCACACGTACTACGTGGTGACCGCCGTGACCCCGGTGCTGGTCCACAACTACGGCGCCGAGTGCGAAAACGCGCCGAACTTCGACGAAAATCTCTATCGCGGTGTCCCCGACAATCACGACCACTACGAGGCGGCGGGCGAAGGCCGAGCGGTTCCTCTGGGCGGGCACTCCGACCCGGCACGACACGCCGCCAATGACACGCAGAGCGAGATGACATCGTGGACTCACGACATTGACGAGGCTCGGTCAGCGGCCGCCCAGGGGCACGGCGACGGCGTCATCCTGAGAACGCCTCACGAGGACGTCCCTTACGGCCGGGATATCCTGATCCACGGAACCGACAACGAGATGTACGAAGAGTGGGAACACCAGATCTACGGTGAATTCAAGGCTCCCCACCTCAGCCGCGACGGCGGCGAAACCTGGGAGTCGACGGCGAGTGAGGAAGATTAGCGCATAGTGGTCGCGTGATGGAGCGGCAGAAACTCATCCGACTGATGGCCGGCGACGATGACATGCGCGTCGCCGTCCGTGAGGCGCTGGCCGCCGGTGCCGGCTTCCAGGTGTGGGACGACAGCCGGGTCCCCGTCCCGGCGGCCATGTCGATCCTCCGCAGGCGGCAGGCCAGCGCCGAGCGGCGCGGCACGTCGCTGCTGAACTTCGCCGAGGCCATCGACGCTCTGACGCGGTATACCGGTGACACCGTCATGGTCGGCCGCGTCGGCGACCGGGAACACAATGCGGTGCTGTTCCAGCTCTACCTCAACCCCGAGACGGAAGCGGTTATCTGCTGCCTCGGCGTGCGCCCGTCCAGCTGAGCGCCGGCCGACCGGCCCGGCCGGCGGGAAGACGCCGCGGACCGGTAGCCGGCCCGCGGCGCCACGAGCAGGACTCAGCCCAGGCGGAACTTCTGGGCCGTGGTGGTGTTGCAGTCCCAGATCTGTAGCAGGTCGCCGTTGTGCTGGTTGTTGTTCGGGTCGTCCAGGCAGCGGCCCGACTGTGGGTTGTAGAGGGTCCCGTCGGAGCGGGTCTGCCAGGTCTGGGCGCCCGTTCCGTCGCAGTCCCACAGCTGCACCGGGGTGCCGTTGGCGGACCCGGCGTTGGCCACGTCCAGGCACTTGCCCAGCGTGCGGATGGTCTGGTCGCCCGGGGCGGACCACCGCTGCGCGTCGGTCCCGTTGCACCCCCAGAGCTGCACGGCCGTCCCGGACGCCGGGGACCCGTTGGCCACGTCGGCGCACAGCCCGCCCGGCCCGGTGAGCTGGCCCGGCGGCAGCTTCCAGGTTTGGGCGCCGGTCCCGTTGCAGGCGTACATCTGCAGCTGCACGGCCCCGGGCGTGGTGTTGGAGTTGGGCACGTCCAGGCACTGCCCACCGGAGACCAGCGCCCCGTTCGACTGGTGCGTCCACTGCTGCGTAGCGGCACCGGAACAGGTGCTGATCGTGACGCCCGCGCCCGCGGTCAGGCACTTGCCCAGCACGCGGACCGTGTTGTCGGAACCGTAGGCGAAGGTCTGCGCCGTCGAGTGGTTGCAGCCGTACACCTGCAGCGCCGTGCCGTCAGCGGAAGCGCCGCCTCGGACGTCCAGGCACAGGCCGCCGATGCCGAGGACCTCGCCGCCTGCCGGGTTCCCGGCACCGGAGCCGGTGAGGGACACCGTGTGGGCGGAGGACAGGGACAGCGACGAAGTGGTCACCGTGACCGTGTGGCTGTTGCCGTTGTACGACCACGCCGTCTCCGGCAGCTGCACCCCGTCGACGGTGACGGCGGTCGGGGCCGAGGCGTTGGACAGCCGCAGGGTGTAGGCGCGCGTGGTCGGAGCCCCGGTGAAGGAGCCCGTCTGCGCGCCGATGGAGAGGGTCCGCGAGGAATCAGTCCAGGTCAGTGGGGCGTTGGTGGAGGCGGTGGACGTACCCTCGCCGGCGTCCGAGTAGAGCGAGAAGGAGCCGTCGGCGCCGGCGGTCACGTTGACCGTGAGCTGGGTCAGGGGGCGCTGGGCGGCGTAGTCCACGTAGTCGGTGCGGGTGGGCATGATGCCGCCGGCCTTGATGAGGACCGGCATCTGCGACAGCGGGTCGGAGATCGTGGCGGTCGACGGGCCCGTGTACGCCTGGCCGGTGAAGTAGTCGGTCCAGGTGCCCGGCGGGATCCAGACGGAGCGGGAGCCGCTCGAGGAGACGATCGGGGCGACGAGGACGTTGTCGCCGTACAGGTACTCGGTCGGGTTCGTGTAGGCCTCGTTGTTGGCGGGGTAGTTGAGGTACAGCGGCCGCACGATCGGCACGCCCGTCGAACGAGCCTGGGCGGCCAACGTGTACGTGTACGGGACCAGGGCCTCGCGCAGGCGCAGGAACGCGTCGGCGGCCGAGGCGGCGGCGCCGGTGTAGTTCCACGGCAGGCGGTCGCCGTGGTCGGAGTGCAGGCGGTCGATCGGCTGGAAGGTGCCGAGCTGGACCCAGCGCACGTACATGTCGTCGGCGAGGTGGCCGCCGTGGAAGCTGCCGATGTCGTGGCTCACGTTGGACAGGCCGGCGGCGGCCTCGTCGCCGGCGAAGCGGGCCTCGAAGGCGAGCATGTCCCACGTCGCCGGGGTGTCGCCGGTGAACTGCATGGTGTCGCGGCGCTCCGGCCACGGGCCGATGGCGAAGTTGGAGTCGTCGTTGCCCATCTCCGAGCCGCCGATGCGGCCGAAGGAGAACGGGCGCAGGCCCCTTGCGGCGGCCGAGTCGGCGTAGGCCTGGTTGATGAGCGTGTCGGGGGAGACGTGCGGGTCCGAGGCCGTCGAGGCGCCGCAGCCGGTGCAGTAGTCCAGCCACCAGGTGCGCACGCCCTGCTGCTCGAACGGCTTGTGCAGGTTCATGTACGCGGTCATGTGGTTCGGGTTGGACCAGTCGAAGGCGTAGTTGCCGCCGTCGGGGATGAGGCCGCCGGCCTGGCTGTTGGCGGTGGCGAAGCGCGGGTCGTTGCCGGCGATGCTGGTGTGGATGTTCAGCGAGACGTTCAGGCCCTGTTGTTTGGTCCAGTTCATGAACGACGTCGGATCAGGGAAGAGCCCTGTGTTCCAGTTCCAGCCGTTCCATTGACTGGGTGACTTCCAGTCGGTGTCGATGACCAGCCAGTCGATCGGGGTGAACGTGCTGCGGAATGTGGGGATCAGCGTGTTCTGGTAGTCGGCGGCGCTGTAGGCGAAGTAGCGGGAGTACCAGACGCCGTAGGCCGACTGCGGCAGCAGCGCCGTGTTGCCGGTCAGGGCGTTCAGGTCGCCCAGGCCCTGCTTGTAGTTCTGGCCGTAGCCGAAGAAATAGCCGTCCTGGTACGGCTGGCTGCCATGCGATGGGCGGTCGGTGACCACGTGGGAGGCGGAGAGCAGCGCGGTGCGGCTGTCGTCGAGGAGGTACCACCCGGACCGGGTCAGGATGCCCGGGTGCTCCGGCACCGGCAGGACGGCCGGGTTGTCCAGCGAGCGCGACCAGCCGCCGAGCGTGTCGGCCGGCCCGGCGCCGTAGCCGGTGCTGACCAGCGCGGTCGACGCGGCCGGATAGGTGGTCGTCGACGTCGGGGTCAGCGCGATGCTGTCGATGTTGACCTGGCCGGTGTCGGAGGCGTTCTGCAACAGCGAGATGGTGCTGGTGCCGGCGGGGACGCTCACCGTGACCGAGGTCGTCGCCCACGTGTTCCAGTTCGCCGTCTGCGGCAGGCTCAGCGCCGGCCCGGCGGTCGAGTTGACCCTTGTGGACAGTGTTCCGGTGGCGCCCTTGGCGTTGGAGTAGCGCACCTGCAGCTTGTAGCTGCCGGCCGACGGGACGCCGCTCACGTCGATGGCGAGGCCGGAGCCGGTCTTCTCGTAGCCGGCCACGAACGCCGAGCCGGTGTAGCCGGTGTGGTCGTAGGCGGGCGCGGCGAAGCCGGTCAGCAGCGCGTTCTCGGCCTCGCAGGCGGTGCCGAAGGCGCAGTACGACGGGAAGGCCGGCGCGGCGGTGACGCCGGTCGACAGGGCGACGGAGACGTTGGCCGCGGTGAACGGGCCGCTGCCCTGCTTGTAGCGCAGGGTCAGGGCGCTCGTGCGGATCTCGCGGTAGCCGTCGGCGGTGACGGCGGTCGTGTACGAGGGCACCGGGAAGTTGCGGTTGACCGCGTTGAACGTGGTCGCGTCCTGGAAGGCCCCGTCGCCCGCGTACTCCATGCGGATCAGCGTCGGCGTGAGGACCTCGAAGCGGGCGCTGCCGTCGATGACGGCATCGGTGGCGGCCCTGGCGGGAGCCGCGAGCGCGACCACGGTGCCGGCGACGAGCGCGGCCGCGGACGCGAAGGGGAGCATACGGCGGAACACGCTCCCATCCAATGCCTTCGATGCTAATTCAGTCAAGGGTTGACAGAACCGGAACGCACTGGCAACTTTTAACAAAACTTCTCATTGAACTCGATCCATGCGATCGGGAGGTTCGCCGTGCGCTCCAAACCCCTCAAGTGCGCCCTGGCCGCCGTGGTGGCGCTCGCCGCCGCCCAGCTGTCCCAGGTGCCCCCCGCGGCCGCCGCCGTGGCCGACCCAGCCGCCACCGTCAACACGCTCATCGGATCCGCCAACTCCGGTGAGACCTTCCCCGGCGCCGACACGCCGTTCGGCATGGTCCAGTGGAGCCCGGAGAACACCCGGGGCGACCAGACCCGCACGCCGCAGCCGGGCGGCTACGACTACAACGTCACCAAGGTCCGCGGCTTCAGCCTGACCCACATGTCGGGCACCGGCTGCGCGGGCGGTTCCGGTGACGTGCCGTTCCTGCCGTACGCCGGAAACGTCACCTCGTCGCCGTCGTCGGACAGCAGCGATGCCACCTACGCCAGCACGTTCTCGCACAGCAACGAGACCGGCACCGCCGGGTACTACCGGGTCGGCCTCGACTCGGGCGTCAACGTCGAGCTGTCGGCGACCACCCGCACCGGCGCCGGCCGGTTCACCTACCCGACCGGCAAGACGGCCTCGCTGCTGGTCCGCACGTCCAACTCCGAGGTCGGTAGCAGCGCCGCCCAGACCACCGTGGACACCGCCAACCGGGCCATCTCCGGCTCCGTCACCAGCGGCAACTTCTGCGGCTACATCAACACCGAGGACCGGCGCAGCTACTACACGCTGTACTTCTACGCCGCCTTCGACAAGCCCTTCGCCTCCACCGGCACCTGGCAGGACGGCGCGCTCACCGCGGGCTCGACCAGCTCCAGCGGCGGCACGACCTACGGCACCGCGGGCTGGCCGCCGGCCGGAAAGGGCTCCGGGGCGTACGTCTCGTTCGACACCAGCTCCGGCCAGGCGGTCGGCGTGCGGGTCGGCATTTCCTACGTCAGCGCGGCCAACGCCAAGGCCAACCTCGACGCCGAGAACCCGGCCGGCACCACCTTCGACACCGTCCGCCAGCGCGCCCACGACGCCTGGAACACCGAGCTCGGCCGGGTCGCCATCACCGGCGGCACGACCGCGCAGCAGCAGACCTTCTACACCGCGCTGTACCACTCGCTGCTGCACCCGAACGTCTTCAGCGACGTCAACGGCCAGTACAAGGGCATGGACCAGGCGACCCACACGGTTTCCGGCGCCCAGCACGCCCAGTACGCCAACTTCTCCGGCTGGGACGTGTACCGCGACCAGGTCCAGCTCGTCACCCTGCTGCGCCCCGACATCGGCGCCGACATCGCCCAGTCGCTGCTCAACCAGGCCGCGCAGAACGGCGGCGTGTGGGACCGCTGGACGCACAACCAGGGCGGCACGCACGTGATGACCGGCGACCCCGGCCACGCCGCGGTGGCGAGCATCTACGCCTTCGGCGGCACCACCTTCGACGCCTCCGGCGCGCTTACCTCGATGGTCCATGCGGCGACCACGGTCACCGCGGCCGACCTGAGCCGCACCGGCTGGAACGTCATGGTCGTCGGCGAGCGCCCGTCATTGGACAAGTATTTGCAGATCGGCTACGTCCCGTCGGACGGCAACGCCTGGGGCGGCGCGGGGGAGACCCTCGAGGACGTCTCCGCCGACTTCGGCATCTCCCAGCTGGCCGCCCGCCTGGGCGACAGCACGACCGCGAACCAGTTCCTGGCCCGGGCCCAGAACTGGCGCAACGTGTTCAACCCCGGCACCGGCTACATCCAGCAGCGCAACGCCGCCGGCGCCTGGCAGTCGTTCGACCCGGCCAGCTCCGACGGGTTCGCCGAGGGCAGCGCGGCGCAGTACACCTGGATGGTCCCCTTCAACGTGAACGGCCTGTTCGCCAAGATGGGCGGCCAGGCCACGGCGGCGTCGCGCCTGGACTCCTTCTTCCACAACACCGACGGCAGCTGGGCGCTGTCCAAGGCCGGCGGCACGCACTCGGACCTGGCCAACGAGCCGTCCATCGGCACGCCCTGGCTCTACGACTTCGCCGGGCAGCCGTACAAGACGCAGCAGACGGTCCGGCAGGTCGTCAACACGCTGTGGTCCAACGCCCCCGGTGGCATCCCCGGCCAGGACGACCTGGGCGCGATGTCGGCCTGGTACGTCTTCGCCGCCATGGGCGTCTACCCACTCAGCCCCGGCCGCGGCGAGCTGCTGCTGGCCAGCCCCCTGTTCACCCAGGTGGTCGTGCACCGCGGCAACGGCGCCACCATCACCGTGAACGCCACGGGCGCGGGCACGAATGCGCCGTACATCCAGAGCATGAACCTCAACGGCGCTGCTTCGACGCGTCCGTGGCTGCCCGAGTCGCTGCTGAGCGCGGGCGGCACGGTCGACCTGACCCTGGGTACCACGGCGAACACGTCGTGGGGGAGCGCCGCGGCCGACGCCCCGCCGTCCTTCGACACCGCCGCCACGTCCACCAACCTGGCCCTGAACCAGCCGGCCACCGCCGACTCGTCCTGCAACGCCAACGAGGGCCCGGCCAAGGCCGTCAACGGCAGCGTGAGCGGCGGCACGAGTGACAAGTGGTGCTCCACCGGCGCGAGCAGGTGGTGGCGGGTGGACCTGGGCGCCACCAAGACGGTCCGCACCATCACGATCCGTCACGCCGGAGCCGGCGGAGAGTCGGCGGCCTGGAACACCCGCGACTACGACGTGCAGGCGTCGACGGACGGCACCACCTGGACGACCGTCGTCCAGGCCCGGGCCAACACGGCCAGCGTCACCACCCACGCGGTGAACGTCTCGGCCCGCTACCTGCGCCTGAACGTGGTCACCGCGGAGCAGAGCGGCACGGGAGGCGCCGCCCGCATCTACGAGTTCGAGGCCTACAGCTAGTGCGCTGACCGATGACCCGCCGAGGCGCAGCCCCGCGCCTCGGCGGGCACTATTGGGTTGCCGGCTGCTCGGCCGCGTCCGGTGGACGGCGTCCGCGGCCGAGGACCACGGCGGCGGGAATGGACACGACCAGGCCGAGGGCGAGGACTCCGGCGAGCGCGCCGAGGATCGCCGGGTCGTTGTGGAAGGCGAGACCGACGGCGGTGAGCGCGGGGCCGACGTTGCGGGTGGCCGCGACGCCGCCCATGGTGGTGCGGCGGGGCATGGAGCCCGTGGCCAGGAGGGTCCCGGCGACGCCGGCTGCGGCGGTGAGGACGATCCCGGCGAGGAGGGTGCGGGAGCCGAGCAGGGCGGCGATCTGCTGCCAGTTCCCGGCAAACATGCCGGCGAGGACGGCGAGGAAGGTGCCGTTGGACAGGGCGGCGGTGCGCGGCTGCCAGCGGTCGGCGAGTTCGGGCCGGACGTGGCGAATCAGCAGACCGATGGCGAAGGGGACGAGCTGGAGCAGGGCCACGGTGCGGATGAGCGCGCCCACGTCGAGCGTGAAGCCTTCCGCGATGCCGGCGGTGCGGATGACGAGGTTGGCGACGGGTGCGAAGGTGACGCTGCCGACGGCGGCGAGCAGGACCTGCATGGCGGCGCCGGTGGTGGTGTCGCCGTGCTGCATCATGGCGAGCTTGGCGCCGAACGGCCCGCCCGGTGACGCCGCGACGAGTACCAGCGCGATGAACGCCGCGGCGGCGAGGTGGAACAGGATGCCGAGCCCCCACGCGACCAGCGGGACGAGCACGATGTTGACCAGCAGCGCGAGCAGCAGCAGCGGCACATCGGTGGCGACGGCCGGCAGCGCGGCCGCGGTGGAGCCGAGGCCGGCGCCGAACATGGTGCTGGTGATGAAGACGATCGTGACCACGTTGACCAGCAGGAGCACGACGTCCATGGCTAGCCGGGCAGGTCGGCGAGCCAGCGCAGCGCGCGCAGTCCGGGCATGAAGCCGTACTCGCCGCCACGGGTGACGACGAACTGCGGCAGGCCGTGCAGGCGCCGGCGGACCGGTCGTCGCGGGATGGTGTAGGCGTCGTGCTCGGGCCGGTGCCGGCCGGCGATCGGGTCGCGGGCGCCGTCGGCACCGAAGAACACGCCGTCGTTGATCCACTCGGACTGGACGAACTCGAACTGCCGGCCCAGATGCGCGCCGACGAAGGCGAACATGATGCCGCGATCGACGCCGTCGTCGTCGAGGACGCCGTCGGGCAGCGGCGGGCCGTAGACGGTGCCGCGCCGGATCATCCGGTGCAACCGGGGTTCGCCGGCGACGTCGGCGTCGCGGGGGTTCGCGCGCCGGATGTGGCTGCCGCCGGGCGTCACGTATCCGGTGGGGTCCTCGGCGTAGCCGAAGGCGTTGCGCCGGTGCGGGTCGCCGCCGAGCACCGGGTCGTCGCGGTGCGGGCTGAGCGCGAGTGGGGCGCCGCTGCGCCAGCGACCCATGAACTTGGCGGCCAGCAGGGCCTCCTCGTCGGGCGTGGCGGCGTGTTCGGTGAGGTACCGGCGGAAGGCCGCGACACGCTGATGGAGCTTGCGGAACGCGACGTAGCTGCCGTTGCGGCCGAGGACCTCCGGCTGGACGTGCTGGGTGCCGCCGAGCTCGTCGGGGTAGCCGACGACGAACTCGCCCGGTCGCAGGGGTGCTTCGAGGGGGTTGGAGCCGGGGATGCCGCTGCCCTCGACGGCCGGGTGGCTGATCCCGTCGCGGTAGCCGAACGGTTCGGTCTCGTCGGCCGTGGCGTGGCAGTCCTGCCGCCAGATCGCGGTCACGCCGGGCAGCGCCGCGTAGGCCGGGCGGGCGCGTTCGATCGCGGCGTCGAGCCGGTCGCTGTCCGGCGCGACCACGGTCAGCGCCACGTGGACGTCCGGCGAGCCTAGCGGCGGTTCCCAGTGTTCGGGGGCGCTGTCGCCGGTGTCGCCGAGCGCTGCGGCGCGGGCCGCCATGCCCTGGCGGAACTCCCACGCGAACGTGTCGAGCGACTGCTGCGGCACGCCGAGCGCGCGCAGTCCGTGGTGGGTGACCGCGACGCTGACCGACGTGTCGCCCAAGGGGTGTGTCTCGTCCGCGGCCGGCGTCACGACCTCGGCGGCGCGGCGCATGAACTGGCGGCCGTCGGCGGGGTCGTCGATGCGCAACAGCAGGTACGTGGCCGCGTACGGGGTGGGCCGGGGGCTGAGCACTCCTCGCTGGATGTCGTGCAGGTCCAGCCGCGTGGTGGCCCGCGTCATGTGCGGCGCTGCGGGTCGGCGACCAGGTTGTGCCAGAACCGGCGCAGGCTGTCGTCGGCGCCGAACAGCGTGCTGAAGATCGTCGAGTCGGCGACCAGGATGTCCGCGGCCCGCTGCGCGTCGGGCGGCATCCACAGCAGCGCGTTGAACTCGCTGTTACCCGCCTCGACGAACGGGTGCGGCCGTGAGGTGTCGATGGGTTGCCGGGCCAGCACCCGCACGGTGCCGGGTTCGTCGGTCGTCACGGCGTAGTGCGGCAGGTGCTGGTGGAAGTTGAGGCCGGTGACGCCGTCCAGCCAGCCCCGCTCATCGAGGTCGGCGTCGATCGACAGCGGGGCGATGCCGCCGTCGCCGCGGACCGCGGGCCGCAGTCCCCAGCGGTTCTCCACCGGCACGCCGAGCCCGGCCATGACGGAGCGGGTGTACCGGCCGAACCGCTGCTGGCGGGGCACCAGCGGGTCGCCGTGGTGGTGGTGCTCGGCGTCGCGCTGCCGCAGATCGTCCGTCGCGCCGACGTCGTGGTGCGGGCCGAGCACCAGCCGGGCCTCCGGCCGGGTCAGGAACTGCCGCAACGCTTCGATCTCGGCGTCGGTGGCCTCCTGGCCGGTCACCATGTGGTCGAGGCCGAACAGCAGCAGCACGTCGGTGTCGGCCAGCACGCGCTCGTCCAGCGGCGTGACGGAGCCGGCCTGGTCGATGCGCTGATACACCGCGACCGGGTGGCCGGTCACTTCCAGCGTGAACTGCTGGAACGGCTCCCAGGCCAGGAAGAACAGCTCCAGCGAGCCGGCGATGCCCTGCAGGTACCGGCCCGGGTCTGACCACTGCGGGTCCTCGTAGGCCGGCCACGCCGCCCGGCGTACCTCGGTCATCGTCGAGTACCGGTTGTCCAGCCCGGCCGGGTCGCGACCGGCCTCGGCCGGATAGCTCCAGGCGACGTAGATGCTCACCCGCCGGCGTCCCGGTGTGGCCGGTCGGCGCTGGTGGCGCTGGTTGTACGTGCGGGCGGTGCTCCGCTGTTCCATCGACGGTCCCGGGCCCTACTGCAGTTGGTCGAGCATGGTGGAAAGGGCGTCCTTGACCTGCAGGGCCCGTTTGATCTCGTCGGCCGTCACGTACGGGTACTCGCCGTACTCCATGAAGCTCGGGCACTGGTGGTCCCGCACGAACCTGACGAAGGCATCCGGATTCGTGCGCCAGTCCTCCGGGAAGCCCTCGAGATTCTCGAACACCGTGGCCACGCCGGCCTTGATGAACAACGCGACGGCGTCCTCGGTGTACTTGTCGAAGTCGGTGTCGAAGATGCCCTGGTACATGAACCGGGTGTCGTTGTCGAACAGCACCCACCGCAGGTAGTGCAGCTTCAGCGGCGCGAGCAGATGCGGGTCTACCTCGAGCGCCTTGGCCAGCGTCTGCCCATAGCCGCGCACCGCATCGGCGCGCCCGGGCTTGACCGTCGCGATGACCGTGAACCCGTAACACGCCGGCGTGCGCGGATATATCGGGCCGTGCTTGCCCTGCGGCAGCCGGCTGGTGTCCGCCGGTAGGACTACGGCCTCGGGCGTGATCTGCATCCGGCACTCCTACAACGACCAGCCACGACGGCAGCTTCGATACCGGTCCACCATGCAGACGATGAGCGTGCCGAGTCCTCACCCGCCGCGGATGACGTCAACGCTTTCCTAGCGGGAGCCGCCGGCGGCCGGGGTCGTCGTGCAGGCCCATGACTCCTGGGCCGAGGGGGTGTACGGGGAGACGCCCGCCGCGTTCACCGCCCGGACCTTGAAGCACATGTACGTGCCGGGGCTCAGGCCGTCCCAGGTGTACGCGGTCGCGTTGGCCCCGGCGTTGCGCGACGCGCTGCCGTTGATGACCGTGAACCCGGTCTCGTTGTCGGAGTTGTCCGTCCACTGCAGGCGGATTGCGGTCGGGCTCACGGCCTCGGCGGTCAGGTTGGACGGGGCGGCCGGGCCCGTGCCCTTCTGGCTGGTGGCGCAGACCCAGGACTCCTGGGCGGCCGGGAAGTACGGCGACGGGCCGGCCGCGTTGAAGGCGCGGACCTTGAAGCACATGTACTGCTCCGGGGCCAGGCCGGTCCAGGTGTACGTGGTCGCGTTGGCGGCGACGTCGCGCGACGTGACGCCGTTGATGACCGTGAAGCCGGTCTCGTTGTCGGAGTTGTCGGTCCACTCCAGGCGGATGGCGGCGGCGCTGGCCGGGATCGCCTTCAGCGCGGCCGGGGGCGCCGGGACGCCGGCGGCGGGACGCGGCGAGCCCGACGCGGGCGGTGCCGCGGCGGCCGGGGTGGTCGAGGTGGTGGTGGGGGACGCCGGGACGCCATTGAGGCCGGCCTCCCCGGCGGCCC